>CAYGAJ010000021.1:0-21183 GCA_964347815.1 uncultured Gemmatimonadota bacterium | reverse complement strand
TCATCAACGTGGGCGAATTCGGCTCGAACAGACCCGTGGCCAGCAGGTGATAGAATCGCTCCGCTGTCTTCAGCGCTTCCTTCGTCGTGGCACCATACACCAGATCGACCGCCGCGATTGCCCGCGCCACTCTCCAAAAAAGCTCACGCGGGGTCTCCACCGGCCTCAGTTCGTCGTCCTTCACCAGGTAACGACGCTCCAGCACCGAGATCGCGTTCTCGCTCAGATCAGGATCGGGAAGGAAGGCGGGTGGCTCCACCGGCAACTCCACCGCCCCACCCCGCAACGCGATCGCGGCCCTGGCCGGCTGGTTCTCCGTGTTCCGCTCTTTGTCGGTCAGCACTTTCGGTCAGTGTCAGGTGATGAATATCCTAAAGCGCGCCTCTTCGGCACGGCCGCTTCCCTTTCCCTCTATGTGCTGATTCAGGCTCCCGCGTTGGCCTCCGGACTGGTGGCGGGGGAGGAGGCCACGAACACCCGGCTCGTGCCAGCTAACTCACGAAATACAATATGTTGTGCCCTTTGTAACCGCGAAGCCCAAAATATGGGTGTGTCCCCCCATTGTCAAGCTTCCAGCTGCCCTCCGGCCCGAGGCCCCCGCTCACCCGATCCCAGCCGCTCGGTATAGCCCCGCCCGGTGCTCCCGCGCCATCTCGACGTAGTCTCGCCAGGTGCGGTCGATCCGCTCTCGCAACGCATCATCCACCCTCCGCACCACCTTCGCGGGCGCTCCCATCACCAACGACCCGGCTGGAACACGCATCCCTTCGGTGATCAACGCGCCGGCGGCGATGACCGAGCCCGATTCGACCACCGCCCCGCTCAACACGATCGCCCCCATCCCCACGAGACACTCATCTTCGATCACGCAGCCGTGCAGCAGGCAGCGGTGGCCGACTCCGACGCGCGCTCCGATCCGCGTCGGATACCCCCGGTCGATGTGGATCACCGTGTGGTCTTGAATGTTCGATCGTTCGCCGATGACGATCGGTTCGAGGTCCCCCCTCAACACGCACCCATACCACACGCTCGCCTCGCGGCCGATCTTCACGTCACCCAGAACGGTGGCGGTCGGCGCGATGAACGCCTCGTCGTGCACATCCGGGGTCAAAGGCTTCGGGTGATCGCTCATCTCATCTCCTTACGGCGCAAGCTGCGCTCTGATGTCGACCTCGCGCTTTTTTGGGTATCGACAGTTCTCACCCAGAAGCGGACGCTTGCTTCCTGAAGCGCGGGGTGGCACTGGCGACCCTCTGGGCCTCGATCTAGCGGCTGTACCTCGCGAGGAACTCGCCAAGGCCTTGCAACACGCCTCGTGCGTACGCTTCGAGAAAACCCGGGTCGCGCAGCCCCGCCTCCTGCTCCGGGATCATCATGAACGCCCCTTCGGTGAGCGCGGCGGGCATCCAGGTCGGCCGCGCCAGGGCGAGGCTGGCCCGCCCGATCCCGAGATCGGGCAACGACAGGGTCTGCAGCAGCTGCCGCTGCAGCGCACGCGCCAGTTCGAGCGAGTTGGGGTGGAAGTAGTAGACGCTGGTCCCGTGGTTGCGAAAGGGGTTCACTCCGTCGGGAAGCGCGTTGTTGTGGATGGAGACCAGGACTTCGGCATCCGCTAGCTCGGCGAGCGCGGTACGGTCGTACAGGCGAACGGGGCTCCGGTCGGTCCTGGTCATCAAGACCCGGGCACCCTCCTCCTCAAGCAGCCGCTTCAAGCGCAGTCCCACAGCCAGGTTCGCGTCGCTCTCCGTCAACCGTGTCGGTCCCGTCGCACCCGCCGGAGGGTGCCCCGGATCGACGGCGATCAACCGCCCGGCCAGCGGCCGGCGCGGATCGATGTCGGCTGGCGGCTTTCGTACATCCAGCTCCAGCGCGCCGGGCCGGGCACGGACCCGGTATCCCCACGCCGGTCCGGCGAGATCGACGTGAAGCAGATAGCGGTCCGCCGTCGGCTGCTCCCAGCGGACCGACCGCAGATAGAGATCTTCGCGGCCGTAGCGCAGCCAATCCGTGTCCGAGTAGGCTCCGTAAAGGACGAGGGTGATGCGTGCTTCATCGACCTCCACGTCGTAGGGGACGACTTGGCTCATGGAAAGCCGGACGGTCAGGTGGCCAGGCTCCGGTTCGACCCGCACAGTGGACACGCGGGCCCGGGGCGTGAGAGCTGTACGTCGTAGCCACACGACCTCGTCGAGGGCGACCCACGCCTCGGTAAGCTGGTCCAGGGCCAGACGGACCGACCCGTTACGGCGTCCGTTGACCCGGGCGCGCACCCCATCGACCCAGAGCCAGCGGGTGGTGGAACCGGGCGCCGACCGCCCCTGCACGAACCCGTCCTGGCCGAACACGGCCGGTTCCTCGCGCAGCTCGACCGCAGGGTGCGGCTCCTCCAAGATCCAAAGGTCGAGCGGCAAAGTGCTTCGCGCGGTGTCGCTGCCCAAGACGGCTTCGACGACCGCGCACCCTGCCGGAAACCGATCGATCCCAGCGGCGACGCCCGCCACACTATCCGGCGGAGCGGGGTCGACATCCTCTTCCACTGCTTCCACCCCCGGCCACGTCACCGCTGACGTGTCGGGCGGCGCGCAGAGCGGCTCGGTTCCCACGAGCGGCGTCACAGGTGGCAGATTCGGAGTCCGGACCCCGCGACCGAGTGGCACGCGCGCAAACGTCTCAGCTTCGTAGACGCCGGTGCCTCCGGCGCTCACCCGTCGACCGCCAACCGGAATCGCGCCGAAGATCCAGTTGGCCGCCGATTCATCTTCCCCACCTCCCACCTCGCTCAGCTCGACGGACGCGCCGTCGGGAAGACGCAACCGCACCCGGGCGCCCGGGGTCGCTCGAGCCCTCACGGTGATGCTCTCTCCCGGCCGTACCCAGTACGCGCCGCGGGGAGCGAGGCTTCTTGTTTCGAGGGCGACGACGTCGGCGCGTGGCCGGTCCCGTGTTGCGGGGAGGCGAACCGTGTGGACGGTGCGAACGCTCGAGCCGTCCAGATCGGCGACTAGCTCGTAGCGAGCCAGCGTGTCGTCTCGAATCGGGACGGGCAGCCAGGCGAGGAAGGACCCGTTGGCCTCGACGGTCACCTTCTGCCCGTTGATCCGCAGGCTGGCGCGGCCGTTGCCGACGGACCCGAAGATGAAGTTGGAGTCGCGGGCCGAGATCAGGCTGTTGGCGGGCGGGTAGACGACATCGATCGCCAGGGCCCCGAACCGCGCTGGGATGACCGGCGGCCCGACTTTGGTGCGCACCGGTCCTCCGCAGGCGACGCAGGCGGCGAGGCCCACAGCCGCCCAGAGCGCCGGGGGGCGGTGACGACGCTTCACGCGCGCCTCGCTCACACCCCGGCACCAGTTTGCGTCGACGCCGTCTATGACCGGAACCACGACACACACTCCCTCGAGACGCATCTATTCCCGCGGCTCGAAATCACGCCACCGCTCGAACGGACAACCGGTCGGCGTCGATCTGAGCCGCACCGGAAGCCGCGAATCATCTGTTGAAGCGTTCGACGATTGTTCTCGTCTCGATACACGTCAAGGGGTCAGCCCGTCGCGGCAGCCGGACGACGGGCGACACGATGCCAGCGCAATAGCAGAAACGCGGCGAGCCCTGCCACACCCAACGCCATGGCGGCGCGGCTCAGAACGCCCAGCACCAGCCAGCCGATCCCCAGCATGAGCGCGAAGAGCAGCACGACGCCCACCACGGCGGATCGCAGATCGGCACCCAGATCCTGCTCGGCGGCCAGCCCGCACGCCTCTCGCTGACGCCGCCAACCGGGCCCGCCGGGACGCGTGAGCCGGTAGAAGCGCTCCAGCGTCTCTGGTCGCTCCGGCGGCGTGAGCAGCATGGCCGGGATCCAAACGGCCGCCGAGCCGAAGGCCGTGACCGCCAGCCTGAGCCCGAAGTCGATATCGCCGAAGGCGGGCAAGTACGACAGGAGCGCGATGAGCATCCCGGACAGCATGGATGCCAGCTCGGCCCAAGCGTTGACCCGCCACCAGAACCAGCGGAGGATCAGCACCGCGCCCGGCCCGGTGCCGATGGCGATGATGAAGCGGAAGACGGTGCCGATGTCCTGGGCGAAGAAGGCCGCGAGCGCCGCCAGGCCGACGATGACCACCGAAGCCAGACGCCCGACCCAGACCCGCTCGCGGTCCGTCGCCTGGGGCCGCGCCCAACGCAGGTAAAGGTCGTTCACCACGTAGCTGGCGCCCCAGTTGATCTGGGTCGATACCGTGGACATGAACGCCGCCAGGAACGACGCCACCACCAGCCCCAGCAGTCCGGCCGGCAGGTAGTCTAGCATCAGCTGGATGTAACCGATCTCGGGGTCGGCCAGCGTCGGATAAAGGATCAGAGCGACCAGGGCGACCACGAGCCACGGCCAGGTGCGGACCACGTAATGCAGCAGGTTGAACAGCCAGGCCGCCTTGGCGGCATCGGCCTCGCTCTTCGAGGCGATGAAGCGCTGGATGAACATCCCGCCGCCGTCGCTGTTGCGGTACGCCCACCACTGGATGCCCAGGTAGGCGAAGAACGTGGTCAGCGACAGCTGAGCCACCTCCGACCAGGGCATGAAATCGAGGCGATCGCTCAGGCCGCGCTCGACCAAGGTCGTCTTCACGCCGGCAATCCCTCCGACGTCGGGAAGCGCATACGCGGCGACGAGCAAGGCGCCGGCCAGCGCCAGGACGAACTGGATGAAGTCGGTGGCCACGACGCCCCACAGCCCGGCCAGCCCCGCGTAGACGAGGACCAACAGCGAGATCAGCACCACAATCCAGAGCCGCGGCTCGCCGGGAATCTCGAAGGGCAGCGCCTGCCACAACCCCAGCGCCTCGATGACCTTGCGCATCGCCAGCATGGCGTAGCCCATCCCGACGCAGTTGATGGGCACGGCAAAGATGAAAGCGCGGAGCGTGCGCAGGAGCGCCGCCGGCGCGCCGCCGTACCGGATTTCAGTAAGCTCGACGTCGGTGACGATATTGCTGCGCCGCCAGAGGCGGGCGAACAGATAGATCATCGCCACGTGGGAGATGCCGAACGCCCACCACTCCCAGTTGCCGGCGATTCCCCGGCGCGCCACCAGCCCGGTGACGTAGAGCGGCGTGTCGACGCTGAACGTGGTCGCCGCCATCGAGGTCCCGGCCAGCCACCAGGGCAGAGCGCGGCCGCCGACGAAGAAGTCCGCGAAGCTGCGGGCGCCACGCCGGGAGAACCAGATACCGATGCCGAGGGTGCCGACGAGGTAGGCGGTGATGACCAGCCAATCGAGAAGGCTCATCGGCCCCGACTCGACAGCAGACGTTCGGCAACCGCTTCCTGCATGAGCGGGTCGCCGCCCCAGGCGCAGATGACCGTCGACGCGGCGGGCAGTTGACTGACCAGGCGTGGGTGCCCGAAGATGACCAGCAACGCGTTCGGCGCTCGGGCGGTGATCCGCTGTACCGCGCTCACCGTCTCCGTCGCCAGGCCGGACCGGCCCTTCCAGCCGCGAACCTCGCAAAAGATCGCGACCAGATCGGCGGCATCGCTCTCGGAGTTGGCCACCACCAGCCGGGCGCCTCGTGCCTCGAGCGCCTCGGCCAGCACGCCGCGGTCCCGCACCAGCAAACCCGGCGCCGCGACCGCGGCCGGCACCTTGGTGTCCACATCGTCATCCACCACGTGCAGGCGGATGTGTTCGCCCAACCGCCAACGCGGGAGCGAGCCCTTCAGCACGGCGACGGAGTCGGTGGCCAATTCCAGCGCTCGGGCGTAGCTCGGTGCCAGTTCGCGCGGGCCGGCCGCTCGCGCCGCATCACGCGCCGCCGACTCTACTCGATCCACGGCTTCGGCGACCCTCTCCCTCTCCAGGGCGCCCGACTCGACGGCCGACTCCAGCGCGCTGAGGACCGCCTCAGGCGAGGCAGGATAAAGCAGAACGTCACAACCGACTTTCACCGCCTCGACCGCCGCCTCCTCCTCCGTGCGGCCCGAGGCCGACACCGCTTCCATGATGAGGGCATCGGTGGCCACGATCCCGGCGAAACCCAAATCCTCGCGGAGCAGCCGGAGGATGGCCGGTGAGACGCAGGCCGGTGCGCCGCTGGGATCGAGCGCGGGATACGACACGTGCGCCAACATCACCGATCGAACCCCGGCGTCGACCGCGGCCCGGAACGGCGCCAGGTCGTCTTCCAATACCTCGCGTGCCGCCGACACCTCGGGCAGTTCGGCGTGTGAATCGGTGACGGTGCGACCGTGTCCGGGGAAATGTTTGGCGCAGGCGTGAACGCCCTCCGCTTGTGCCGCCGTCACCCAGGCATGGACCCGATCGGCCACGGCCTCGGCCTGCGACCCGAAGCTGCGGGTCCCGACGATCGGGTTCTCGGGCTCGACATCCAGATCGGCGACGGGTGCCAGCACCCAGCCGACGCCGGACGCGGTCGCTTCCTGCGCCGTGAGTCGCGCCGCCATCTTCAGCTGCGCCTCGTCGAGGCCGGCCAGCGCTGCGGCCGGCGGCAACGGCGTCGCCCCATCCAGCTGCTGTCCCGCTCCGCGCTCGAGGTCGGCGGCAAAGAGCAGCGGTCGTTCCGCATGCTCCCGGGCCCGGCGGGTCAACTCTCTCATCCGAGCGACGCTTCCGCCAAAGACGACGAAGCCGCCCACGCCCAGGTCGAGCGCACCCCGCACGTCGGGCCAGACCGCGTCGACGTCCCGCTCACCCCAGCGCAGCACGGGAAAGATGAGCCGAGCCGGCGTCATGGCGGTGTCAACTTGCCCAGGAGGCGAAGGCCGGACGCGCCCGTGACGGAGGGCACGTTGCCGGGTCTTCCGGTTCGGAACAGGTGGGCGAGGATGGCGAAGGCGACCGCTTCTTTGGCGTCAGGATCCCAGCCCAGCGCCGAGAGATCCGTCACCGCGATAGGGTGTAGCTGCTCCGCGAGCATCTGCATCAGGGTCGGATTGCGTGCGCCCCCACCCGACACGATGCAGTCCACCGGTTTCGCAACCCCCCCGAGCAACCGGTAGCCGCCCGCGATGGTGCGCGCCGAGAGCGCGGTCGCCGTGGCCACGATGTCGTTGTCGCCCAGACCCAAGTCGCGACCGCGCCGCACCAATTCCCGAGCGTAATCGTCTCCGTAGCGCTCGCGCCCAGTCGACTTGGGCGGCGGCTGCTCGAAGTACGGATCGGCCAGCAACTCGCCCAACAACCTTTCGTCGGGCACGCCGGCCGCCGCCCGCGCGCCGTCTGCATCATAATGCTCCGCTCCGTCGCTCACGATCTCGGTCACCGCATCGATCACCGAAATCCCGGGACCGCTGTCGAAGGCCAGCACCGGCTGCGCCGAACCCTCGGGCGGCAGCAGCGTCAGGTTGGCGATGCCGCCGATGTTCTGGAGCGCCCGGAAAGCGTCCGGGAGGGAGAACAGAAGCTGGTCCACAATCGGCACCAGCGGCGCGCCCTGGCCACCGGCCGCCATGTCGCGCGTGCGAAAATCGGAGACCACTGCCACACCCAGCCGTTCGGCGATCACCGCCGGCTCGCCGAGTTGCAACGTGGCACCTCGACGTCCTGGCGCCGGCGGCTCGTGCCACACGGTCTGTCCGTGGCTGCCGACCGCTTCCAGGGCACCGGCCGGGACGCCGGCCTCGGCGAGCAGCCGTTCCGCCGCTTCGGCCAGCCAGCCGCCCAGCTCAACGTTGAGCAGGCAAAGCTCCCGCGGCCCGCCGGCCAACGCCTCCTTAATCGCCCGGCGCCGCTGGGCGGTGTACGGCTGGGTGAGGAACGCCTCGAGGCGCGCTCCCATCCGACCGTCCGCGTCGTCGACCTCCACCAGCGCCGCGTCGATCCCATCGAGGGACGTGCCGGACATGAGGCCGAGGTAGCGGAGAGCCAAGGCGCTAGTCGGAGAGGAGGCGACGGATCGCCTCGAGGTGTCGATGGTCGTGCCAGATCAGGTGACGGACGATCTGGTACACGGTGATCGCCCCGAACAGTTCGTGCCGGCCGTTGCGCCCAAGTTCAGCGGCCGAGGCCGACTCGAACCGCGCGACGATCTCGGCGCGACCGTCCGCCAGGCGCTGCAGCAGGGTCCCGATGGGCTCGGACCGGGCGCCGCTGTCGAAGACTTTGCGGTTCTCCACTTCGTCGTCGCGGTTGGCCAAGCGCGGGCTATCCTCGGTCAGAATGGCGGTGATGCGGCCCGACATCAGCCCATCCACATCGATCAGGTGCTCGATCTGCTCTTTGACACACCACCGGTCGTCGGCGGGACGCTTGCTCAGCCGTGCATCCGCCGCCGGGCTGACGAGTTCGTCCAGCCGCTCTGGAAACGTCCGCAGGGCCGTGCCGGCCAGCCGGAGGCTTTCCTCGCCGGACGGCGACCCAGGATAATGACGGAACGGGTTGTCGGCGCCGCGGTCCCGGTGCGCCGCTTCGGCCCGCGCTAGCGCCTCGTGCACGAACCCGTCCGCCTCGGCCACCGTCAGCTCACCCAGCTCGCGGCTGAGACCCGAACGCTTCATCACAATCGCCAGCTTGGCCGAGCCGCCCGCCGCATCGAGGGCGCGCGCCGCCTCGTCGCGCGAACAGCCGGTGGCGGCCATCACGATGCGCTGGCTGCGATCGACCAGCTTTCGGCTCATCGTCTTCAAGTCGACCATGAGATTGCCGTAGACCTTGCCGAGGCGGATCATCGCGCCGGTAGTGATCGTGTTGAGCACCAGCTTGGTCGCCGTTCCCGCTTTCATGCGCGTCGAACCGGCGATAACCTCCGGCCCGACCAGCGGGACGACACACACATCGACTAGCTCGCGCATCTCCTGTCCCGGCTCGGTGCAGCAGAGGAAGCCGGTGCGCGCGCCGAGCTCCACCGCACGCTGTAGCGCCCCCCGGACGTAGGGCGTCGTCGACGAAGTGGCGATGCCGAACACGAAGTCGTTCGCACCGACCTCCGCCACGTCCATCGCGGTGGCGCCGTCCTCGGGCCGGTCCTCTGCGCCCTCCTGGCTGCGCACCAGCGCCGCGTGGCCGCCGGCGATGATCCCCTGAACCATCTCCGGATCGGATCCGAAGGTGGGAGGGCACTCGGTGGCGTCCAGCACGCCCAGGCGGCCGCTGGTCCCCGCGCCCACGTAGATCAGCCGACCGCCCCGCTTGAAGCATTCCATGGCGATCTGCACCGCCCGGGCCATCGGTTCCCGCTCGGCGTGGACCGCCTCGGGGACGTGTCGGTCCTCGGCATTGATGAGATCCACGATCTCCAGGGGGTCGGCGCGATCGATCTCCGCCGTCCGGGGATTGCGGTGCTCGGTTAGTCTGGGATCGAAGAGGTCGTCGGTCATAGCATATCGGATTCGGCCAGCGCCGAAGGGCGTTGCGCGCCAACATTGCTGTTGCCGAAGTGTGCCCGGAAACCTAACGTTCGCGGGTCTGAGCAAAAAGGCTAAGGGAGGATGATGGAGCTGCTCGCCAGAGCCGCACGGCACACGCGCGAGATCGTCGAGACACGCCGCGATCTCCACGCTCACCCCGAGCTGTCGTTCCGCGAAACGCGAACGGCGGCCCTGGTGGCCGAGCGCCTGCGCGGGCTGGGCTATGGCGTGCGGACCGGCGTCGGCCGCACCGGCTGCGTCGGCGAGCTGGTCACGGGGAGCGGCCGCACCGTGGCGCTGCGCGCCGACATGGACGCCCTGCCCATCCAGGAAGCCAACGACGTCCCCTATCGCTCCCGCGTGGACGGCGTGATGCACGCCTGCGGACATGACGCGCACGTCGCCTGCCTTCTGGGCGCGGCACGGCTGCTGGCCGAGGCCGCCACGGAGGGGACGCTGCCATCCGGGCGCCTGCGGCTCATCTTTCAGCCGTCCGAAGAGACCACCGACGAGCAGAACCTGGGCGGAGCGGTCCGCATGATCGGCGAAGGCGTCATGGAGGGCGTCGACGCCGTGATCGGTCTGCACGTCGCCTCCGAGTCACCCGCCGGGCAGATCCTGTTCCGCGCCGGGCCGCTGATGGCCGGCAACGACACACTTTTCGGCACAGTCAGCGGGTTGAGCGCCCATGCCGCTTTGCCTCACGAAGGCGTGGACGCCATCACGCTTACCGGTCACGTCATGCTGGCGGTTCAGGCCATCGTGGCGCGCCGTATCGACCCGATGGCACCGTCGGTCATCACGTTCGGCAAGATCGCCGGTGGCGTGGCGGACAACATCCTCTGCGACGAGGTGCGGCTGGAGGGCACGCTGCGATACTTCGACACCGAGGTGCGCCAGCAGCTACACCGGGAGCTCCGCCGCGCCTTCGCCGTCGCCGACGCGCTCGGGGGCGCGGGCCGTATCGAGATCCGCGAGGGCAACCCGCCGGTGATCAACGATCCCAAGCTCACCGACCTGCTGCGTGAAGTCGCAGCCACCGTGGTGGGCGCCGCCAACATCGGGACCGCCGACCAGATCATGGGGGCGGAAGACTTCGCACACCTCGCCCGCCAGGCGCCCGGCTGCTTCTTCTGGTTGGGGGCGCGCATCGAGGACGATCCCCGCCTGCACCACTCGCCGCGCTTCGATATCGACGAGAGCTGTCTGCCGCGGGGCGCGGCCGTCCTGGCGGCGGCCGCTCAGCGCCTGCTGGCCGAATGGTAGCGACCCAGGCACCTCCCCGCTCTCGGCGTCGCCGCGTCCGCGCCTTGCACCGGCGACTCGAGCGCGCCTACGGTCCGGCCCGCCGCAAGCGGATCCGCCCGCTGGACGAGCTGATGCTCACGATCCTCAGCCAAAATACGTCAGACGGTAACCGCGACCGGGCGTATGAGGCGCTGCGCCGGCGCTTTCCCGATTGGGACGCCATGCGGAGAGCGCCGCGCCAGCAAGTCGAAGCGGCGATCCGGACGGCGGGCCTCTGGAAGCAGAAGGCCCGGACGTTACAGGAAACGTTGAACGCGATACACGCGGAGCAGCGCAGCCTCAGTCTATCACACCTCGAATCGCTTTCCGACGACCAGGTGATCGAATACTTGACCCGGTTCCGCGGCGTCGGCGTGAAGACCGCCGCCTGCGTGCTCTGTTTCGCCATGGGCCGGCCCTACATGCCCGTCGATACGCACGTACATCGCGTCTCGCGGCGGCTGGGTCTGATCGTCGACGGAACGAGCGCCGAGCAGGCGCACGACTCGTTGAACCGCGAGAGTGTCGTCCCGTCGGAACTTCGCTTCTCCTTTCATATCCAACTGATCCGTCACGGACGCCAAGTCTGTCGGGCGGGTCGCCCGGCGTGCGGGCGTTGCGTGCTGGCCGATCTCTGCCCCAAAGTTGGAGTCCAGTCCCGCTAGCGTTCATCGAGAGAGGGTGTCCATATGCGGTATCTCAGCTTTCTGCTCGCATTCGGTCTGATCGCAGCCTGCACGCCGCCGGCGGCGGGGCCGGGCGGCGCGTTGCCGGGCCGTGGCGGCTTTCCCTTCGACTGGGAGTTCCGCGGCCTCGACCCGGTCGGCCGGGGGACGCAGGGAATGGTCTCAACGACCGACATCCGTGCGACCCGGGTCGGCGTGGACATTTTGCAGGCCGGCGGCAACGCGGTGGATGCGGCCGTGGCGGTCGCTTTCGCCCTTGCCGTCGTGCTACCCGAGGCGGGAAACATCGGCGGTGGCGGGTTCGCGGTGATCCGCATGGCGGACGGCGAGACCGCCGCGCTCGATTTTCGTGAGACGGCGCCGCTGGCGCTCATGCCGCAGCACTACCTGGACGAGGAGGGCAAGCCCACCGATGCATCACGGATCGGGCATCTCGCCGCCGGGGTTCCGGGCAGTGTCGCCGGCCTGGCCGAGTTGCATCAGCGCTACGGCAGCTTCCCCTGGAGCGACCTGGTCGAGCCAGCCATCGATCTGGCCGAGAACGGGTTTTCCGTGACCGAGCGGCTCAACCGCGGGCTCGCGGCCAAGTCATCCATACTCACGAAATTCGAGACGAGCAAAGAAGTCTTCTTCCCGGGGGGTGAGCCGGCACGGGTCGGCTCGAACTTCCGTCAGCCGATGCTGGCGACGACGCTGCGGCTGATCGCCAGCGAGGGGAAGAACGCGTTCTACCGTGGGCGTATTGCCGACCTGATCGTCGAGGAGATGCGGGAGGGCGGTGGCCTCATCACCTACGAGGATCTGAGCCGCTACCAGGCGAAGTGGCGCGAGCCGATCCAGTTCGAGTATCGCGGCCATACGATCATCTCGATGCCACCCCCTTCGTCCGGCGGGGTGACGCTGGCGGAGATTTTGAACATCTTGGAAGGTTACAACCTGGCGTCGATGGGCTTCAACACCTTCGAGTCGGTCCATCTCATCGTCGAATCCTTCCGCCGGGCCTTCGCCGACCGCAATTACTATCTCGGCGACCCCGACTTCGTGGACATGCCCATCGCCCGCTTGACTAGCGACTCGTACGCCGAGGAGCTGCGGGCCAGCATCTCGCGTAGCCGCGCCTCGTTATCGGAATCCTTCAACCGCGTCCCGGTTCTCAACGAGGGTGTGAACACGACCCACTTCTCGATCGTCGACGGCCAGGGCAACGCCGTCGCCCTCACGACCACCATCAATTCGGGCTTCGGCTCGGGAGTCACGGTGGGACGCGCCGGCTTTCTGCTCAACAACGAGATGGACGATTTCACCGTTCGCGCCGGCTACCCGAACCAGTTCGGCCTCATTCAGAGCGACAACAACCTGGTCGGCCCCGGCCGCCGTCCGCTCTCCGCGATGACTCCGACAATCGTCCTCGATCCGCAGGGCGAGCTGCTGCTGGTCGTCGGATCGCCCGGCGGGCCTCGGATCATCACGGCGGTCGCTCAGACGATCATCAACGTCATCGATTTCGGAATGAACGTACGTACGGCCGTCGACGCGCCTAGAGTCCACCACCAGCTTCTGCCCGACGAGATCGAGATCGAGCGGAAGGGCTTGGAATCGGTTACGATGTCCGAGCTAGGGGCGGCCGGCCACATCCTTTCGCCGCAGGCGGGCTATTTCGGCGACATTCAGCTGATCATCCGCCAGCCCGACGGAACGCTGTACGGGGCGGCCGACCCCCGGCGCGAGGGCGGCCGAGCCCTGGGGTACTGATTTGCTGAAGCAGCTCGCGCCACTCCTCCCTTACGCACGGCGCTATCGCCGGCGCATCGTCGAGGGGCTCACCCTCGTAGTGGTGAGCAACGTCTTCGCGCTCGCCTGGCCCTACCTGCTCAAGCTGGGCATCGACGCGCTGGAGGCGGGCACGACCGCACGCGCCCTGGCCGGCTACGCGGGCCTGATCGTCGGGCTCTCCCTTCTGGGCGGCGTCGGCCGGTATCTGATGCGGGAAATTCTGAACGGAATGAGCCGGCGCGTGGAGACCGATCTGCGCGACGATTTCTTCGCCCACCTTTTGCGCCTGACGCCCGATTTCTATCAGCGCGTGCCCACCGGCGAGTTGATGAGCCGGGCGACCAACGACATCCCGGCGGTTCGGATGGTCATCGGACCCGCGATCATGTACCTGGTCAACACGACCGTGGTATCGATCATCGCACTCACGATGCTGGTCCTGATCGACTTCCGGCTCACCCTTCTCGCGCTGCTGCCGCTGGTGGCGGTGCCGCCGGTCACCATCTTCTTCGGGCGCGAGATCCACAAGCGCTTCGAGTCGATCCAGGCCCAGTTCGGCCGAATCTCCACCATGGCGCAGGAAAATCTGTCGGGCGCCCGCATCGTCCGGGCCTACACCCAGGAGGACGCCCAGGCCCGCGCGTTCGCCGAGCTGAACCTCGGCTACCTATCGCGCAACATGGGGCTCGCCAAGGTTTGGGGGCTCTTTCACCCCGCGCTCATGTTCCTCACCGGCCTAGGAGCGGTGATCGTGCTGGGGATCGGGGGCCGCGATGTGATCCTGGGCCGGATCACCGTGGGCGACTTCGTCGCATTCGCCTTCTACCTGCTCCAGCTCATCTGGCCGATGATCGCCCTCGGCTGGGTCATCAACCTGTTCCAGCGCGGTGCCGCTTCGATGGGCCGCATCCAGGAGATCATGCGTGAAGAGCCGACGCTCGCCGATGCAGAGCGGCCGGTGACGATCGGACAGCCGAAGGGCGCCATTACTTTCCGCGACGTGTCATTCCGCTACCCTGGCACCGAGCGCCTCGTTCTCCGCCATGTCTCCTTCACGATCGAGTCGGGCCAGACGGTCGCCATTGTCGGCCGTACCGGCTCCGGCAAAAGCTCGATCGTGCGGCTGATCCCGCGCCTCTACGACCCCCAGGCCGGCGAAATCCAGTTCGACGGCGTGCCCATCCGCCGGATCCCGTTGGCGCAGCTCCGCAGCCTGATCGCCGTCGTGCCCCAGGAGCCGTTCCTCTTCTCGGACCGCCTCGGTGCCAACATCGCCTTCGGTCTGCAAGACGGGTTCGACCGGTCGAGGGTCGAGGCAGCCACCGAGATCGCCCAGCTGACCGAGACCATCAGCGAGTTTCCCAAAGGCTACGAGACGCAACTGGGCGAGCGAGGCATCAACCTATCCGGCGGCCAGAAGCAGCGGGCGACGCTGGCCCGCGCTCTCACACGCGACGCCCCGGTGTTGATCCTGGACGATGCGCTGTCTTCGGTGGACACGCAGACGGAGATGCGAATCCTCGCGGGATTGCGAAGCGTCTTCCAGAACCGGACGAGCATCATCGTCTCCCATCGCGTCACCGCGGTGAAGGACGCCGATCTGATTCTGGTGCTGGAGGAAGGCGAGATCGTCGAGCGTGGCGTGCATGCTGAGCTGCTGGCGGCGGACGGCACGTACGCGCGCCTGCTGCGTCGCCAGCTGTTGGAAGAGAGCCTCGAGGCCGGTCGCGCCACGGTCTGACTATTGGAAGTGACGGCCCGCTCGCCCGCCGGCTGGGCCGCGAGCCGGTCGCGGATCAGATCCGCTCGAGGATGAACTCCGGTGTGAACTGCACCAGCCAACCGGCAAGGACGGTGAATTTGCCGGTCACCAGCAGCAATCCCACAAAGATCAGCAGGATGCCCGCCGCCCACTCGACGTAACGCAGATAGCGACGGAACTTCTGGAACCAGGCGAGAAAGGCTGTCAATGCCACCGCACTGAGGACGAAGGGGATGGCCAGACCCGCGGAGTAGACACCCAGCAAGCCCACCCCCTCGGCCACATCCGCCCGTGTCGCCGCCAGGGTGAGGATACCCCCCAGGATCGGCCCGATGCAGGGCACCCAGCCGGCGCCGAACGCCATCCCCACCGCCACCGTGCCGGCATAGCCCACCGGCTTGTTCTGGAACTGGAAACGCCGCTCGCGGCTCAAGGCCGGAATCGGGATCACCCCCAGCAGAAGAATGCCGAACAGAATGATGATGACGCCGCCGACGCGGGCGATGATGTCCTGATAGGAGCGGAGCAGTTGGCCGATATAGGTGGCCGAAGCGCCCATCAGCAGGAAGATCAACGAAAAACCGGCGACGAAGAGGAGCGAGTGGACCAACGTCACCCGCTTCACGCTCCCGCCGCCCGACTCCAGCTCCTCCATGCCGAGACCGGTGACGAACGACACGTAGGACGGCACCAGGGGGAGCACACATGGGCTGAGGAACGACAGCAGGCCCGCCAGAAAGGCGACTGCGATTCCGACCGACGCACCGCTATCCATTCGAAAGCCCGTAGTATCCGATCATCTTGTAGATCAGTTTCGCCACCAAGAAATCGGGCGCGACCAGGCCCGGGATCGGCGCCAGTTCCACCACATCGGCAGCCACCACGTTCCGCTCGGCGAAGACCCGGCGCAACAACGTCGTCGCCTGTTCCCAAGTTCCTCCGCCGGGCTCGGGCGTGCCCGTCGAGGGCACGAAGGCGGGGTCGAAAAAGTCCACATCGAAGCTGATGTACACGTTCTCGGCCAGCGCCTCAACCGCCCGATCCTGCCAGCCCGGCTGCCCCAGCTCTTCACCGTACACCATCGTGAGCCCCAGCCGGTCGATGAGCTGACGCTCCTCCAAGTCGATCGCGCGGATGCCCACGCCCACCGGTCGCACCCGGTCCACCACCCTCCGCATAACACAGGCATGGCTCCAGCGGGTTCCATGAAAGCTGTCGCGCAGATCGGCGTGGGCGTCGAACTGGAGAACCGAGAGGTCGCCGTTCAGCCGATCGGCCCAGTACAACAGAGGCACCTGGGTGAGGGTGTGCTCACCCCCGAGCATGATCACGAACTGGCCGCTCGCACACGCGTCGGCGTAGCCTTCGCGCAACTCGGCCAACGCCGCCTCTGGTCCGGCCGCTGTCAACTCCAGCGGCCGATGGGTGTGAACGCCCAGGCGGAAAGGTTCGGAATTCAGCTCGTGGTCGTAAAGCTCGACATGACGGGAGGCGGTGATGATGGCCTCGGGTCCGCGGCGGGTCCCTTCCATGTAAGAAGTCGTCGCCTCGTAGGGGACGGGTAAGATGGCTATGCGCGAGGTGTCGAGCGCGCTGGACTCCTCACCCAGCCCCAGAAAGTTGTGGGGGTTTTCCCAAGAGAAATCGGACACGACGGATCAGGGGAGAAGCACGGCGGCGACGACACAGCTCACCCACTTGCCGTCGTCGGGGCCTTCCGCGGTGCGGGTGATGTTGAGGGTGCGGACGATCTTTCCCGAGACCTCCCACTGCGCGCGCTGTTCGTCCCAGGCGGTGTCCGGGTCGAACGCCACCCCGAGGATGGTCGCGAGCATGCTCGCGGCGAGGTCCTCCGCGTAATCACCCGCCACCTTCTCGTTTTGGCCGTAGGCGTGGTGCTCGGACAGGTAGCCAAACTGTTCGGCGTCTTTGGGAATCGCTACGCCGATGCTCGCCGCGATGAGTCGGCTGGGCTCATTGGTGTCGATGCGGGACATCACGGCAAAGGTGATCTGACCGGGGGTCAGCAGGTCCAGACCTTCCTCGGCATCGATCAGCTCGCAGTGCGGAGGGAAGATCGAGGAGACGTTGACGAGGTTGAAGCGGGCGATGCTCGCGTCTCGCAGCGCCATCTCGAAAGCCGACAGACGCTCGCGATGGACGCCGACGCCGCCGGTGAGAAAGATTTTCTTGGGGATAAACGGATTCGACGCCAGCACGGGCCTTGCCTCACACCGAAGAGTGCGTTACCGGCAACGACGTGCCGGCCCTGGGGGTCCAGCTTGAATATGTGGTCGGCGTACCGTACAACGCCGGCGCTAGTTACGACAGGCCGGGCAATAGCCCAGGAGCTCGAGGCGGTATTCCACGATCTCAAAGCCGTCCTCGCTCTTCAGCCCCTGGATCATGTCGGCGTCGTGTAGCCCTACGACGTCACGAACCAGCCCGCACTTCAGGCACCGCACATGGTCGTGATCGTCCAGGCGTCCATCGTAGCGGGCCGGGCCGCCGCCCAAAGCGAGCTTTCGCGCCACCCCGGCCTCGACGAACGCTTCCAGCGCCTTGTAAACGGTCGCCAGGCTGATATCGGGCAGTTCGCCCCGGACCTGCGTGAAGATCTCGTCGGCCGTCGGATGGGTCTTCACCCCGCGAAGAAAGCGGAAAATGGCCGCCCGCTGAGCCGTGTGGCGATGGCCGCACGCTTCGAGCGCCTCTCTGAGACGGGTATCCTGGGCACGCTCCGCCGTGGATTCCATGCAGTTAACTATCCGATTCGGTGAGGGTTCTATCCGCGGGATGGTCGGGGCTCTCAATAATCGTACTGAAACTTATTTCCCGTTGATAGGCGCTGTCAACTTCTAGCGCAATCGCCAGTCGACCGTTCCCCTCGTGACCCTCGGCACCGTTCGCAGACCCGTTGGCAAAACGCTCGATCGCCTCTTCCCAGGCTTGGAGGCGCCCGCCCACCTCGACGACCTGCGGAATCCCCGCCTCGGCAAGCCGCTGCAACAAGCGCTCCGGCATCTCGGCAAGCCAACGCACCGGCGCCGCGCCGTGCTCTCGCACCCGCTGGACCCACTCGAACCGATCGGACTCCGGATCGCTGTAATGGGCGTCGACATGCGACGTCACGATCCGCCGCCGGTCCGGGCCCCCGTCGAAGCAGACCAGGACGATGAACTCGCAGGCGAACTCACGATCCGGTAGTGGAGGAAAGACCCACAGCTCGTCGATCGACGAAGTGGGAAGCTTGTCGCCGATGGCCCGCAGACGGAGATGCACAGGAAGAACCCGATCCGGCCGCGGGTGACCGCTCTTCCCTTTCAACAGCATCCGTCGTCTGGAACCGTTACGATATGAGGCATCCCGTTGCACGCCCACAGCCGCCACCTCCCTCACCCTGCGCCACAGGCTGTTGCACTAAACACTAAAAAATAAGACCTTTGCGGCCACCGCTCAAGCCCGAGTGGGCGCGCGGCCGCGCAACAGCTCACGGCACGCCTCGAGGACCCGTTCCGACACCGCTGATAGCTCGCCACGCACCGTGGCCCCGGCCGCCTTTTCGTGGCCGCCACCCCCGAAGCTCCGAGCCAGCTGCGCCACGTCGGCACCTCCCGTGGAACGCAATGAGATCTTGACCTCGCCCGTCTCCAGCTCACGAAACAGGACCGCGATCTCGGTCCCCTCGAGATTGCGAAGGTGATCCATCACGCCCTCGTACTCATCCAGAGCGCCGAAACGCCGTGCCACGTCGCGGCCGAGGGCGGCCCAGCTCAAACCCAGCGTAGGCTCGTGCTGCAATCCATCGAGTAGCGTCCGCAGCGTGCCCAGCTCTCCGCGCGTCAAGTTGGCAAACAACGGCCCGTAGAGCGCCTCGGGGTCGGCTCCAGCTTCGATCAGCTCCGCTGCCAGTCGATGCGCGTGGGGGGTCGCGTTGGAGTAGCGGAACGAACCCGTGTCGGTCACCAGGCCCACGTAAAGCGCTCGGGCCACTGCGGACCGGATCGGCGTGCCGGTGTGCACCAATACATCGTACACCAGCTCCGCCGTCGCCGCAGCCGACGGATCGATCAAGCAGACCGCCGCTTCGATCTCCGCCGAGGCGACGGCGTGATGGTCGATGACGATGGTACGCTCGCGTTGATAGTGCGGGGCGAAGTCACCCAAGCGGCTCGGTTCGGAAACGTCGACGACGACCTGGACATCGGCCTTCTGCAGCGTCTGGATCCCCTCGGGGTCCGGGGCCAGGGTCCGAGCCCCCTCGGGCAGCAGGAAGCGAAAGCGTTCGGCCAGCGGGCTCGCGGCCAACAAGCCGACCTCGACGCCCAGCGGCCCGAAATGGTGGGCCAGGGCGATGGCCGAGCCCCAACCATCGCCGTCACCGCCCACGTGCGTGCAGACGGCAATCGACCGGGCCTCTGTCAGGCGTCGTGCGATCGTGCGAGCCGCTTCGACTCGGTGTGGCGGCGTCTTCAACACGCGGGCCTTCCCTGCTCTAGCCGGAGGCGCCCCCTACTCCAGCGGGCGATAGCGCCGTTCGGCCTTGAGCCGACGGTGCACCTCGCGGTTCTCGACCCAGGGCCGCCGTTCGAAGTAGCTCCTCGACATCTCGACGACCTTTGGAGTCAGGAGCAGCAGTGCCAGCAGATTCGGTAGGATCACGATTCCCAAGAAGACGTCGCCCAGCGTCCACGCCACGGCCAGCGTCAGCACGGCACCGACGAAGTGCATGGTCACGAAGACCATCTTGTACGGGAGCACCGCCTTGTGGCCGAACAGGTAGTTGGCGCAGCGATCGCCGTAGTAGCTCCAGGAGATCGCCGTCGAGATCGCGAACAGAAAGACGCTGAGCACCACGATGTAGCGGCCTGCCTCGCCCGGCAATCCGCGCTGAAAGCCGAGCATCGTCAGCGGCGCACCGCTCTCAGCGGCGTTTCCGTAAAGCGATGTGTAACTGGTACCGTCCTCGGCCACAGCCACGGCGCGGGACGGATAGATGGTGCCGGTGAACGCGCGCGTTTGCTCGGGGTCGATGAAGAGCCGTTCCACGGCCGCCTCGTGCCAGGCGATCAGCGGCGACCCGGGCGCGGCCTCGACGTAAAGGCCGTCCTGAATGCGGAGCTCGGGTGGCGCCTGAATGCCTCGGTGGTTGCCGTTCTCTCTCTCGACCACGTACGACAGGTCACCGCCGCTCAGCGTGATCTCGGTCGGGACCCGATCGGACCAGACACCAGTCAGGAGGATGACGAGGCCCGTCATGGTGCAGATGACGATCGTGTCGATGAACGGCTCCACCAGCGCCACGACGCCCTCCGAGACCGGCTCGTCCGTCTTCGCCGCGGCGTGGGCGATGGGAGCGGAACCCTGGCCCGCTTCGTTCGAGAAGAGGCCGCGCCTCACCCCCCACATCATCGTCACGAGGAACGCGCCCACACCGCCGCCAGCCACACCGGCGCTGGGGTTGAACGCTTCGCGGAAGATGAGGGCGAAGGTGGGAATGACCTGGTCGGCGTTGAGTGCGATGATCGCCAGTGCGCCGGCGCAGTAGATGGCGGCCATCGCCGGAGCCAGAACACCGGTCACTTTGCCGATGCGCGTGATGCCACCGATGATGACGAGCGCCACAACGGACGCCGTGACCAGCCCCGTCAGCCACACCGGTACGCCGAAGGTCGTCCGCATCGTGTCGGCGACCGTATTCGCCTGGATGGCGTTACCCGTCAGAAACGCGGTCGTCCCGAGCATCGTGGCGAAGAAGACCGCGAGCGGCTTCCAGTTCGCGCCTAGGCCGCGCTCGATGTAGTACATCGGACCGCCGGAGACCGAGCCCTCCCACTTGTGCGGATCCGAGTCCGCGAACTCGACCTCGCGAAAACGCTGGGCCAGCGTGACCTCCGAATACTTGGTCGCCATCCCCAGGAATGCGGTCATCCACATCCAGAACAGCGCACCGGGGCCACCCCAGTGGATGGCGATGGCGACACCGGCGATGTTGCCGATCCCGACCGTGGCCGAGAGGGCCGTCGTCAGGGCCTGGAAATGCGACACGTCGCCGGGCTCGTTGGGATCGTCATAGATGCCCGACGTGACGGCGAAGCCATGGCCCAGCTTGCGAAGCTGCAGGAATCCGAGGCGAAACGTCAGGTAGACGCCCGTGCCCAAAAGGGCGATGACGACGATCGGGAACGTTTCCTCACCGACTGAGATCCCGAAGTCCCAGACGTACCGGTTCGCCGCGTTGACGATCCTTTCAAACGTTTCCATAAGCCCCTATGGGTGGATGAGCGCCCGCGAGTCGCGCTACTCTAGAGG
>CAYGAJ010000020.1:0-21833 GCA_964347815.1 uncultured Gemmatimonadota bacterium | reverse complement strand
GCCATCGACATGGTCGATCTCGTGCTGGATGGCACGGGCGAGAAGCCCTGTGGCGTCCAGGCGGATCGGCCGCCCGGCCACATCGAAACCCCCCAAGGTCACGCGGGCGGCGCGCTCGACGACGCCGATCAAACCGGGCAAGGAGAGGCAGCCCTCTTCACCCTTTTCGCTTCCACTGCTTTCCAGGATGACCGGGTTCACCACGGTCAGGGGCTCGAAATCCGGCTCGCGTACGTCGATCACGAACAGCCGTTTGCCGATGCCGACCTGCGGCGCCGCGAGACCGATCCCGTCGGCGGCGTACATGGTCTCGAACATGTCATCCGCGAGGTCACGGAGATTCGAGTCGAACTGATCGACTTCTACGGACCGCTGACGAAGTATCGGTTCGCCAAGGGTTCGAATCTCGAGCGTGGCTATGACGACTCCTCCTCTCCGGCCGCCAGTTTGCGCGCCACTTTTTCGCGCTCCACGACGATCCGGGTGTCATCGGCCGTCTTGATCGTGATGCGGTCTTCTTTGATGTGCACGATCCGGCCCACGATTCCACCGACCGTCGATACCTCGTCACCGCGCCTCAGCGCCTTGACCATTTCCTCATGACGCTTCTGCTGCTGACGCTGAGGACGGATCAGCAGGAAGTAGAAGATCGCGATGAAAGCCACGAGCATGATGACGGTTCCCATCGCTCCGCCACCACCCTGTTCCGACGGTACGAACAATAGTGTCAACAATTTCTCTACCTCGTTTCCTCGCTGAGTCCGTAGCGGGCAAGCCAGCCCTCCGCCCAAGCCTCAAAGCGCCCCGACCGAATCGCCGAGCGTGCCCCTCGCATCAGATCCGTGAGAAAATAGAGATTGTGAATCGACAGGGCCCGCAAGCCCAACAGCTCCCCGGCCATAAACAAATGTCGCAGATACGCCCGCGTAAAGCGTCCGCAAGCCCAACAGCCGCAGCCCGGCTCGATCGGCGACGCGTCGTCTCTCCATGCCGCGAGCTTCACGTTCACCGGGCCCGACGCGGTAAACGCGGTGCCGTTCCGGCCGTTACGGGTGGGAGCGACGCAATCGAAAACATCGTAGCCCAACCGCACCGCCTCCAGCAAATCGGGCGGATACCCGACCCCCATCAGGTAGCGAACCCCATCGACCGGAAGCTCTCCGGCCAGACCCTCCAGCGTCGCGTAGGTCCGCTCTCTCGGCTCGCCCACCGACAGACCGCCGATCCCGAAGCCGGCCCAGTCTCGCACCGTGCGGGCACGGGCAAGCGACTGGCTCCGAAGGTCGAGGTCGGTGCCACCCTGTATCACGGGAAGAAGCACCTGCGCCGGTCCCTCCGCCGCCAGCTCGTCGAAGCGCGCCGCGCAACGCTCCAGCCAGCGGTGCGTTCGTTCCACCGCCCGCGCCGAGATCTCGCGGTCGGCGCGCCCCGGCGGGCACTCGTCGAAGGCCATGATCACATCGGCGCCGAGCGCGGTCTCGATCTCCATCACCAACTCGGGTGTGATGAAGTGGGAGGACCCGTCGATGTGGCTTTGGAACCGAACGCCCTCGTCGGTGACCTCGTTGATCCTGGCGAGGGAAAAGACCTGATAGCCGCCGGAGTCGGTGAGGATTGGCCGCTGCCAGTCCATGAAGCGATGCAACCCGCCCAGACGTCTGATCAGCTCGTGACCCGGCCGCAGGTAGAGGTGATAGGCGTTGGCCAGCACGATCTCCGCCCCTAACGCCTCCAGCTCGTATCCGGCAATCGCCTTCACCGTCCCCCGGGTCCCCACCGGCATGAAGGCCGGGGTGTGAACGACGCCATGCGGCAGTCGCCAGCGACCGGCGCGGGCCGCTCCATCTTGCGCCTCCAGCGTGAAGGCGCCGGGCGCATCGGCGTCGCCCACGCCGTCGCCGGATCGAGGCCGCGGTTCCCCGCTCACAGCACCACCATCGCGTCGCCGTAGGAATAGAAGCGGTAGCGGCGGGCCTGCGCGTGCCGATACGCCGCCATCGTCAGCTCATAGCCCGCAAACGCCGCCACGAGCATCAGCAGGGTCGAGCGGGGCAGATGAAAGTTTGTGATCAGACGATCGACGACGCGGAACTCGTATCCAGGCCGGATGAACAGCTCGGTCGACGCGGCGCCGGGCTCCACGGTCCCATCCGCCCGAGCGACCGATTCCAGGGTTCGCACGGTCGTCGTCCCGACGGCCCACACCGCCCCTCCCCGCTCCCGGGCCCCGTTGATGACCGCCGCGGACTCCTCCGCCACCCGGTACCGCTCGGCCCCCAGCCGGTGATCCGCCGGATCCGGCGCGTCGACGGGACGGAAAGTGCCGGGTCCGACATGCAGCGTGACCGGTGCCAACTCGACGCCCCGTGCACGAACGGCCTCCAACAACTGCGGACTGAAATGCAGTCCTGCCGTCGGCGCCGCCACGCTTCCCCGGTTGCGCGCGTAGACCGTCTGGTATCGAGCACGGTCGGCTTCGTCGTCCTGACGCCGGATGTAAGGTGGCAGAGGTACATGACCCCAGCGCTCGACCGCCTTTCGCGGCTCGAGCGCCGTGAGCAGCCGTACCACGCGCTCGCCCTCCTCGCGCCCGGCCTCGATCTCGATCGACAGCTCGGGCGAGACCTCGACGAGCCGGCCCGGCTTCAGCTTGCTGCCCGGGCGAACCAGCGCGCGCCAACGACGTTCATCTTCGTCGAGCGGCTCGATCAGCAGAACTTCCGCCGTCGCCCCCGTTGGCTTCTTGCCGATCAGGCGAGCGGGAAACACTTGCGAGTCGTTGATCGCGAGCACGTCGCCCGGAGACATGAGCTCGGGAAGTTCGCGAAAGCTGCGGTCTTCGAGTCGCCGAGAGGCTCGGCGAACCGTCAGGAGGCGGCTGGCCTCCCGCTCCGGAAGCGGACGCTGGGCGACCAGCGTTTCATCGAACGGGTAGTCGAAGTCTTCCGTACGCAGGCCCGCCGCCGGCCTTTCCGTCTCGGTTTGCGACGCGACCTGATCCTCTGCACCGGTGCGGTCAGCCATCCCGGAACAGCTGGCCCTGCTCGCCGCCCGCCGGTGGCGTGTAGCCGAAACGCCGATAGGCTTTCGGCGTGGCTATCCGTCCCCGCGCCGTTCTCTGCAGCAGGCCGTTCTGAATGAGGTAGGGCTCGTAGACCTCCTCCAGCGTGTCGGCCTCCTCTCCCAGCGCCACCGCCAGGCTCGACAGTCCGACCGGGCCGCCGTCGAAGTCTTCGATGATCAGCCGGAGCATCCTGGCGTCCATCTGCTCGAGCCCGTATTCGTCGACGTTCAGCATCTCGAGCGCCGACTCCGCCACGGATCGAGTGATTCGACCGTCGGCTTTGACCTCCGCGTAGTCGCGCACCCGGCGCAGCAGTCGGTTGGCGATTCGGGGCGTCCCACGGGAGCGCCGCGCGATCTCTTCGGCGCCCGCCGCCTCGACCTCTACACCGATGATCCGGGCCGAGCGCTCGACGATCCGCTTCAACTCCGGTGTGGGGTAGTAGCCCAACCGCTCGACCACCCCGAACCGCGCGCGCATCGGTGGCGTGAGCAAGCCGAACCGCGTCGTCGCCCCGATCAGCGTGAACCGCTCCAGCTTCATCGTGACCGTTTGGGCCCTGGGACCTTCGCCCAACCGGATCTCGATTCTGAAGTCCTCCATCGCGGGGTAGAGAAACTCTTCGATCACCGGTCGCAGCCGGTGTATCTCATCGATGAAGAGCACGTCACCCTCGGCCAGGTTCGTCAGCGACGAGACGAGATCGCCCGGCTTCTCCAGCGCCGGACCGGAGCTGGTCTTGATGTCGACACCGAGCTCGTTGGCGATGAGCAGGGCCAACGTCGTCTTCCCCAGGCCGGGCGGCCCATAGAACAGGGTGTGGTCGAGCGGTTCTTTGCGCTTCAGCGCGGCCGCGATGTAGATGCCCAGGCTCTCCTTGACCTTCGCCTGGCCAACGAACTCCGACATGCGCTGAGGTCGGAGCGCGGCGTCGCTCACCCCCTCACCTTCCAACGCTTTCGGCGTGGTGATTTCCGTGGTCATGACAGCACCGTCAACGCATCCTTCACCAGGCTCTCCACGGCGTGCTCCGTCCCGTCCCGATCTCGCAGCACGCGTCGCACCGCGCTCTCCGCCTCCGTCCGGGCGTAGCCGAGGGCGATCAGCGCAGAGACCGCCGAGTCGACGAGGGCGCTCTCCGGCTCCGCCGACACGGCCGCGGCCACCATGTCCTCCAGCTTGTCGGCCAGCTCGACCGTGATCCGCTCCGCCTTCTTCTTGCCTACACCGCTGACCAATTGCAGCCGTCCGATGTCACGTCCCCGAATCGCTTCGACCAGCTGGGGCGCGCTCATCGATCCGAGCAGCGTCAACGCCAAGCGTGGACCGATGCCCGAGGCCGACTGCAGTCGAAGAAAAAGGTCCCGCTCCAGCTCCTCTCTGAACCCGAACAGCTCCAATCCGTCGTCGCGCCCGAGCAGGGCCGCGTACAGCTCCAGCTCGCGCCCCACCCGGGGTAGCGTTTCGAAGACGGACGTGGGGATCCGAAGCTCGTAGGTCACGCCTCCGGCCGTCGCGATCTCCGCTCGATCGATCTCCTTACGCGCCAGCACACCGCGGATCCGGCTAATCACGCAACTTCCTCCCGACGCCGCCTCTCCGGCTCCGTGATGCGCCGGGCCGACGGTCGTGCCCGACTTGAAACAGGTGGCACAGGGCGAGTGCCACGCCGTCCGCCGCGTCGGCGGGCGCCGGTGGCGCGCTCAGCGATAGGTGCTTCTGAACCATGAACGCCACCTGGTTCTTATCGGCCCGGCCGCTGCCGACGACGGCGTTCTTCACCTGCGCCGGCGGGTACTCGGCGACCGGGATCCCGCGCGTCGCCGCGGCCAGCAGCACCGCACCTCGGGCGTGGCCCATCACCACCGTCGTTCGGACGTTGCGGCCATGAAAAACGCCCTCGACGCACAGGACGTCGGGGCGCTGCCGATCGATCACGGCGGTGACGCCCTCGAAGATCTCTTTCAGGCGCTCCGCCAGTGGACGTCTCCGCGAAGGCCGAATGGCCCCGCACTCGATCAAGGCCGGCCCGCGGTCCTCCCCATCAGCCACCACGCCGTAGCCGGTCACCTCAGTCCCCGGATCCACACCCAGGACGATCATCGGCCGCTCGGCGCCCCGGCCCGGCCGACGCGGCCTACACCGCGACCGTTCAGCGCACTCGGCAGACTGGGTGGCACTCGCAACCTCCCCACCCGCGCACCCGACCCGCTAACCGCCCGCGCCGGCCAGCTCGGCAAGCAGCGCGTCGTCGATATCGAGATTAGAGTAGACGTGTTGAACGTCGTCCAGTTCTTCCAGCCCCTCCAGCAGCGACACGAGCCGCTCGGCGTCGCGACCTTCGACGCGTACCGTGGTCTTCGGCACCATGACCAGCCTGCCCTCCACGATCTCGATCCCTTTGCCGTGCAGGGCCTCGCGAACCGTGTGGAACGCCGAGGGATCTGTCGTCACCACGTAAACCTCGCCCTCCATCTGCAGATCGTCGGCGCCCGATTCCAGCGCCGCCTCCAACGCCACCTCCTCGTCGTAACGACCGGCGTCGATCAGGACCTGCCCCATGCGCTCGAAGTTCCAGGCGACCGAACCGTCCCGACCCAAGTTGCCGCCGTGGCGCTCCAGCGTCCGGCGGACATCGGCCACCGTGCGATTGGTGTTGTCGGTGACCGCCTGCACCAGAATGGCCACGCCGCCCGGCCCGTACCCTTCGTAGGTCACCTCCTCGAACGCCGCGCCACCCAGGGCACCGGTTCCGCGGAGGATCGCCTTCTCGATGTTGTCCTTGGGCATGTTGGCCGCTTTGGCGTTCTCGATCGCCGTTCGCAGCCAGGGGTTGCCATCGGGATCGCCCCCGCCCTCGCGAGCCGCTACGGTGATCTCGCGTATGAGCTTGCCAAACAGCCTGCCGCGCTTACTGTCCTCGGCCGCCTTCTTTCGCTTGATCTGCGACCACTTGCTGTGGCCGGCCATGACTTAACGCCTCCCCAAGAACGTGGGTCGAAGGTACCGGACGCCGGCCCGGTCCCGCCGGACGTCCACCGTCGGTTGATTCTGCCTGCAACTAATATAGAGCGAGGGTGTCCAGAAAACAGGCGGCGCGCTACTTTTTCGCCTCCTCTTCCTCCCGCTTCTTGGCATCCTCGACGATCTTCTCCGTGATGTTGGGCGGGACCGGTTCGTAGGCCATGAACCGCATCGTGTAGCTCCCGCGACCCTGCGTGATCGACCGGAGGGTCGAGGAGTACTTGTACATCTCGGCCAGCGGGACCTGTGCCTTGACGACCTGCTTCCTTCCGCTCGGTTCCATCCCCAAGATTCTACCGCGCCGCTGGTTGAGGTCACCCATCACATCGCCCATGTACTCGTCGGGAACGGTGATCTCGACTTCGTAGATCGGCTCCAGCAAGATCGGGCCCGCGCTCCGCGCCACGTTCTTGAACGCCAGCGAGCCGGCGACTTTGAAGGCGATGTCGGATGAATCGACGGAGTGGTGCGACCCGTCGAACACCTCTGCTCTGAAGTCGACGACGGGATAGCCGGCCACGATCCCCTGCTGCGAAGCCTCCTGCACGCCCTTGTCGACCGATGGGACGAACTTACCCGGGATCACACCGCCCACCACCTTGTCCACGAACTCGTAGCCGCTCCCCTGCGGCAGAGGGCTCAGCCGGATCCAGCAGTCGCCATACTGACCGCGCCCGCCCGTCTGCTTCTTGTAGCGTCCCTGCCCTTCGGCGGTCTTGGTGAAGGTCTCACGGTACGGAATGCGCGGCGCCTCGGTCTCCACCTCCACGCCGTAGCGCCGTTTCAGGCGCTCCATCGCGACATCCAGGTGCATCTCGCCGAGGCCCCGGGCGATGGTCTGTGACAGTTCCGGGTCGTAGGCCGCGGTGAACGTCGGGTCTTCCTCGTGTATCTTGTGCAGTCCCGTCGCGACCTTGTCTTCGTCACCGCGTTTGGCCGGCCTCACGGCCAGCGCGATGTCCGCCGCCGGAAAATCGATGCCCTTCAACACCAGGTCGGTGGTCTCGGTACACAGCGTGTCGCCGGTGTGCGTATCCCGCATCTTCGCCACGACGCCGATGTCACCGGCGTGCAACTGCGGGACTTCGGAACGGTCTCGGCCCTGAGGGATCGCGGGGTGCCCGAGCTTCTCCGACGTCGATCGCGTCGAGTTCTTCACCGAGTCACCGGCGTTGACGAGGCCGGAAAAGATCCGGAAGTAGCTCAGCTCGCCGACGTGAGGCTCCGAGGTGGTCTTGAAGACGAGGGCGGCCAACGGCCCATCCCCGGTTGCGGCCAGCTCGATCGTTTTGTCGCCGGAGGAAGCCACCTCGGTAACGGCATCGGCTGGGCTGGGCATGAGCTCGACCAGCCGCTCCATCAGACCGCGGGCGCCAAACCCTTTCTCCGGCGCCGCGCAGGCCACCGGGTAGATCGAGCCTGACTTCATCGCCCGCTTCAGCGCCTCCGCCGCCCGCTCCGGCTCGATCGTCTCCTTTTCGAAATACTCTTCCATCAACGCCTCATCCGTGGCGGCGATCGCCTCGACCAGCTCCTGGTAGGCCGCCGCTCGCGCCGCTTCCAGTTCGGCGGGGGCGTCCTCGATCTTGTACTCCCCTTTCTGCGAACCGGCGTCGAAGATGCGCGCCCGGCCGGAGAGCAGGTCGATCACCCCGCGGAAGCTCTCCCCCGACCCGATCGGAATCTCGAGGGGCACGGCGTCCTTGGAGAACTCTTCGCGGATCTCGGCCAGCGCCGAGTCGAAGTTTGCGTTTTCCTTGTCCATCATCGTAATGACGAAGATGCGGGGAACGCCGCGCTTCTCACACATCTCCCAGACGTTCTCCGTACCCACCAGCACCCCGCTCGCCGCATCGACCAGGATCACGGCGCCGTCGGCCACCCGCACCCCAGCGACCGTATCGCCGGCGAAGTCGAGATACCCGGGCGTGTCGATGAGGTTGATCTTCGTACCTGCCCACTCGACGTGCGCGACCGCCATGCTGATCGTGATTCCCCGGCCCTTCTCTTCGGGCGTAAAATCGGTGATCGCCGTCCCGTCGCCCACCGAGCCTTTGCGATTCGTGGCACCGGCCGAGAAGCAGATGGCATCGACCAGCGTGGTTTTTCCCGTGCTGCCGTGGCCCAAAAAGACGACATTACGGATGTCATTGGTACTGAACGTCTTGGCTGACAAGTGCCGCCTCCCTGATTGGCTTTGAGTTTGGGTCGGAACGCAATCGTATTTTGCGGCTCGTAGCGAGTCAAGGACGTTCAGCCGGGCGGTCTTTCAGGTGAGCCGGGCGCCCCGGGCGGGCGCCGGTGTCGGAGGTGAGGGCGGGCCTGAGGCGCGAACCCCTCAGGTCCCGGTGAGTCACTAGTGCCTTACCTCGTGGCGGGCCTGGCGGCGCCGGGACACCTCGTCGAGAAAGCGCCGTTCCTCCGGGGTGAGTGAGTCGATCCCTTGCTCGGCGATCTTGTCCAGCAGTTTGTCGACGACCTCTAGGATCCGTGCTTCTTCTTCGGATCCGCCCGTGCGTCCGCGTCGCTCCGGTGCGGACGGGCCACCGTTCACGACCTTGAGCCTCCGCTTGCGCAGCCGCTTATTAAGTCCCTGCCAGCGGGCCTGGACCTGCCAGCCCTTCTTCAAGTAGACGTAGCCGACGACCAAGCCTCCCAGGTGGGCGAAATGGGCGACCCCGTCCGTCGCACCGCCCGGAGCGAACGCCGAGAAGAACGAGATCGCACCGAGAAAGATGACCAGATACTTTACCTTGATCGGGAAGATCGCATAGATCCAGACCAGGCTGTCCGGCCAATTGAGCGCGTAGGCCAGCATCACGCCGAACACCGCCCCCGACGCCCCGATGATCGTCCCCCCGCCGAAGGTCAGCATGTACAGCGAGAACACCGCGCCACCCACGCCGCAGATCGTGTAGTACTTGATGAACTCCTTCCCGCCCCAGCGCTCCTCCAGCGGAGGGCCGAAGAAGAAGAGCATCAGCATATTGAGGAAGACGTGGAGGAATCCACTGTCGTGGACGAACATGTAGGTGATGATCGTCCACGGCTCGGTGAGCACCTGCGAGACGTTGAACCCGAAGTGGTCGACGACGAACCGATAGTCGAGCGCTCGGGTCCATACGAGGAGGGACACCACCGCGTTGGCGAGGATGAGACGCTTGACCCATGGGGTCAGGCGGTAATGGAAGGGTCCGAATCCCCCTCGATACGTGGAGCTGGTCAGTTGCCTCACAGGACCTCGCTGACGGGCCGTCGTGTTCCTCTACCTAACCCCCGCCGCCGGGGTGTGTTCCAATCCCGGCCCGACGCTGCAACGCCAACCGCACGATCCGATCACACAGCTCCTCGAAGGGGATACCGGCCGCGGCGGCCGCTTTCGGTAACAGGCTGGTCGCGGTCATCCCCGGCAGCGAATTCGCTTCCAGACACCAGGGCTGCTCGTCCTCGTCCAGCCGAAAATCGACGCGGCTGTAGGCGAACAGACGCAGCAGGCGGTGCGCCCGCAGCGCCAGCTCCTGCACCCGAGCCGTACAGGCCGGCGACAGCGGCGCCGGAACCTCGTACTGCGACATGCCTTTGGTGTATTTGCACTCGTAATCGTAGATCTCGTGCTGCGGTCGGATCTCCACGACCGGCAGTGCTTCGTCACCCAGCACGCCCACCGCCAGCTCACGGCCCCGGATGAAGCGCTCGATCAGGACCGGGCCGTGATAGCGCGAGGCCTCTCTCACGGCGTCCTCCAGCTCGCCGGCAGAGTGGGCCACGCTGACACCGACGGTCGAGCCCTCCCCCGACGGCTTCACGACCACCGGAAAGCCGCCCAGCTCGCCCTCGATGGCCGCGACCTCCACCGGCGCGACCAGCCATGGCGGCGTCGGGACGCCTCCTCCACAAAACAGCTCCTTCGACACGAGCTTGTCCATGGCCAGCGCGCTGCCGAGGGGGCCGCTGCCGGTGTAGGCGATGTCGATCAGGTCGAGCAGCGCCTGCAGGTGCCCGTCCTCGCCCGCGCCACCGTGCAGCGCGATGAACACGGCCTCGGTCCCCCGGACGTCGGATAGCTCTTCGAGCGAGCGGGTCAGCGCGCCGCTGGCGACGGAGGCCGGAAGGTCGGAAGGCGGCGCGCGACCGATCAGAGCACCGGGCTCGCTCGGGTTGGCCGAGGTCGGCAGCAAACGACCGTCGGCCGCGTCGATCGCGATCACGTCGTGGCCTCGGGCGGCGAGCGCCCGAGCGATCTCCCGGCCGGTCGCGAGCGAGACGTCGCGTTCGGCGCTGTGTCCTCCGAGCAGGACAGCGATCTTCACGGATCGAGCCCTCTCATCGCCCAAGCCCCGTCAGGTAGTGTACCACGTCGAACCGCGTGATGATGCCGGACGGCTCGCCGTTCCGGCGCACGATCACCGCCGGCTGCCCGCCGATCAGCTCTTTGGTGACGCTGTCGATATCGGTCTGAGAGTCGACCATCGGCAAGGGAGGCTCCATCAAGCCCTCGACGGGCACCCCGATCAGCTCAGGATCTTCCAGCAGCCGGGCCATCAACATCGACTCGGACACCGAGCCCACACAGTTCCCACCCTGCAGGACCGGTAGCTGCGACACGTTGTTGTCTTCGATCAAACCGAGCGCCTCGCGAACGAGCGTCTGGGGTGTGACCGAGATCAGGGGAGGGATGTGGCCGACCTTCTGGCGCAGCACGGCGTCGATCGTCGGGTGCCGTTCGACGAGCAGTCGGTTCTCTCGCATCCACTCATCGTTGTACAGCTTGGAGAGGTAGCGTTCGCCGGTGTCGCACAGCAGGCAGACGACCAGGGCGTCCGGGTCGTTGACCTCGCGAGCCAGGGCCACCGCCACGTGCACGATCAGCCCGGTCGTACTCCCGACGAACAGACCTTCCTCCCGGGTCAAGCGCCGCGCCATGTCGAAGGAATCGCGATCCTCCACCGCGCGAAACTCATCGATAAGGCTGAAGTCGAGCGTGGTGGGCAGCTTGTCGTTCCCCGCACCCTCCACCTTGTACGGCGCGTACCCACCGATCTCTCCGGTCTCGAAGTAGTGAGCGTAGATCGAACCTTTCGGGTCCGCGCAGATGACCTTGATTTCGGGGTTGCGCTCCTTGAGAAAGCGGGCGACGCCCGTCACCGTGCCACCGGTTCCTGCCGCCCCGACGAAGTGCGTGATCCGCCCCTCGGTCTGCGCCCAGATCTCCGGAGCGGTCGTTCGGTAATGAGCTTCCGGGTTCGCGTCGTTGTAGAACTGATCCGCCATGATCGCGTTGGGCGTATCCTCGACGATCCTCCGGGCGACGTTGAGATAGTTGTCGGGATGATCGGGAGGCACGGCCGAAGGCGTCGTGATCACTTCTGCGCCGAACGCCCGCATCAGCCGGATCTTTTCCTGGCTGAACTTGTCGGGCATGGTGAAGATGCAGCGGTACCCCCTCACGCAGGCTGCGATCGCCAGGCCGACACCGGTGTTACCGGCCGTCCCCTCGACGATGACCCCGCCCGGCTTCAACGTGCCGGCGGCCTCCGCCGCCTCGATCATCGCGATCCCGATCCGGTCCTTCACCGAACCGCCCGGGTTCATAAACTCGGCTTTTCCGTACACCGGTGTGACCGCCTCCTCGACGACGCGCGTCAACCGAAAGAGCGGCGTCCAGCCGATTACGTCGAGCACGCTGTCGTAGGGCACCAAGTGAGGCGGCTGCCTACCCTGAGACATGTCTACTCATCCTCCGGCGATACCGTTACGGTCCGCCTCTGAAAGCGCACGGGCAATTCCGCCCAAACCGCCACGGGCTGATCGCCATCTAGCGCCGGGTGAAAATCAAGCTCTCGCGCCCCCCTCATCGCGATCGTGTCGAGCGTCCCGTGGCCGCTCGACACCTGGAGCTCCACCGAATCCACCTGGCCCGCTTCCGTCACGTGAATGCGCAGGACCACCTCGCCCTCGACGCCGTCACGCCACAGGCGGGCAGGATAGCGAAACGGCATCTCCTCGCTGCGTAACGCTGGCAACCGCGGGCCGGAACCGATCTGGCTCCAGAGCCCGCCAAACCCCAGGCGCCCGCCGGCAACGGCGTAAACGACCGCCGCTGTGGCGAGGACGAGCCCTCCCGTCACCAGTCGCCTCACCCGTCCCCCAGCTCTTGCTTCAACTCGCTCAACAGCGCCAACGCCTCCAGCGGTGTCATCTCTTCCGGCACGGCCCGCCGCAAGCGCTCCACCACCGGATGTTCCACTGGCTGGAACAACGAAAGCTGCCAGCGATCGGCCGATCTCGACCGCTCGGCCTCTCCTTCAAGCCGCGTGCCTGAGCCGAGGGCAACGCCCTCCAGGTCCTTAAGGATCTGCCGTGCCCGCTCGATGACGTCGACGGGCAGCCCGGCCAGGCGCGCGACCTGGACGCCGTAGGAGCGATCCGCGCCCCCCGGTTCCAGCCGGCGCAGGAAGACGATATCCTCCCCGACCTCCTTCACCGCCACGTTGTAGGCCGCCGCGGCAGGAAGCCGATCGGCGATCTGAGTCAGTTCGTGGTAGTGGGTGGCGAATACGGTCTTCGCTCCAACGCGCCCATGGATGTGCTCGGTGACGGCCCAGGCGATCGAGACTCCGTCGTACGTCGAGGTGCCGCGCCCGATCTCGTCCAGCAGGATCAGGCTGCGCTCCGTGGCGCCGTTCAGGATCGCCGCCGTCTCGATCATCTCGACCATGAACGTGCTGTGTCCCAGCGCCAGGTTGTCCGATGCGCCCACACGCGTGAAGATGCGGTCCACCACCCCGATCTCCGCACGCTCGGCCGGCACGAACGACCCCATCTGAGCCAGAAGCGCGATCAGACCGACCTGACGGAGGATCGTCGACTTCCCGGCCATGTTGGGACCGGTCAGGATGATCACCCGCTGCTCGTCGTCCAGACGCACATCGTTTGGCACGAACCGCTCCCGGGGCATCACCGTCTCGACGACCGGATGCCGACCCCCTCGAATATCAATCCGCTCGTCATCGGTCACGCGCGGTCGGACATAACGGTTGCGCTCGGCCAGCTCGGCCAGAGACGCGAAAACGTCGATCCGGGCAACCGAGCCGGCGAGCGCGTTCACCCGCTCGACCTGCCCACCCACCTCGCCCCTCACCTGCGCGAACAGCTCCTGCTCAAGCTCGGCGATCCGTTCCTCGGCGCTCAGGACCTTCGACTCCCACTCCTTCAGCTCCGGTGTGACGAACCGCTCGGCGTTGGTCAGCGTCTGCCTGCGCTGGTAGTCCTCGGGCACTTTATCGAGATTCGGTTTGCTGACCTCGATATAGTAGCCGAACACCTTGTTGTAGCCCACCTTCAACGACCCGACGCCCGTACGCTGCCGCTCGCGACCCTGCAGGTCGGCGATCCAACCCACCGCCCCGTCGCGGACCGAGCGCAGCTCGTCCAGCGCCTCCGAGTATCCCTCCCGCACCACCCCTCCCCCGCCCAGCGACGGCGGCGCTTCGGGATCGATGGCCCTCTCGATCAGATCGGCCAGTTCGGCCAGCGGGTCGAGCCGGCGCGTCGCCTCGGCCAGACCGGTGGCCTCCGATTCCCCCAGCGCCTCGGCCAGCCCTGGGATCCGCCGGAGCGACGCGGCCAGGGCCAGCAGGTCGCGAGGCGTGGCTCGACCCGCTCCCGCCTTCGCGGCCAGCCGCTCCAGGTCCTTGATCTCTCCAAGAACCTCGCGGACCCGGCGTCGCTTGCGCCCGTCCTCGTGCAGCTCCTCCACCGCGTCCAAACGCTCACGGATGGCCTTCGGCTCCGCCAGCGGCCGCAGCAGCCAACCCCGCAGCGTGCGCGCTCCCATCGGGGTCAGCGTGAGGTCGATGACCGAAAGCAGCGTGGCGCCGCTTTCCGCTTGCATCGGACGCACAACTTCCAGGTTGCGGCGGGTCATCTCATCCAGGTGCAAGACCTCGGCCGCCCGCTCGGCGCGGGGCGGCCGCAACGACCCCCCGGCACCCGGCTGCACGTCCAGCAGATAGGCGAGGAGTGCTCCGGCGGCGGACACGGCGAGCGCGTCGCCGTCCCCGGCCAGGCCGAGGCCGGCCAGGCTTTGAACGCGGAAGTGGCGGCGAATCTGCTCGGACGTGATCTCGGAGTCGAAGCACCACTCCTCACGGTACGTGCAGGGGCGGCCGGCGAACGCCTCAGCGGCCCCGTCGCCGGTCGGCTCCCAAGACCGCGGAAGCAAGAGTTCCTGCGCGTCGATACGATCGAGTTCCGAGGCGAGCTGGTGTCGGGTCACCACCGCGCACGAGAATTCACCGGTCGAGATGTCGGCCCAGGCGAGGCCCAGCTCGGACTGGTCGCGGCGGCCGGCTACGGCGGCGAGGAAGTTGTTGCGGCCGGCGCTCAGCAGCTCATCGGCGAACACGGCGCCCGGTGTGATCGTCTCGATCAGCTCGCGGCGCACGAGACCCTGCGCCTGGGACGCCTCCTCCACCTGCTGGCAGATCGCGACCCGGCGACCCAAGCGGATCAGCCGTTGCACGTATTCGTGTGCCGCCTTGATCGGCACGCCGGCCAGCGGCACGTCGGCGGCTTCACCGTTGTTTCTGGAGGTGAGTGTCAGGTTGAGGAGCCGCGACGCCTCCTCGGCGTCTTCGTAGAACATCTCAAAGAAGTCACCGACCTGAAAAAAGAGGATCGCGTCGGGGCAGCGACCCTTCATCTCCAGGTACTGGCGCATCAGCGGCGTCGCCGGACCCTTCCGCAAGCTCACCTCCGAGGGCGCCCGCGGTTCTGACTACCGCGGCGTATGTGGCGGTCGGTCGGCTGACGTGTCGGCACGCTCAGCGTCTCCAATCGGTCGTCGCGCTTTGCGATACGAGGAATGGTGAATGGCCGCTGATGGCCAGCCGATCCGCCTGAGCGTGGGCCTCACTCTCGGTCAACTGACGACCGACGCGGACCCGGTAAAGCGGGTCGCGCTCCGTCGCGTTCAACACCCACGCATCGTAGCCTTCCGTGAGCAGGCGCCGAGCCAAATTCATCGCGGCCACCTCTTCCTGGAAGGCTGCGACCTGCACCGTATACGTCCGATTCACATCCCGGCAGCTCGCCCGCTCCTCGGTCAGCGATCGAGCCAATGTGGTATCGCCGGGTGCCAACTCCTGGAGTCCCTGGTCCGCGGCGCCGCACGCCCGCTCCGGGTCGCCCAGAGCGCGGGCGGCGCGGGCGATCCACAGCAACGCCTCCGGTCCGTGCTCGCTGGTCGGATAATCCCGGCGCAGTCGGCCCAGATACTCGATGGCCCGGGCGTGCTCTTCCTCGGCGATCTTGAATTGCCCCAGTCGCAACAGGGCATCGTCCGCGTAGGGTGAGTTGGAACCCTCGATCACCACGCGGAGATAATGAAGCTCCGCGGCGGCCCCATCGTCGGCCAAGCGCGCGGCGAGAAACCAGGCGCGCGCCCGGTCGGCCGACGTGGCAGTCTTGCCGTAACCTTCCTCCCAACGGGCCAGCGCCGCACGAGCCTCCGAGGGCTCGCCCCGATCGGCCAGCCGCTCCGCCTGCTCGAGTAGCGTTTGCTGCGCCTCAGCGGCGGGCGTCGGCAGCAACACGCCGGCGACCAACAACCCGGCAGCCAACCGTAACGCGGCTCTAACTGCGACGTTCACGTGAACCTCCACCCTTCCTCCCCGTCTTCGGGGCCGGGACACCCGGCCCACCTCCGTTCCCCGTCCCGATCCGCAGCAGGGCCTCCTCGAGCGCCGCCCGGTCGGAGAGTCCGCCCGACTTGATCAGACGATCGGCCCGCAACAGCTCTTCCAACGCCCGGTCGATCTCGACCGCCGACCACCGCCGGGCCTGCTGCACGTAGGTCCGAACCTTCCAGCTCAGGTTGTGGTAGGCGCCATCGCGCTTCAGCACCTTCACCAGCGCCGCCTCCCCGTCACGTGCCAGGCCCACCCGGATTAACGCTTCGCCCAGCGCCGCGATGAGGCCCACGGCGCCCTCGCCCGAATCCAGCAAGGCGGGTAACTCGTTCAGCGCCCTCCCGATCCGCCGCTCCACCACCTCGTCGATCCAGCGCCAGCGGTCGACCTGAGGCAAGGCGCCGACGCAAGCACGAACCGCCTCGACCCCGATCTTCTTCGAGGGGGCGGCGTAGGTCACCAGCTTGTCGAGCTCCTGCGCCAGAACCCCTAACCGCGGCCCCACGCCTCCCGCCAGCAGCTGTGCGGCTTCCATGTCCAACTCCGCTCCGTGCTCCGCCCGGGCTCGCTTCGCCAGCCAACCCGGCAGCTCGGACGGGCGCGGCGTCCGCAGCGCGACGGTGGTGCAACGACGGCGCAGGACGTCGTAGAACTTGGCCTTCGACCCCTTCGGTATCTGCGCCGCCAGGATCAAGGCGCGGCCCTTCACTTCTTGACCCACCGCCTTTTCCACCACTGCCCGCCCTGATGGTGTCAGGCTCTGGGCGTTCCGCACGACGATCACACGGTAGTTGGAGAGGAGCGGCGGCGTCTCGAACAGCGAGGACAGGACCGAGGGATCCGCGTCCTCACCGCTGATCTGGTCGAGATCGAAATCCGACGAGCCGCCTTCGAGGTGAGCTTTCGCAAGGAAGGCAATCGCCTCCTCACGCAGGAACGGCTCTTCTGTCTTGAGAAAGTAGTCTCCGCCGAGCTTCCCCTGCGCCACCCGATCCGCGAGCTGGTCAAACGTCAGCTCTGCCATAACGAAGTATCCGCCGGCCCCACGGGGGTGTCAACACGGGGGCCGGCCCCGGCGACCTATTCCGGCGTCTCGGCTCCAGTCTCCGCCCGTTCGGTCCGGGCGCGCAGCGGGGTGCGGAACAGGGAATACGACCGCGGCGGGCTCGCGAAGAACGGGTCGTTCGATAGGTCCGGCACCGTCAGGAAGCTCGCGGTTGGGGCAAAGGTCGGGGGCGGTCCCCAGAGTGAGGTCGCCTCTTCCGGCACCTCAGGCCCTTCGATCACCACCGGCGGCAGCTGCAGCGCCCGAGCCCCGGGTCGGAGCAGCGGCAGCGAGACCACGGCCAGCAGCGCGGCCCCGGCCAGACCGGCAACGGCCAGATTCGACCTGCGAACCCCTGCCTCGACGGCCCGGATCTGCAAGACGAAGAACCGTCGATGCAGCCGGGGGAGAAAATCGGCGGCCGCGTCGGGCGGGTCCAGGGCCCGCACCAGGTGCAGGCCACGACGCATCACCCGGTCATAGTCCGCACAGCTGCGGCACTCTGCCAGGTGATTACGATAATCGGTTATGGGGTGGTCCTCGAGCGTACCATCGAGGAAGTCGGAATAGTCCTCAAGAAACTCTTCGCACTCCATGCTGGCGCCCCCTGAGGCTAGCCAAGACCGGCACCTGTCCATCGGCGGTTTGACGGTCTTATGGTACGCGCCGGGGGGGCCACTTGTTCCACCCTACCGAGGGCGGCCGGAGACCCCCACCCGCCCCACACCCGGAGGCCGCTTCCGGCGCCGTCTTTGGGACCCCGGCCTCGGCAGAAAAGTCGAGCGGGGCACCGACCGGCTGGCCGCTGCCCCGCTCTCACCGTTCTGTGGTCTGGTCGACCGTTCTAGCGCAACATCGGCGCGATAATCTGCGCGAAGTTGTTCCGCGCCCGGTTGAGACGCGACTTCACCGTACCCAAGTTCACACCGGTGATCTCAGAGATCTCTTCGTAAGTCTTGCCTTCCATCTCCCGCAGGACGAACACCGCCCGATGGTGCTCGGGCAGCTGCTCCACCGCCCGCTCCACCATGTCTCGGAGATGCCGCTTACGGAAAAGATCATCCGGTCGATGCGATGGATCCTCCCACTGCAGCGGCCGGTGGTCGGCTTCCCAGTTCTTTTTGATGGTCTGAAACAGCACCAACGGGTTTCGAGACCGGTTTCGAAGCTCGTTCTTCGCCAGGTTGCTCGCGATCGTGTAGATCCAGGTCGAGAACTTCTTCGACTGATCGAACCGGTGCAGATGTCTGTAGACCCGGATGAACGTCTCCTGTACCAAGTCTTCAGCACGATCCCGGTCACCGATGGTGCGATATATGAAATTCATCAGACGAGACTGGTACCGTCGCACGAGCTCGGGAAACGCCAGCCCGTTCCCTTCCAGGAACCGGGCGACCAGCTCGTTGTCCGGGAGGTCCCCGAGTCTCGGCTCAGCCTCGAGCTTTCGTACGAGTGCCTGTGCCATATCGTCCTCTACAAACTCACCCTCAGGCCAGGCGCCCCAGGTTTCAACGGTGGCCGCATCCAGCACAGCGACACCGCCGCTCTCTTTTTCCTTGCGCATCGCCGGGTCCTCCCTTTTTCTCCCACCACACCGCCGTGCACGTTCCATTCCCCACCTCAAAACCGCCCCGGCGGGACCCGGGGGCCTTTAAACCTCAGGCCATTCGCCCCGGAGAACCGGCCGCCCGACCTGGCTCGGAATGCACTCTGGCCTTGCAATGTGCAAAAATGTGTCGGTGCTGGCTCCCAGACCGCGCTCTCCGGAACGGGCGTTTCAATCCGAAAACCTGACCAGGGAGCCCTTCTTCCCTGCTCTTATATAGACGCCCGGCCGGCCCGCAGGGTTTCCCAAGCCCCAGCTGGGTCCCAGCCCGGCCACGTTTAACCTAACCGAAAGTTTACCGAAAGTCGAGAGCGCCCGTGCGGGCCCCCGAGTCAGGAAGGTTTCAGCTCGGCGGGCCGGCCCTTCGTATCGCGGATCTCCAGCGGGCCCAGCGTCTCCAGCTCCTGTTGGAAATCACGGACCGGTCCCACGACCACGATCGAGTTCAACTCGGTCGTCAGCAGCCGCTGCGCCACCGCCAGGACGTCCTCGCGTGTCACCGCCGCCACCTGGTCCCGGTAGGTCATCCAGTAATCATCGGGAAGACCGTAGATGACCTGCGCCGCCACGCGCCCCGACACCTGGCCCACGGTTTCGAACAGACGAGGCAGAGAAAGCGTCAGAGCGTTCTTGGCCAGCTCGAGCTCCGCGTCGCTGGCCGGTTCGACTTTCATCCGCTCCATCTCGCCGACGATCTCGCGCACCGCCGGGATGGTGGCCGCTGCGTCGACCGCCGTCGCCGCGTAGTAGGGGCCCCGCCGTTTCCGGGCGTCGAAGCGGCTCGCCGCGCCGTAGGTCCAGCCCTTGTCTTCGCGCAGGTTCATGTTGATCCGCGAGCTGAACAGGCCGCCGAGGATGGCGTTCATTACCATCACGGCCGGGTAGTCGGGGTCGAGTCGATGGATACCCAGACCACCGACCCGGATTTCGGACTGGGGACCGTCCCAGGGAATGGCCCAGAGCCGGCGTCCATCGCTCGCGTTCGGATCGGCCAGTCTGCCAGGGCGAGCCGGACCGCCGCGCCAGACCGAGAGCGCCGCGGTCAACCTCTCTTCCAGCTCACCGCCTTTGGGAAGATCGCCGACCAGAATCAGTGTCGCCCCGGCAGCGCCGTAGTAGCGCTTATGAAAGGCGCTCAGCGTCTCGGCGTCGATCGCTCTCACCGTCTCCTCCACGCCGCCGGCCCTCATCCCGTACGGGTGCTCTCCGAAACAGGCTTCATGAAGGCGAAGGCTGGCAACGGCGCGGGGCTCGTCCAGGCTGCTCGCAATCTCATCCAGCCTCTCGTCTCGCAGCCGGCCCACTTCACCTGGATCGAACGCCGGGCGACTCAGCACCTCAGCCAGGAAGGCGAGCGCTTCGTCGAACACCCGACTGAGGAAGTGGAGGCTCAACGTCGTCGCGTCGTGATCGACATCGACGCTGAACCGCGCACCGAGATAGTCCAGCCACTCGGCGACCTCGCCGGCTGTCCGCTCGGCCGTTCCCTCGGTCAGCGCCCGCGCCACCAGCAGCGCCGTGCCGGCCCGTTCGCGGTCGTCGTCGCTCGCGCCAAAGGGAATCACGACCCGCGCCGACACCTCGGGCAGATCGTCGTGGCGCACCGCCACCACGCTCAAGCCGTTCGGCAGGTGTAGGCGCTCGAACTTCGGCAGCCGGATCTGGGGCGGAGCGCCCGGCGGTGGCCGGCGCGTTCGGTCGACCCGCATCACGCCGTCTCCTCCGAGGCGCGAGGCAGCACGTGGAGGACCGCCCGGCGCTCGGGCGTCAGCCACTCCTCAGCCACGTTCACGACCGCCTCCGAGTCCACCGAGCTCACACGATCGAACAGCTCGTTCACGTAACCCGGCCGGTCGAGGAAGGTCGCGGCGGTCGCGATCGCATCGGAGCGCGGACCGACGCCATCGAGGGCGTTCACCAGCTCGCGCAGCGTCCGGTTGACGCCACCCTCGGTCTCGCGCCCGGCTAGCTCTCCGCTTCGCACACCATCCACAGTCTCGAGGATCGCCGACTCCAGCGCTTCGGCCTCGACGCCAGGCCGAGCGGTGGCGACGATGAATGACAACCCACAGTCCTCGGTCGGCCAGACCTGCGCCGTGACATCCTGCGCGATCCGCATCTCGTAGACGAGCTTGCGGTACAGCCTCGAACTCTTCCCGTCGGCGAGCAGATAGGAGAGAACGTCGGCGGCCTCGAATCCGTCCTGCCCGAAGGCGGGGGCGTGGTTGAAGACGTACACGCGCGGGAACTGCACCTTGTCGTAAATCGTGTCTCGCGCTTCCGGCCGCCGCTCGACTTGCGGTGCCGTGACCTGTGGGGCGCCGGGACCGCGTGGAATGTCGCCGAAGTAGCGCTCGGCCAGGTCGAAACCCCGCTCGGCCTCGAGGTCGCCGACCAGGACCAGAACCGCGTTGTCCGGTGTGTAGAAGGTCCGGAAGAACGCCCGGACATCGTCGAGGCTCGCGGCATCCAGATCTTCCATGAAGCCGATCGTCGGGTGGCGATAGGGGTGGCCTTCCGGGAAGGCCAACCGCAGCATCGTTTCCATCGCCAGGCCGTACGGCCGGTTTTCGTAAGACTGGCGGCGCTCGTTCTTCACGACGTCGCGCTGGTTGTTCAGCTTCTCCTGGGTGATCGCCGACTCGAAGTACCCCAGCCGATCGGACTCGAGCCAGAGCCCCAGCTCGAGCTCGTTGGCGGGCAGCGTCTCGAAGTAGTTCGTCCGGTCGAACCAGGTACTCCCGTTCAGCGTGCCGCCGGCATCCTGGACGTACTTGAAGTGCGCGTCGTCGGCGACATGCTCGGATCCCTGGAACATCAGGTGCTCGAACAGGTGCGCGAATCCCGTGCGCCCCGGCCGCTCGTGCTTCGAGCCGACGTGGTACATGATGTGGACCGAAACCACCGGCGTCGTGTGATCCTCCTGCACGATCACCCGCAAACCGTTGGCGAAAGTCCTCTCGGTTATCGGGAACTCGATCACCCGCGAGCTCATTCGGACTCCTCTAGACCGACTGCTTGAACATCGAACATCCGACATCGAACATCCAACATCGAAGTCTCTTGGGAACCACGAACGCCGAACGCTGAACACCGAACGGCGAACATGTCGGGCCGGAGCGTGCCCTTAGAAGTTCACGTTGGACGTTCGATGTTCGGCGTTCCTGAAAACTTCGAGGTTCCATGTCGGATGTTGGATGTTCGATGTTCGTATCTAACTAAACGCCCCTCACGGCGGAGGGGCTCGTAAGTGTCGGAGGGGAGCCGTAAGCCGAGTTCTGTCGTGAGGGCCATTCATCTGGGGCGCCGGTTGCCCGACGCCTCGTGCGGCCTACCCGGGGATGATTACGCGGCGGGCCGCCGCTCTCCCCCTATTTGGCCTTGCTCCCGGTGGGGTTTGCC
>CAYGAJ010000019.1:0-22122 GCA_964347815.1 uncultured Gemmatimonadota bacterium | reverse complement strand
GTTACGCGAGATCCTAAAGGCGGAAGGAATCCACATCATGGTCGGACATCGGGCCGTCTCCGCTGCCCGCCACGGCGACACGACGGAGCTGGTCCTGGACCGCCCCGACGGCACCCGCGAGCGGGTCAGCGGCGATCACCTGCTCGTGGCCACGGGCAAGCAGCCGCACACGGCGAATCTGGGTCTGGAGGAGGCTGGCGTCGCGCTGGACGAGCGCGGCGCGGTCCGGGTGGACGACAGGCTGCGGACCACAGCGTCGGGCGTCTGGGCGGCAGGCGACGTCACGGGAAAGCTCTTCTTCACCCACGTGGCGGACTACCAGGCGCGGCTGCTCGTCCGCAACATGTTCTTTCCGTTTCCCGCCCGCGCCGACTACTCCCGGATCCCCTGGGCCACCTTCACCGACCCTACGCTCGCCCGGGTGGGGCTGACGGAAGCGGAGGCCCGGGCGCGCCACGGCGACCGGATCGGAGTCTATCGATATTCGTTGACCGACCTCGACCGAGCGGTCACCGACCGCGCCGCGCGCGGTCTGGTCAAGCTCGTCACCGACGCCCGCGGCCGTTTGCTGGGCGGCCATATTCTTGCCAGCCACGGCGACTCGCCGATCCACGAGGTGGCGCTGGCGATGCGAGCCGGCGTAAAGATCGGCGGCCTGTCGCAGATGGTGCACGCATATCCCACCTGGCCGGAGGGTCTGCGGCGTGCGGCCGACACGTATTATCGAGAGAAGTTCAGCGGCGGGTGGATCCCCCGGCTGCTTCGCTGGTGGGCCCGGAGATAGGCGCCGGCCGGGTCGGTGGCCGTACGCCCGCCGGACAGTCGACTTCTACAGGTTCAGGATGGCGCGATAGTCCGGGTTGATGCGGTCCGGTGTCCAGAACGGTTCCCACACCAACTCGATGTTGACCTCTTCGACTCCTTCTAGATCCTGAACGACCATCTTCGAGCCGTTGAGGATCTGGGGGCCGACCGGGCAACCGGGGCTGGTCAACGTCATCCGGACGTTCACCGTGGCGTCCTCGACATCGATGTCGTAGACGAGGCCGAGATCGACGATGTTCAGCCCGATCTCCGGGTCCTCGATCTGCTTGAGCGCTTCTCTGACCTGGTCTTCGCTGACCATGAATCGTCTCTACGGTTGGGGCCGAGACTCGGCCGGGGCACCGCCGGGTTCCGCGACGGAATCCCGACACGTTGACGACAAACTATTCGACCCGCAGCCGGCGATCAATCTTGTGACCTGGCCGACTCATGTGCATGTTGAGCCGGCCCCGTCATCCACCGTCAGATAGAAAGACCGCAGCGATCACCCAGATGCGCAGGCTAACGATCGACGACGGGCAACTCGAGATCAGCTTCCGAGACGTGGGGAGCGGTCGCGGCGTCGTGGTTCTCCTGCACGGTTTCCCGTTCACGTCGGAGATGTGGACCTCGCAGCTCGATGCGTTGGCGGACCGTTACCGCATCATAGCGCCGGACTTCCGCGGCTTCGGCGGATCGCAGACGTCGCCCCACAGCTACACCCTCGCACGACTCGCCGATGACATCAGCGAGCTATTGGTGAGCCTGGGAATCGAGCGCGCGGTGATCGGGGGCCTATCGATGGGCGGCTACGTGGCCTTCGAGTTCTATCGCCGCCACGTCCAACAGGTCGCCGGCCTGGTTCTGGCCGACACCCGACCCGACCCGGACAGCGCCGAGGCACGGGCCAACCGCCTCCGGATGGCGGCGCTCGTGCAGGCTGAGGGTGTCACGGCCGTGGTGGAGCAGCTGATACCGAAGCTGCTGTCGCCGGAGACCCGAACCGAGCGGCCGGAGGTCGAGCGGCGCTTGCGCGCGATGATGGGGTCGGCGACGCCCTCGGCCATCGCGCACGCCCTCGAGGCCATGGCGAGCCGGAGAGATGCGCGGCCCTTGCTCGCGAGCGTATCTGTCCCCACCCTCGTCGTGGTGGGGGCCGACGATCAACTCACACCTCCGGACGAGTCGCGTGCCTGGTCGCGCGCGATCGACGGCGCGGTATTCGAGCGGATCGACGGCGCCGGGCATGTCTCGAACCTCGAGCGTCCGCAGACGTTCAACGCCCGGTTGCTCGCTTTTCTCGACGCTCGGGTGACGACGAGCGACCCGCCTTCACACGAAAACCGAGCGCTGACTGGAAGGGACGGATGATCCGGGTTGGGTGCAAGACGTCGGTGACGACGAGGGCCGGGCAGGGCCCCGCGGCGCGAATAGGAGCGGCTGCGCTGCTCGCTGCCGCTCTGTTCGTCAGCTGCAGCAAGGCGCCGCCACCTCCCCCGCTTCCCATGCCTGCGCCGGCCGTGCCCCGGCTCGAGAGCATCAGCTTGGCCGAGGGGCCACTCGCCATCGAGCCGCCGCGCTCGCTGGCGCCGCGCCTGCGCTGGACGCCGGTCGAGCCGGGCGAAGGGTCGCTGACCGTCCTGACCATCGAGCCGTCACCGCGAGGTCAGCCGATCTTCGAAGCCCGGGCCCAGACCGGCGACAAGCCGATCCCTTTAGCGCCACTGCGCGGGGGTGGCTTCTTGGGGCTGGTCGCGGCGCCCATCGGCACCCGGGAGGTGCCGATCCAGATCGACGTCACGTTGGTCGATGGGACGCGGCTCTCGCAGTCGCTCACGCTACGGGTCGCGACACGAACGTTCCCCGCCACCCGCCTCAGCGTCGCGCGGCGCTTCACGGCCCCGGACGCACGCACCCTGGAGCGGATCCGCCGCGAGCGCGAGCTGGTGCGCGCGGCGTTGAGTGAGGTCAGCCCGACACCGCTATGGCAAGGTGCGTTCGACCTTCCCCTCGAGGGGCCGGCCACGAGCCCGTACGGGCAACGCCGCCTGTTCAACAACGAGCTGCGTAGCCGGCACACCGGCCACGACATCGACGGTGACACGGGAGACCCGGTCTACGCGTCGAACAGCGGGCGCGTCGCCCTCTCGCACGATCTGTTTTATAGCGGTCAGGCTGTGTACCTGAACCACGGTCTCGGCTTCTACACGGCCTACTTCCACCTGTCCGAGCGCCTGGTCGATACGGGCCAGTGGGTGGAGAAGGGCCAACTGATCGGGCGAGTGGGCGCCACCGGGAGGGTGACGGGGCCGCACCTTCACTGGGCGGTCTACGTGCGTGGAAACCACCTGGATCCCCTGTCGCTGCTCGACGCCGGCTTCGCCCGCGAGAGCGCGCGTTTGCTGGTCGAGCCCACGCCTCTGGCGGTCGCGCCTTAGCGCGACCGCCCCGCCGACTACCTACCGCTCAAAAGCTCCTCGAACAGTGAGAGGGCCCGGGGATCGTCGGATTGGGCGAGCCAGAAGAAGGCTTGTTTGCGCAGGGTCGGGCTCGTGCTCTCGCGGGCGATCTCGATCAGCGCCGGCACCCCTTCATCGGCGGGCCGCTGGGACAGGGCAAATACCGCGGTCTTTCGCACCTCGAGGTCGCCCGACTCGTCGTCCACCAACTCGGTCAGACCGGCCGTCGCGGCCTCGCCGGCGGCCTGGCCCAGCCAGAACACGGCGCTCTTGCGCGTGCTTCGTGGCACCGATCCGTCCCGAGCGATCTGGAGCAGATCGGGCCAGACGGTGGCGCTGTCCGCGAGTATGGCCGGCAGGATCGCCTCTTTTCCAACGTGCGCCTCAGAGCGCCGCGCCAGGGCCAGAAGGTAGCGCGCGGCGCTGACGGCCCCCACGACCCCGAGATCCGTGGTGCCTTCACCCGCCCGCCAGCGACCGCCCACGTAGGTATCGACCTCGGTCACCACGCCGTCTTGAACCCGCAGGACCACCCGAACCGGACCGGGTTCACACTCGCTTTCCCAGTCCTCGCTCCACCGGCGCGACTTGCGGTCACTACTGATGTGCAGACCGCCGCGGGTCGAAATCCAGCCGTGGCCATCTCCGCACACGCCCGCCCGGGCCGCAAAGCTCAGACGGATCTTCCCGTCTCGCACCTCATCGACACGGTCGGCGATCGACTGGGCCGAGGCCAGCGACGCTGGCGCCAGCCAGGCCACGGCAAACAACGCGGCCACCCACACTCGCGTCTTCATTTGCCCTCGATCAGCTCCATCAACAGTTCGACGACGCGCGGATCGTCCGACTGCGAGAGCCAGAAGATCGCCTTCTTGCGCAACTCGGCGTCCGTTTCATTCCGCGCGATGTCCAGCATCTTGTTCACCGCCGCCGGCTCACTGCGTTGCGACAGTGTGAAGATCAGCTGCTCTTTTATCTCACGATCGGGCAGCCGGTCGTAGAGGCCGGACAGCTCTTCGACCGACACCCCGACCTGTCCGGCCCAGAAGATCGCTGCCTTTCGAACCTGCACGGGCTCGTTCGTGTCGACGGCACGATCCAACAACCAGCGCGCGTTCTCGCGGCCGCCCCGCTGCGCCACTGAGAAAATCACCTTCTCGCGCAGCTTCGCATCGCTCGTGCGACCGTACAGCTCCCGCAGGAACCGTCCCGCCGCCTCGCCCTGGCCCTGGCCGATCCAGAAGATCGCATTCTCGCGCAGCTCCAACGGGGCGTCCTCGCGCAGCGCATAGTCGCGCAGTACCTGGTTGGCACGCTCGCCGCCCGACTGCGAGAGCGCGAATATCGCCTTCTTCTGCAGCTCCAGGTCGTCGGACTCGCGCAGGATCTGCTCGAGCGCGGTCACGGTCCGATCGCCCGGCACCTGCGACAGCCAGAAGACGGCCTGGGCGCGGACCTCGCGATCCGGATCGTTCCTCGCCAGATCGAGCAGCAGATCCAGATTCTCCTCGCGGACGTGCTGAGCCAGAAGGAAGACGGCCTTGCGTCTGAGCGCGACCGAGCACGCATCGTCGTCCCGGTTGGCGAGCACCTTCTCGATGATCGGCAGCGCTCGTTCCGAGCTCATCTGAAGCAGGGCGTTGAGCGCCGCCAGACGCATCTCGTCCTCGCCCTCGCACGCTTCGCCCTGGCGCCCCGTGCGCGTGCGCTCCCTGATCTCTCGGGCCTGGCGGGCGATATCCTCCGCGGCCCGCGAGTCGCCGCGCCGCGCCAGCGCACCCTGGATACGCGCGGAGAGGGTCTGGGCCTCGCTCAGAGATCTGTACGCATCGGCGTAACGATCCTGCAGCAATCGCAGCGCGTCGAGTCCGGCCCGCAGATCCTCCTCCCGGCCGTTTCGGTAGAGCGCGAACGCCTGATAGTAGAGCGCCTGTGCCGCGTAGTTCGACCGCGGATAACGCTCCTGGATCCGGGCGAACATCTCGGCCGCTCGGCGGTAATCATCCTGGTTCAGCCGTTGAACAGCCGCTCGGTAGAGCGAGTCCGCGGGATCCTGCGGATGCTCCGCTTCGAGCGCGACTGCATAGGGCCCGCCGCTTCGCGCCTCGTGCCTTTGAGGGCTCGCCTCCGCGCTCGCGACGCCGAAGCCCAGCCAGGCGACCGCGGCAAACAAAGACAACACCCGATCCATTTCCCACATCACGATGCTCCTTCTATTCCAACTGCCGGACCCGCCGGGATCGCCGCCCGTAGCTTGGTCAGCAGTCCTCTGTTCTCGAATCCTTCCGTCACCAACTCCAGATCGCCCACCCCCTGCTGATAGGAGAGCTGCGCGATCTGCACGAGCACCAGCTCCAGCTCGTTCAGCAGCTCTCTGAACACCGGGTCGTCCGCCGCCGGGGAATCCAGCAACAGCCGGGTGCTGGACAGCAGGTCTCGGGCACCGGACCAGAACGCCGCCGCATCTTCAGCCTTCGGCGACGCGCGGAGCGAAACCAGAAAAGCCTCCGCCCGGCTCAGGTGCTCGGTCGTCGCCAGCCGGTAGGCCAGGCGGTTAGGCGGCGGCGGACCGCCCTCCGTTGCTTCGGTCGTGGCCAGCGGCTGCGGCTCCGGTTCCGAATCGAGCGTAAGCCGCCCGATGCCGATGCCGATCAACAACGCCGCCGCCAGGCCCAACCCCCAGCGTGTCCACGGCGAATAGAGGATGCGGAGCTGCTGTCGCCGCCGGGCGCGCTCACGCCGGATCGCCTCGATCCGCGCCCACATCAATTCACGCGGCGTCTCGGGCGGCGCGTTGTAATCTCGAGCCACGTCCTTCAGCAGCTCGTCGAATCGGTCGTCATTCATGACGCCCACTCCTCCGCGAAATCGGCGAGGGCCTCTCGCAACTTGGCGCGCGCCCGGGAGAGCTGCGCCTTCGAGGTTCCGGGCCGGACGCCCAACGTCCTGGCGATCTCCTCATGCTTGTAGCCTTCGACATCGTGCATCACGAAGACCGTGCGATAGCCCCAGGGCAGCGCTGCGATTGCCGCAGCGAGCCGCTGCTTCAAGTCGGGCTCCGTGCCACGCGGTAGTTGACCCAACGCGTTGCCCTCGTTGAGGTCCACATGTCGCTCGTTCAACCGTTTGATCTTTCGCATACCGTTGTAGACCACCGATACCGCGATCGAGTGCAGCCAGGTCGAGAGCGCCGCATCTCCACGGAACTGCTGGAGGCGGTCGAAGGCGCGGACGAACGTCTCCTGGGTGAACTCCTGAGCCAGATCGTCGTCCCCCGTCATCCGGAAAGCCAGCCGGTAGACGCGGTCCACGTGCGCGTCGTACAGCTCACGCTCCGCGGCCGGATCGCCGTCCAAAACCCTGCTGACTAGCTGCCGATCTCGCACGGCTCTCCTGACTCCAGGTGCCCGCTGCACCGCTTCCGACCGTATGACACAAACTCGCCGAAAAGGGTTGCGTGCCGGGCGCTCCGCCGCTTGCGCTTCGATGCGCGGGCCTCGCCTTCGGCCTCTGGATGCATCAGGGGCCTGCCTTCGGGCTCGAGCCCGGAAGCAGACCCCTGGAGAAGGAGGTTGCCCGGTCCCGCGGTCGTTCTACGCACCCTCCGGTCGCCAGGCGACGATCCGGCCCGCCAACGCGCTCGCCGCCACCGTGTAGGGGCTGGCCAAGTAGACTTTGCCGGGGCCGCTGCGGCCCGGGAAGTTGCGGTTGATCGACGAGATCGTGACCTGCTCCGGCGAGCGGCTGACGCCGGGACCGGCGTTGATACACGCCCCGCACCCGGGCGCCAGCAGCCGGGCGCCCACTTCAGCGAACAGATCCAGATAGCCACGCCGCCGGCAGTACTCTTCCACATCCAGCGAGCCCATCTGGATGTAGCAGGTGACCTGCTCGGGAATGCCGCGGCCCTGATCCCGGGCTGCCTGGAACACCCGGGCGTACATGTCCATGTCGTCGCGCTTCGCGCCGGTGCACGATCCGATATAAACGATGTCGATGGCCACACCGTCATCCAGTTCGTCCACGAACACGCCGTTGCCCGGATCGCCCGGGGTGGCGACGATCGGCCGCAGCTTCGAAGCGTCGACCTCGATGATGTGCGCGTAGTCGGCGCCGGGGTCGCTTCTCAGACCCTCACAAGCGCGTTCGGCTTCGGTTCGACTCAGCCCACGGCGTTCCATCAAGAAGTCGACCGTCTTTCCATCGGCCTCACAGATGCCGGTAAAAGCGCCGATCTCCGCCGACATGTTGGTGAGCGTCGCGCGCTCGTCGACGGACAGCGCCGCCACCGCGGGTCCGGTCCACTCGAGCACCTTGGCCAAGGCGCGGCCATGCTTCACGTAAGGGTGACGCAACACCTCCAGCACGAGGTCCTTGGCCGTCACGTTTTCGGCTGTCTCACCGACGATGGTGATCTTCACGGTCTCGGGCACCTCGAGCCGCACGTCCCGCGTCACCCACGCGTTGGCGATCGCCGTCGAGCCCACCCCAAAAGCCACCGTGGCCACCGCCCCCGAGTGCGGTGTGTGGGAGTCGCTGCCCACGATCACCTGGCCGGGCAACGCGTACGTGTTGTACACGATCGTGTGGCAGATGCCCTCAGAGCCTTTTCGGTCTTTCAAATCACCGTGCAGCCTCAAACCCTGAGCGGCGGCGAACTCGCGCTGCTTCTTTGCCAGGCCGCCGGCCAAGTCCAGCAACCCTTGCTTCCGCTTTTCCTCCGGCATCACCAGATCGAGCATCCCCAGGTGATCACGGAACAGCAGCACCGAGTCTTTGTCGCGGATTTCGTCTTCGGGCGTGTAACCCTCGTAGAGGCCCGCGGCCATCGGCGTCACGTACTCGTGCGAGAAGCGGACATCGGTCTGTACGAAACCCGTGTCGCCGGGTTGTACGGCGGGAACGCCGATCGCCTGCTTTGACAGATCGGCAACCCAATGTCGGGCGAGGATCTTCTCCGCCACGGTCATCGGACGGCCGGCTGGCGTCTCGGGCAGGGGTGGCTGGGTCTCGCCCAGACGCCGCGCTTTGTTGTAGGAGAACAGGCCGCCGCGCTGGATGATCTCGCGCGTGATCGGGTCCGCCCCCTCGGTGAACTCACGCAGCGGTATCGCTTCTCCCCGCCGGATCCGGGGGATGAGATCGAAGTCGGTCGAGGTCAGCAGACCGAGATTCTGGCAGTTCTCCCGATAGATGCGTTCGATGTTCTCGGCGATCACCACCCGGATCCCCGCCCTCAGCTCCGCGAACGGCGAAGCCTCGCGGCTCGATCCTTTGCCGCGACGCTTGCCCGACACACAGGCGACGAACCCGCCGTCCTTCACAGCGTTTCGGCCTACGGGCCGTTCGCCGCGGCACTCGAGGCCGACATACGGATACTCGCCCAACTTCTCGTCGTAGTGATAGCAGACCCAACCCGGCGTGATCTCGTCCGTCGATATGTCGTCTCGCAGCTTGATCGATGGATCCCAGTCGAGATCCTCCCCCGCCAATTGACGGCGGACCAGCTCGGGATCTTCGGTCAAAAACAGGATGCGGCCCCCGAATCGTACCGAGGGCCCGTCCACTCCGCCTTCTATGCTCGGCATGTTATCTACCCTTACGCATTCAGAAGATGCACCGGCAGGGGCCGGCGACCCGCGTAACCCGCGTCCAACTCGTGCCACCACGCGATCGACTCTTCGCCCAGCTTCCAGCAGAGAAAGACCGGACGCCCGTCCAGCGTCGAATGGAAATCGACCAGCCCCTCGTCGAAGCCCTTGAAGAGGGCGCCGATCGCATCCAGCTCTCCGATGAACCGGTTCACCGTCTCGGCCAGCTCTTCGATCTCTGCTTCCAGCTGACGCCGGCGCGCGCTAGCACTCCCCTCCGGCTCCAGCGAGCGCAGCTCGTCCAGGCGCTCGACCAGCGACCGGTGCGTGCCGACGATATCCGTCACGATCCGGCGCACCAGAGGCAACGTCTTGTTGGCCTCGTCGACGGTGAAGTTCCTCGCCATTCTCAACCCTTTCGTCTGTCGTCCCGCGCCGTCAACTGGCCCCTAAGGTATCCCGACGCGAGGCGGCGGATCAACGCCTCCCGCCGACTCCGCCGTCGCCCGCCAGAACCTCGATCGCACGAGCGTTGTCCTCCGTCGTGTTGTAGAAATGCGGCGACAGCCGCACCGCGCCCGGGCGGTAGTCGACGACGACGCCCGCGTCGGCCAGCCTCCGCACGGCCGCGGCTGGATCCGGGTGCTCGATCATCACGATCGCCGATCGGGCTTCGGGTTCGGAGGCCCCGCGAATCCGAAGCCCGGCGGATCGGGCCCGCCGCCTCAGATCTTCCGTCAACGATGCCAGCCGCCGTCGGATCCGGTCGACGCCGATCTCGTGGACCAGCTCGAGCCCCGCCCGCGCCGTGTAGACCGTCGGTACCGCCGGGGTGCCGAGCTCGAAGCGCCGCGCGTCCCCACGCAGCCGCAGAGTGCCGGAGTCGAAGGTGAACTGGTCCTCGGCGCCGAACCAGCCCACCGTCGTCGGGGTCAAGCGCTGGCACAGGGCCCGCCGCGCGAACATGAAGGCGAGACCCTGGCCCCCCAGCAGCCACTTCAACGACCCGCTGAGCAGGAAGTCGACGTCGAGGTCCCTGGCATCGACGGGAACCTGGCCCGTAGATTGGTAGGCGTCGACGAGGCAGAGAGCGCCTTTCGCGTGGGCGGACCGGGCAACCGCCCCGATATCCTGGATCGCGCCGGTCGTATAATAGACATGAGAGGTGGCGACGAGTGCCGTTCGTTCGTCGATCGCCGCCTCGAAAGCTTCGACCGGGACGCTGACCCCGTCCGGCGACTTCAGCACCACGGGCTCGACACCGAGGCGGCGGCGGGCGAGAAAGTGGTAAACGACGGTGGGGAAGTCGAGTTCGGTCGTCACGACGCGCGGGCGCGCCTCGAAGTCGATCGCGCTGACGATCGACGCCAGGGCGGCGGAGATGCTCGCCGCGAGTGCGGTCTCATCTTCGTCGACCGAAATCAGTCGGGCGAACGCGGCCCGAACATCCTGCGCGGCGTCGAGCCAGTGCTCGTACCAGGCGGCGGCGCCCCAGCGATCCCAGAGGTCGGCGAAACGATCCAGCGCCGCTCGGCCCCGCCGGGATAGGGCGCCCAGAGAGCAGGAGTTCAGATAAACGGCGGAGCGAAAGACCGGGAATTCGGGCCGATAGCGTTCCGCGAGTTCGTATAGATCCGCTTCAGGCATTGCAGGTTTCGAAGGATACTATGACCTCTCCAGAAGATGCCGGTCCACTTTACGAGGCCGATCACGCCGCGAAGCTGATAGAGGCCGACCGCGGGAACCCCATACCCGGCGGCGAGCCGGCTTGCCCGGTGTGTGGGGCCAAGACGGTCCGGCGCGTCGAGGAGCACCAATCCCCTACCAACGGTGGCTCGCCGTTCCGCGTCCGCCTGGCCTGCACCAACGACGACTGCCGCCGCTGGACCGTATACAATTGGTGAGCGACCGGGCGCGTCGTGCCCTGCAGGGACCGCGACACCGGGCGCCTCACCCTTCGAAGCCAACCTGCCGGTAAAGAATGTCCTCGCCCTCCCGCCGCACACAGCAACGGCGCAGCTCCGCCGACCGCAGCGCCCGCTCCAGCTCGCCCTCCGCCCCCGTCGCGGCGACGTGCTCGGTGAACTCGAGGAATCGACCCGGCAGCGCTTGATCTTCGTAGAGGCGGACGGTGGCCCCGGCCGCCTCCGAGGCGCGGGCGTAGCTGTGCCAGCGCTCCAGATATTCGTCGCGCCGGTCCGGCCTTACGATCGCACGAACGGCGCGAAGCTTCAGCACCTTGCCCATACTCCCTCTCACGTTTGCCGCCCCCGGCACGCCCAACTTACATTGCGGCAGATCGAACAGCACCTCAGCCTACAAACCGGGTCGTCGACTGCCGCTTATGCCTGAACAAAACTCGAGCCGACTCGCGGCCAAGGCCAATCAGTTGTATTGGCAGACCAGCCGGCCGGCCGGCCATCTGGCCGACGAACTGGGGATTTCCCGCTCCAAGTTTTACGCCCTGATCGAGCCGCTCCGCCTGGAGGTCTCGTGCCAGTCGTGCGGTGCCGCACTGGCTTTCAGTAGCCGCTCCGACCGCGAGGCCGGACGTGGGCGCTGCCCCGAATGCGGCGCCTTGACGCAGGTGACCAGTGAATCCGGCGCGCCCAAACCCGCAGCTACGGAATCGGCGCCCCCGGCGGCGACGGCCGGAGAGGACGGCGCGGACATGATGCCTCAGACACGCGTGCTCTGGGCGACCGCGATCGCCGGGACCGCCCTGGGGATCATGTTCGCGGCCTGGTGGCGACGTCGTTGAGGCGCGGCGCGTATCCGCCGCTTTCGTTGCAAACCTTTACGAATTCATGACATGGAGATCATCCGCGAGCCGAAGGTCACCTTGTTGGCCCGTCAGCAGTTCCTCGGTCACCCCGATATCGATTGGACCAGCGACACCGACAACGCCCCCCAGCAGCTGGTCGAGTTCGCGGGCCGGCTGTGTTACCTGAGCTTCGGCAAGGATGTGCGGGTCATCGGGGGCCACAAGACGATTCAGGGACGTACCAACAACAAGGAATACCTCGCCAATCTCCTGCAGGTCAAGCACGGCAGCGTCCTCGAGCACGCCGTCTTCACCTTTCTTTTCGAGGGCGTCTCCCGGGCGCTCACGCACGAACTGGTGCGGCATCGCGCCGGCTTCGGTTACTCTCAACTCTCGCAACGCTACGTCGACGAGTCGGAGATCGGCTTTGTCTTGCCCCCAGAGATCCAGGAGGGCACCCGCGCCTTCGAACTGTGGAAAGAGGCCTGCGAGAACGCCCTCCAGTCTTACCGCAAACTGCTTGACGAGGTCACCGAGCAGGTTGCCGATGAACCGAAGGCCACGTTGCGGCGCAAGCGGGCCCGGCAGGCCGCCCGGGTGGTCTTGCCCAACTCTGCGGAGACGAAGATCGTCGTGACCGCCAACGCCCGGGCGTGGCGTCACTTCGTCGAGCTTCGCGCCGCGCCGACGGCGGACGCCGAAATCCGAACGTTGGCGATCGCCGTACTGCGAGTGCTGAAGAAGGAGGCGCCGGAGATCTACGGCGACTTCGAGATCGCGCCGCTCCCTGACGGCACCGAGACGGCGTCGACCCCCAACAGCAAAGTCTAGCCCGGGACGCTGGCGATCGGTCATGAACCGCCTTTCCGAAGGCGATCTCCTCCCGCGTATCGTCGTTCCGCCCCCGGGTCCTCAGTCCCGCGCGCTGGGCCAGCGGTTGCGAGAGCACGAGTCACCCAACATCACCTTCGTCTCCGACGACGGCCCCATCTTCTGGCGCGAGGCCCGCGGGGCCAACGTCATGGACGTGGACGGCAACGTCTACATCGATCTCACCGCGGGCTTCGGCGTGGCGGCCGGCGGCCACCGCAATTCCCGCGTCATCGGGGCGGTCGAGGCCCAGCTGAATCGGCTGGCGCACGGCCTGGGAGACGCCCACCCCCCCGAGATCAAGACGGCTCTGCTCGAGCGGCTCGCCTCGATCACGCCCCCGGGGCTCGGCCGCACAATCCTCGCCAGCTCCGGCGCCGAGGCGGTCGAGGCGGCGCTCAAGACCGCGCGCCTCGCCAGCGGGCGCCCGGGGGTGCTCTGCTTCAGCGGCGCCTATCACGGCCTGACCTATGGGGCGCTGGCCGTCACCGATGGCCGCCTTTTCCGCGAGCCCTTTCAAGACCAGCTCGGCATCCCCATCGTGCGCGTCCCGTTCCCGAACCCCTATCGGCCCCCGCCCAGGCTGCTCGGATCAGACGACCTCGCGGGTGCCGCTCTCGAGATCGTCTCGACCGAGCTCGGAACCGGTCGGGATATGATCGGAGCCGTCATCGTCGAACCGATCCAGGGCCGCGGCGGCACCGTGATTCCACCGGCGGGTTTTCTGGGCGGCCTGCGCGAGCTGTGTGACCGTTTCGGTGTGACGCTGATCTTCGATGAGATCTATACCGGATTCGGACGAACAGGGCGCTGGTTCGCCTGCGAGCACGAATCGGTGGTTCCCGATTTGCTCTGCCTGGGTAAAGCGCTCAGCGGCGGATTCCCCTTCTCGGCCTGTATCGGGCGCCCGGATGTGATGGCGGCCTGGCCCGAGAGTACAGGCACCGCCATCCACACCAGCACCTTTCTCGGTCACCCACCCGGCTGCGCCGCGGCCCTCGCCCAGATCGAAGAAATCGAAAACCGCCGGCTGGTTGACCGGGCCGCCCGCCTCGGCGAGCGGCTCATCCACGGACTGTCACGCCTCCGCCCACGGTACCCCCGGGTCGGCGACGTGCGCGGCCGCGGGCTGCTGGCGGGCATCGAGCTGGTTGACCCGGACAGCAGGGCGCCCGATCCGGCCGCGGCCGCTCGGGTCGTCGGTTTCGCTTTGCGGGAGGGGCTCATCCTGCTCGCCGACGGTCCCGACAGCAACGTCATCGGCCTCTCACCACCCCTGACGATCGCGGAAGCGCAGCTCGACTTCGCCCTGAGCACGCTGGAGGGGTGTCTCGGGCGCGCATGAGCGATTAAGTTCCCCCCGCGGCACCGATCTCCGGAGGTGAAAGGAGACGCCATGGTCGATCCGCAGGTCAAGGTTCAGGGCACACCTAACCCCAACGCGGCCAAGTTCACCGTCGACCGCAGGTTGGTGGAAGGTGGGTCGAGCGTCTCCTATTTCGATCCGGAAACGGCGAAAGACGACCCGCTGGCCAGTCAGCTTTTTGCCCTGGACGGCGTGGAGTCGCTGTTGATCGCCGAGGATTTCGTGACGGTGACCAAGGCGACGACAGCCAGCTGGGACGATCTGGTGCCGATCATCGAAAACGTCATCAAGGAGGCCTTATCCTGAGCCGGTTTCTCATCGCAACGATCGCTTTCTGTGGGATTACGTCTCTGGCCTGCCAACCGAGAGAATCGAGCCCCGATACGGAAGCGGGTTCCGCGCTGCTGTTGCCCGAGGAAAGCCACCTGCGAAACGCTCGACAACTGACGTTCGGCGGTGAGAACGCCGAGGCGTACTTCTCCGCCGACGATCGCCAGTTGATTATGCAGTCGACTCACGGCGAGTACGGCTGCGACCAGATCTTCACGCTACCGCTTTCCGGTGGGGATCTTCAACTCGTAAGCACGGGTCTGGGACGCACCACCTGTGCCTATTTCTTTCCCTCGGGTCAGAAGATCCTCTACTCTTCGACGCACCTGGTGAACAGTAGCTGTCCACCGCCACCGGACTACTCTCAAGGCTACGTCTGGGCGCTTTATCCGTCCTACGACATCTTCGTAGCGGATCCGAATGGCGAAAACGTCGTGCGGTTGACGGACACTCCCGGCTACGATGCCGAAGCGACGATATCACGGGACGGCCAGAAGATCGTCTTCACTTCGCTTCGAGATGGCGACTTGGACATCTACACGATGGACGCCGATGGGAGCAACTTGAAGCGGTTGACCAACACGCTGGGCTACGATGGCGGACCGTTCTTCTCGTACGATGGGACCAAGATCATCTATCGGGCCTATCACCCTGAAGCGGAGGATGAGAAGGCCGATTACCAGCGCCTGCTCGGTCAGAACCTGATCCGGCCCACTCGGCTCGACATCTTCGTGATGGACGCGGACGGTTCGAACAAGCGACAGCTAACGGACAACGGCGCCGCCAACTTCGCGCCCTACTTCTTCCCCAGCGGCGAGCGAGTGATCTTCTCCTCGAACATGCATCAGCCCAGGGGCCGCAACTTCGATCTGTACGCGATCAACATCGACGGGACCGGGTTAGAGCGCGTCACGTATCACGAGGAATTCGACGGGTTCCCGATGTTCAACTCGGACGGAACGAAGCTGGTGTGGGGCTCCAACCGATTCAACGCCGAGCCCGGCGACACCAACATCTTCATCGCCGATTGGGTGGAGTAGCGTGCTCGCGCCCCGTCCCCGCAGCGCGCTCTTCCTCGATCGCGGCCGGCAGACCGACGCGGAAGCTCGGGTAACGCAGCTCGACACCGAGCTCATCTGTTAGACGCGCACTCCGCACGCGCTTGCTGCCCAACTTGCGCCGCAAGCGGTCCTCGCCGAAGCGCTCGCGTGCCTCCTCCTCCTCGATCCAGACGGGTCGAGGCAACCCGTGCAGGTCCGCGGCGCGGAACGCGAAGTCCGAGGCGCGGTGCGGCTGCCCGTCCCCCAGGTTGTAAACGCGACTGTCGCCCCCGCGTCGCCAAGCAGCGATCAGGCCACTGACCAGATCCTCCACGTGAATGCGGTTGACCCAGGTGTCACGACCGCGAATCAGAACGTACTCTCTGCGCTCGAGGACGCTCTTCAGGGTCCGGCCGGGCCCGTAGATCCCGGTGATCCGGCAGATCCGCGTCGGCGTCTGATGCTCCCAGCCGGCCGCGAAGACCGTGCGCTCCGCCGCCAGCCGCGCCTCCGGGCCCTCCCCTTCCGGCTCCGGCATCGTGGTCTCGTCCACCCAGTCGCCGTTCCGGTCGCCGTAGACCGAGGTGCTGCTGGCGTAGATGAACCCTTCCAGCGGCGCCCGGGCCGTCGCCCGAAGAACCCCGAGCAGTGGGTCGGCTCCGCCGGTCACGGGCGGTACGAAGTAGAAGACGACGCCTGGACCGAGCCGATCGATCTGCAACAGCATATCGCGCTCGCCGAGATCGCCCACCAACGGTCGGATACCCGATGCTTCCAAAAGCTCGCCCCGCTCCGGGCTCCGGGTCGTACCGGCCGGCGCGAGACCCAATTCGGCCAAACGCCGGCCGAGGCGCAGACCCGTGTAGCCGCAGCCCACGATCAACGGCGGATTCACCCGGATCCTCCGCCGGTGTAACCGATCGTCTTCAACACCTCCTCGAACTGCGACAGGATCCTCAGCGTCAGGCCCCAGATGACGTGGCCGCCGTACTCGATCGTCGGAAAGTCACGATCCGGGATCACATCAAGACGTAACCGCCCACGATGCCGCTCCTCGACCACCACATCGAGGGGCAGCCACACCGCTCGCTCAACCTCCGAGCTGGTTCGCGCCTCTACATCCGGACCGACCGCCACCACGAACGGGCTGATGGCGATCGATGGGATACGGCGGCTGCCCGGCACCACATCGTCCAGCCGACCCAGCAGCGTCCCCGAACGCAGCAGGTCGACACCGATCTCCTCGCGCGTCTCCCTCACCGCCGTCATCCACAGGCTCTCATCCTTCGGCTCGCGCCGGCCGCCCGGCAGCGCCATGTGGCCGGACCACGGATCCCGCTCGTTCTCCGTCCGCTTGATAGCGAGGAACTCGAGATGCGACTCGAGCGGCCTCAACATCAGGCTCACGGCCGCCTCGGTCTCGAAGCTGCCGGCCGAGGCCCGCCGGGGCGCGCGCCCGGCGAGCACGTCGGCGATCTGGACGATGATGGAGTCGGGGCTCACCGGAACGCCCTTACCTGAACCGTTGTCTGCGTTCGCCTGGGCGCTCGTCAGCCCGCTCGCCGAGGATCTTCAAGTAGCTCTCGTACCTCTGACGTGGAATCTGACCCGCATCGACCGCGCCCGAGACGGCACAGCCGGGCTCATGATCGTGCTGGCAGTCGTCGAACCGGCAGGCGCCGAGAAAACGGCGGAACTCCGGGAAACACAGATCGAGCTCCGACTCTTTCACCTCCCAGAATCGAAGCGTTCCCAGCCCCGGCGTATCCACGACATAGCCGTCCGGGCTCAGAGGGTGAAGCGTGGCGGTAACCGTCGTATGTCTCCCCCGCTCCAACGATCGGCTCACCTCGCCCACCCGCAGCCCCAACCCCGGTTGAAGCGAGTTCAGCAGGCTCGACTTTCCGACGCCCGATGGACCCACGAAGAGCGTGATGTGGCCCGAGAGAAGCTCGCGCAACAGCTCAATGTTCGACCCCGACTTCGCGCTGACGTAAACCACCTCGTAGCCGGCGGCCTCGTACAGCGCGAAGGAATCCCGCGCGGCACCGGCGCTCGTCAGGTCGATCTTGTTGACGACGACGCAGGCGACGATCCGGTTCGACTCGGCCAGCACCAGAAAGCGGTCGAGCAATTGAAAGACCGGCTCCGGGCTTGTGACCGCGAACACCGCCGCCAGCCGATCCACGTTCGCCGCGATGATCTGCTCGCGCCGCCCGCTGCCCGTCCGTCTCGACAAGCGCGCCCGGCGCGGCAGCACCTGTGTGATCACGCAGGCACCGTTGCGCAGCCGCTCGACCACCACCTCGTCACCTACCGCCACCCGGCCCAGACCACGCTGTCGCTTGAGGCGTCCGCGCAAGGCGCATTCCAGCAGCTGGTCACCGACCTCTACATGATAGGTCCCTCCCACACTCCGCAGGACGCGGCCGCTCAACTTTGCTCGGCCCTCTCCCGTCATCGCGCCACCAGCTCGTCCAGCACGTTCTTCACTTCATGCAGGGTCAGCCGTTCTAGGGACTGTCGCGCCTCAGCCTCCGTCTCCGCCTCACTCAAGAAGTCGCTCTCGACGTGTCCCACCGGCTCGCTTCCCCGCCAGCGGAGGAAGAAGAGATACCCGCACCAGGGACCCTCAGTCTCGTCCGGCCGGTCGACGACGATTTCCACGGTGTACGAATCACCGTCCGCCCCCTCGAAGGCCGGGGGCCGTAGGTGCTCATGCAGATAACCGCCCAAGGTTGCGTCTTTCATAGTGCCCGCTAGAACGTTAGAGGGGCCGATTCAGCGGGTCAACGCGGCAAGCGGCCCTTCGAATAGTGATCCGCAGCCCGCCACGACCCGGATCGACGCCCGATCGGACTGGCCGTCACAACGTGCGAATCGTGGACCGAACCATCCTGCACGCTGACATGGACGCGTTCTTCGCCGCCGTCGAGGCGCGGGAGAACCCGTCCATCGCCGATCGTCCTATCGTCGTCGGCGCCGACCCGCGTGGCGGGAGGGGGCGTGGGGTAGTGGCGGCGTGCAACTACGCAGCCCGTCGATTCGGCATCCGCTCCGCCATGCCCATCTCCGAGGCGTACCGCCGCTGCCCGCACGCCGTCTATCTGCGCCCACGCGGACGTCTGTACGCGGAGATCTCCGAGCGGATCATGCAGATCTTCGAGAAGTACACCGAGCTGGTTGAGCAGCTCAGCATCGACGAGGCCTTTCTGGACGTCACGGCCTCGTCCCGATTGTTCGGCGACGGCGTCTCCATCGCTCGCCAAATCAAGCGCGACATCTGGAAACGCGAGCGGCTCACCGTATCGGTCGGCGTCGCCTCGAACAAGTTCCTGGCCAAGCTCGCCTCCGATCTGGAGAAGCCTGACGGCCTCGTCGTCGTGCCGCCGGACGGCGTGCGGGCGTTCCTGCACCCGCTGCCCGTCGAGAGGCTTTGGGGCGTCGGGAAAAAGACCGCGCGGCGTCTACACTCCCTCGGTCTCAAGACGATCGGGGACGTGGCCGCGGCGCCGGCGGCGCGCCTGGAGCGGCAGCTCGGACATGCCCACGCACTTCATTTGAAGCGGCTCGCCGATGGCGAGGACGACCGGCCCGTGGAACCAGGGCGCGAGCGCAAACAGATCGGGCGGGAGACGACCTTCGACACCGACCTGGAGGACCGCGAACAGGTTCGCCGCACCCTGCTCGCACTGACGGAAGAGGTGGCCGCTCGTCTGCGCCGCCGCGGTCAGGCCGCCCACACCGTCACCTTGAAGCTGCGTCTGGCCCCTTTCGAGACCCGCACCCGGCGAACCACCGTCGAGACATCGCTGTTCACCACCGAAGCGATCTACCCCCTGGCCAAGACGCTGCTCGCCGCGGCCGACCCCGGTGGCCGGCCCGTACGTCTGGTCGGGATCAGCGTCTCGGGGCTCCACGAGCTGCCGCCCGAGCGTCAGCTCATGCTGTTCGCCGAGGCCGGTGACGAGGGCGGAGGCGCCCGAATCTCCAAGGCGCTGGACGAGGTCACGCAGCGCTTCGGCCGTGGCTCGCTTCGGCGAGCGAAGCTCATCAGCGACTCCCAAGACGAGCCGCTGGAAGACGAAGACTGACCGACCCTCGACCGAGGCGAAGGGCCGCTCTGTCGTCGCCGACACGGAGCCCAAAAACAGCGCGGAGGCCCGAGGAGGCCTCCGCGTTCGAGATTCGCGTCGTGCGGCGCGCGCCTAGGGCTCGATCTTGGTCCCCAACACCTTCAGGAAGTTGGCCAGCCAAGCCGCATGGGCGGGCCAGGCCGGCGCCGTCACCAGCTTGCCGTCCACATGCGCCTCGTTCATGGCCAGACTCACATACTCTCCACCGGCCGCCTTGACCTCGGGTTCAACCGCCGGATAGGCCGAGACCGATCGTCCCTCAACAACACCCGCGGCCGTGAGCACCTGAGCCCCGTGGCACACCGCTGCGATCGGCTTGTCCGCTTTGGCGAAGTGCTTCACGACCTCGATCACCCGCTCGTTGAGCCGAATGTACTCTGGCGCCCGTCCCCCGCTGATCACCAGCGCGTCGTAGCTCTCGGGCTTGACATCGGCGAAGGTGGCGTTGAGCGCGAAGTCGTGACCGCGCTTCTCGCTGTACGTCTGGTCGCCTTCGAAGTCGTGGATCGCGGTCCGTACCCGCTCGCCCGCCTTCTTGTCGGGGCAAACCGCATGAACGGTGTGTCCGATCATCTGCAAGGCCTGAAAAGGCACCATGACTTCGTAATCCTCGGCGAAGTCACCGACCAGCATCAAGATCTTTTTTGCAGCCATGTCACCCTCCTAGCTGAAGAACTCCAACGTCCAGCTCAAACCTTCGAACAGCGCGTCCACATCATCTCGATCATTATAGAGATAGAACGACGCCCGGGTCGTTGCCGGTACGCCCAACCGCCTCATCAGCGGCTGGTTGCAGTGATGCCCGGCGCGGACCGCCACACCGCGATCGTTGAGCACCTGGGCCAAATCGTGGGGGTGGATCCCTTCGACTTCGAACGACAGCACGCCCGCCCGCCCGCTCTCGGGCCCAAAGACGCGAAGACCGGCCACCTCCCCAGCCCGCTCCAGCGAGTAAGCGATCAGCTGCTGCTCGTGCACCTCGATCCGCCCGCGCCCAATCTCGTCCAGGTAATCCATGGCCGCGGCCAGGCCGACGGCATCGGCGATGTTCGGCGTGCCGGCCTCGAACTTGTGCGGCGCCGGCTTGTAGGTCGATCGCTCCAGCTCGACCCGCTCGATCATCTCGCCCCCGCCCTGGTATGGCACCATCGCCTCGAGCAGCTCGCGTCGCCCCCACAACACGCCGATGCCCGTTGGGCCACACATCTTGTGGCCGCTGAACGCGTAGAAATCACAGCCCAGCTCGGGAACGTTCAGCGGCAGATGCGGGGCCGCCTGAGCGCCGTCGACCAGCACCCGGGCGCCAACGCTTCGAGCCGCCGCCACGATCTCCTCGATGGGATTCACCGTACCCAGGGAGTTCGAGACGTGCGTCACCGCGATCAGCCGCGTTCGGTCCGACAGAAGGTCATTAAGCTGCTCGAGCCGGAGCCGGCCTTGATCGTCGATGTCGAGGGCGCGGATGCGCGCACCCGTCCGCTCCGCCAGCAACTGCCAGGGCACCATGTTTGAATGGTGCTCCATCACAGTGAGCAGGATCTCGTCGCCGCGGCGGATGTTCTGCGAACCCCAGCTCCAGGCGGCCAGGTTGATCGCTTCGGTCGCGCCACGCACGAACACGATCTCGTTCGCATCCGCCACGCCGATGAAGCGCGCCGCCCGTTCCCGCGCATTCTCGTAAGCCTGCGTCGCACGCATCGAAAGCTCGTGAATGCCACGGTGCACGTTCGCGTGATCGTGCTGGTAGTAGTGGTCGAGAGCGTCGACCACCGCTGTCGGCTTCTGCGAAGAAGCCGCGTTGTCCAGATAGACCAGCCGGTGACCGTTCACTTCCTGATCGAGAATTGGAAAGTCCCGGCGGATCCGCTCGACGTCGAGCGGTGTGTGTGCCCCCAGCTCGGCGGTACGCATACTCATGAGTCTATCGCCACCATGATCTCACCGCTTTCGACTCGAACCTCATAGGTCTTCACCGGCTCATAAGCCGGTGGACCCAATACCGCCCCCGTCCGCACGTCGAACCGTGCCCCGTGCAACAGGCAAACCAGCTCGCCGTCCTGGAGGTTGCCCTCGGAAAGTGGGAAGCACTCGTGCGTGCACTCGTCATGGACCGCAAAGAACATCCCGTCCAGGTTCAGCAGCGCCACCGGCTCGCCCTCAACCTCCACGGCCTTGATCGTGCCGACCGGCACGTCCTCTGTTGCTGCGACCCTCACGAACCGTTTACCCGCCATATCTCGCGCGACGGCTGCCGGTCGGAGGGTTCCTACTCGCTCGTCACACGCTCGCCCTCGCCCTCCAGGGCCGCGTGTAAGGTATGCCAGGCCAACGTGGCACACTTCACTCTGACCGGGAACTCGCGCACGCCGGAAAACACGGTCAGCTTCCCCAGCGCCTCCTCGTCGACCGGCGAACCGTGGTCACTGGTCACCATGCTCCGAAAGCGCTCGAAGAGCTCGTTGGCCTCAGCGCGGGTCTTGCCTTTGACGGCCGCCGTCATCAGCGACGCCGACGCCTTGGAAATCGCGCAACCCGAGCCTTTGAAGCTGACGTCAATAACACGATCACCGTCCATGATGACATAGACGGTGATCTGGTCCCCACACAACGGATTGTAGCCGTCGACCGTGTGATCCGCGCTCTCCAGCTCCTTGAAGTTACGCGGGCTGCGGCTGTGTTCGAGTATGACCTGCTGGTACAGCTCTCTTAAGTCCGACATCCGGCGCGCTCCGCAACACCTCGACAGAGCGGCGCGCCTCCCG
>CAYGAJ010000018.1:0-22716 GCA_964347815.1 uncultured Gemmatimonadota bacterium | reverse complement strand
ACAAGGACTTCTACCAGCTCATCGACGACGGTATCGCCCTGCTCAACCCCGGGCGCGGCGGGGCGGCCGCCGTGGCCGCCGAGTACGTCGATCAGGCGAACGCCGCCGACCGGCTCGGCGTGCCGCCCGACCGTGTCACCGACTACCTGGCGCTGGTCGGCGACTCGTCCGACAACATCCCTGGCGTTCGCGGCATCGGACCGAAGACGGCGGTGCAGCTCATCGAGCGCTTCGGCTCGCTGGAAGAGATCCTCTCGCACGCCACCGACATCGAGCAGAAGCGCCCCCGCGAGGCGCTCCAACAGCACGCGGAAGAGGCGCGACTCTCCAAAGAGCTGGTCACCATCCGCGATGACCTTCCCATCACGCTCGACCTCGACGAGCTGAGGCTCGGCGAGCCGAACCGCGAGCGGTTGCGCGACCTCTTTCTCGAGCTCGAGTTCCACACGCTCGTTCGCGACGTGACGCCCGAGGCCGAGGCGCGTGTCAGCGTCGAAGAAAAAGCCGACTACGAGGTGGTGAGCGACCCGCAGCGCGTGGCTAAAATCGCGGAAGACGCACGCCAGCGTGGCCGTCTGGCGCTGGAGCTGCGAGGCGACGATTCCAGCCCGATCTCGGCCCAGCCCGTCGGCCTGGCTATCGCCGTCGAGCCCGGACGCGCCTTCTATCTCCCATTCGCCCACGTGGCCCCGCAACGTTCCGGCGAGCTGGCGCTGGGCCAGTCGAACGGTGAGAGCATCGGGAACCTGCCCGGCCTCGAGACGGCGGCGCTGCGGCCGCTGGCGCAGCTTCTCGGCGACGAGAAGGTCGAGATCCTGGGGCACGACTTGAAGCGCGCCCTGCTGATGCTCGGCTCCTGCGGGCTGCCGCTGCGAGGAATGCAACGCGACGTGATGATCGCCTCGTACTGTCTCGACCCGGGCCGCCGGCAGCACGACCTCGAGACGTTGGCGCTCGAGGAGTTCGGGCAACGGCTCATGACCTATGAGGACCTCTGCGGCAAAGGAAGATCGGCGCTCCGCTACGCCGAGACACCTGTCGACAAAGCGGCTCGCTTCGCCGGGGAGCGCGCCGATCTGGTGCTTCGCATCGATGCGCGGCTGTCGCGGCAGCTTGACGACTACGGCCTGAGAAAGCTGTTCGACGAGCTCGAGATGCCGCTCATGCCCGTGCTGGCGCAGATGGAGCGAGTGGGGGTCGCGATCGATACCCGGTTCTTCGCTGAGATGAGCCGCCGGCTGGAGTCCGAGCTCGAGCTGGTGCAGGAAGAGATCTTCAAGCTCGCCGGGCGCGAGCTGAACATCAATTCGCCGCTTCAGCTTCGCGAGGTCTTGTTCGATCAGTTGGCCTTACCCGTGAAGAAGCGGACAAAGACCGGTCCGTCCACCGACGCCGAAGTCCTGGAGCAGCTCGCCAACGAGGGGCATCAGATCCCGCGGCTCATCATCGAATACCGCGAGCTTTCCAAGCTCAAGTCGACATACGTGGACGCGCTGCCGGCGCTGGTGAATCCGGACACCGAGCGAATTCACACCTCGTTCAATCAAACGGTCGCCTCCACGGGGAGGCTCAGCAGCTCGGATCCCAACCTGCAAAACATCCCGATCCGCACCCCGCTGGGCGCCGAGATACGCCGGGGCTTCGTGCCGGCCGAGGGGCGGGTACTGCTCGCGGCCGATTACTCGCAGATCGAGCTGCGCATCCTCGCCCACCTTTCCGGCGACCCCGCGTTCGTGGAGGCGTTCAACAAGGGACGCGATGTGCACCGGGAGACCGCGGCGCTGATCTTCGGGGTGGAGGCGGCCGCGGTCACGCCGGCGATGCGGGGACAGGCCAAGACCGTGAACTTCGCGACCATCTACGGTCAGGGGCCCGCGGCGCTCGGTCGACAACTCGGTATCGGAGTGGGCCAAGCGCGCGAGTTCATCGCCAACTACTTCAAGCGCTTTCCCAACATCCGCGCCTACCTCGACCGCCAGGTCGAGGTGGCCAAGGAGCAGGGCTACGTCGAGACGCTGTTCGGCCGGCGCCGCTACATCCCCGAGCTCAACTCAAAAAACCCGAACATCCGCGGCTTCGGCGAGCGGGTCGCGACCAACTCGCCGATCCAGGGGACCGCGGCGGACCTCATCAAGCTGGCGATGATCGACATCCACCGCGCCCTGGCCGAGGGCGGCGACCACGCCAGCATGATACTGCAGGTTCACGACGAGCTGCTCTTCGAGGTCGATCCGTCAGAGCTGGATGAAGTGAAGGGGCTGGTGCGATCCAAGATGGAGGGCGCGCTACGGCTCGACGTACCGATCGCGGTGGATATGGGTGTCGGCGGCAGCTGGTTCGAGGCGAAGGCGAGCTGACTGTCACAGCCAGGCCCAGAACTCGGGCCGCACACTCACGACCAGCTCCCAGATCCCCCCCTGTCTCAGCCCCCGCGCCAGGTCGACGCGCAAGATGTCGAACAGCATCCCCACGCCCGCCCCCACGCCGATCAGGGGCCCTCGAGCCGACCCTGCCGGCCGCCCCTCCGCGTTCCACACCTCGATGGCGCGCCCCGCCGCCGCTCCCGATCCCAGCCGGCCGACCCAACCCACGTCGGCGAAGCCCGCCACCGAGATGAACGGCCAGAGGACCGGTCGGCGCAGCTCCAGGCCGCCGGCTCCGTAGCCATCGCCGACGAACCGATGAAAGTGGTAGCCGCGAACCGTTCCACGTCCACCCCCGGGCAGGAGGCGCTGCGCCGGTACGCGACCACCTGCGACGAGACCGGCGCCTGCGAAGAGACGAAGGTCCAGACCGAGGCCGGCATCCGGCCACAAGCTCTCGCCGCGGGCCGCCACCCGCACGTAGTCGAAGTCGCCGGCCAGCGCCGACGTCGCGCCCTCGATCCGCCCCTCCCACGACAGGCCGCCGACCCGCTCGAGCGCACCGGTCGGTGGCTGCTTCAGCTCGAGGGCCAGCCAGGCCACCCGACCGTCATCCAGCCGCCGCACCGGGCGGTAGCCGCGGTCGATGACGTCGTCCGCCTCCAGCGCCGCCGCCTCCCACTCTTCCCAGGCGATCGACAGGCCGACGCGCCGCGGGCCCCACGGGGCGCGCAAAGTGAAACGGCCGCCGCTGGCCCAGTACGTCTCACGGTAGTCCTCGCCGTCCAGCAAGGTGGCCAGCGTCGCGACCACCCCCGAGCTGGGCTCCCACGCCGCCGCTTCCGCGGCCCGCTCGACGTAACCGGCAAGCTCCAGCCCGATCGACTCGGCCAGGGGCGCGGTGAGGCGACCCGCAACCTGCCAGCGGTCCCGTCCCAGGGCGTAACCTGCGGAGACCACAGTGCGGATTCCGCCCGGGTAATCACGGCTCAGCGCGGGACCGAGATAAAGGCCCTCGGCGCGCCGCAAACGCAGCACTGATGAGGCGCCCGGAACCGCGAGCCTCAAACCCCGCGCCCGTTCCAGATGCGACTCGGCGATGATCCGCCCCGCCGTCTCGCGAATCGACTCCAACGACGGCGGTGCCGTCGCGACCTTCGGGTCGAGAGCGTCGTAGAGGCCACCCTCGAAGGCAAAGCCCTCTCTCAGCGGCCTCGGCAGCGCATAGACCGGCGGGCCTCGAAAGAAACCTGGCGGCGTTCCGACGTTGAACTCGTAATTGGTGATCTTGAACTCGGCGCGAATGATCCCGCCTGCCGGGAAGTTCAGAGGCTCGATGCCGCGCCGCAGTTCGATCCCCTGCCGGCGCGGCAGCCAGTAGCGGTTCGCCCAGAGGGCGTTCTCGATGCGCACACTGAAGTAGTCGAGGGTCTCATCGAGATACGACGCGGCTGTGAAGGTGAACTCCATCTGCACGATGTCGGCCGACTCCCGGTCGAGATAGAGCGTGCCCACCAGGCCGGGACCGTCGGGATCGCTCGGCCGCATCTCGACCTTGTAGACGCGCAGCTCACGCTCGGGTAATCGCAGCGTCAGCGAGTCGGAGAGCCGGTAATCGTAGAAGGCGAGCGCGCCCGGCGCCGCCGGGTGTAAAACCTCCCGCACCTCCGAACCTTCGCCCAGACTGATCCGGTCGCCGAAGTTGTCCATCACCACCGTGAGGTGGTCGAGATGGTAGCGAATGTTCGTGGGCAGAGTCTTCTCGTCGCGACGGCCAACGATCACCTGCCGGGTCAGCGCCGGCGCGCGCCAGAACAGGTCGAGGGCGAGCTGATCGGCTTTTACCAGGTGGCGCTCGCTGTCGCGGCCGAGGTCGAAGAGGAAGTAGATGTGGCCGACCGCGCGCGCGCGATAGTCGGTCAACTCCGCATCGCCCGCCCAGGTCGCCCGGCGCGCGATGGCTCCCTCGATCAGCTCACGCGCACGCGCGTCGTTCCAGCCGGCGGTCGTCCGCTGTGAGGTTTGAGGGTCGCTTCGCTGGGCTACGACCGTCTGCGCCGACGCCGAGGGGACGGCGGAGAGAACGAGGGCGACGAGGCCGAGGCCAAGGCCTAGAACGGTGAAGACGCGCGGCTCGATTCGCTTCACTGAGACGCCGCGGCCACCGCCTGGTCGTTGAGGGTCCAGTCGTAGTCAAGGAAGCGGACTTCGTAGTCGCCCTCCGCGAGGAAGCGCTGAACCCGATCGCTCAGGTACCGCGAGACGAACGCCAGAACGCCGGCGATCTTCTCGCCACCCGGATACCCCGAGCCGCCGGCGAAGCCCCGGAAATCGTCGCCGAACCAATCGAAGATCTTCGAGAGGTGGACCTGACGCGTCTCGAGCTCGAAGCGGTTCAGACGCGGATCGTTCAGAAAAGCCCGCCCTTGATCGTCCAACTGCTCATTCAGCCGATCGCCCGTATACGCCTCGGTGCGCAGCGGCGGACAGCTCACGGCGGCACACACCAACGCGAAATGGATGCGCGGCTCATTGTAGTTCGCTCGCAGGGTCTCGTGCTCGATGCCGTCCAGCGTGAGCTGGCGACCTGCCACCGTGTGGCGAATCCCGTCAAAGACCCCATCGATGTGCCGAATCGAGTTGGAAGGGAAAGCGAAGCGTTTCGGCGCTGTCAACTTCTTGAAGAAACCGCTGCCTTTGATCGGGTAATGATCGAGTACCGTCTCGATCGTGTAAGCGTTGTACGCGTTGATCAGATAGGCGATCTGCTCCGGCTCGGACCAGCGCTCGAACTCAGCAGCGCTGACCGCCGCCAGCTGTGCGATGTAACGGTCCAGCAAGGCCCGATCGGCCTGGAGGGCAGCGTAGTCCGCCCGGCTGGCCTCGACGTAGGTCGCGAGCACCGTGTCGAAGGCGGCGTGGTCGAAGCTCTGCGCCGCAGCCGGCGCGCAGATCGAGCCGACCAGAGCGAGCACGGTGATGGCGGCGGGCGTCCTCATCGCAAAACAAACCTCCGGGGGGTCGGCGCAGTTCCGGACTATTCAGCCGACGCGAAGAGATCCTCCTGCCCGGACCTCGGCTCATGCGGACCCGTGAGCGCTCGCAGCCGGTCCTCCCACCGGCGCACATCGAAGCTGCCCTCATGCAGCAGCATGCGCTTCAGCACCGGGGAAAGCTCGGACAGATCCTCCAGCAGCTCGGTCACAGAGAGCCGTAACTCTTCCAGGCTGAATTCTTCTTCGCCGGCAGCCGCCATCTCGCGGCGGATCGCCTCTTCGGAGCGTGAGGCTGTGATCGGTTGATCGAGAGTTGCCACGTGCACGTGGGTGCGGCGGCCGGGGCCGCGATCGTCGTCGATCGGCACCAGGCCGACGATCTGATCGGACCGCCAGTACTTGCCGTACCCCAGGTACACCAGCCGATTCGGCTTGATGTCCACAGGTCGCCTCCAGGTCGATGCGCGTCGGAGCACGGTAATCTTCGCCGTGTGAATCGGGCGGGTCAAGCAAGGTCGGTAGAGGGTCGGCGGTGGGCGGGAGACGGCGGGGAAGGCAGGGGTTGTATTATTCTTATAGTTATATATATTGAACTACTGACGTAGCCCAGAAAGCCTGTACCAACGGCCCTATGCCGCGACAAAACCAGACCCTCACCGCCGACATGATCCAGGCTGCCGCCGCCATGCTCAAGTGCATCGGGCACCCCGTGCGCCTGCGGATCATCGAGCTTCTCGACCGAACCGGCGAGCAGAACGTCACCGCCATCTACGAGACGTTGGGGATCGAGCAGGCCGCCGCCTCTCAGCACCTGAACTTGATGCGGGACAAAGGCATCCTCGCCCGCCGCCGCGACGGCGTGAACGTCTACTACCGGATTGACGATCCCCGGGTGACCCAGGTGATCGATTGTATCCACCATTGCGAGCTGTGAGTTCTCTCATGGGCCTTACCCGTTCAAACCAGCATGCCGTCGTACGAAGCACCGGGCTCGCCGCGTTGATCGCCTCGCTCTTGCCCGTCACGGCCATCGCTCAGACGCCACCCGCCGATCCGGGCTTCGCCTCTCGCCCCCTCTCGCTGCCCGCGGCCATCGACGCCGCGCTCTCGGGCAACACGGAACTCGCCGTCGCCGAGGCGCGCCGGGACATCGCGGGCCGCCAGGCGGTCAAGGCCGGATCGCCACTCTGGCCTCAAGTCACGGTCCAGGCGGGATACATGAGTTCGGTCGATCCGGTGGTGACCTTCGGAACGAAGCTGCGCCAGGGGGTCTTCGCCCAGCCGGACTTCGCGCTCGAGTCGTTGAACGACCCGGACGCGATCGACGATTGGTCCAGCAGCATCGCTCTCAGCTGGAGCGTCCTCGATCCGACCCGCTGGGCGGGGCGCGCCTCCGTCCGGCGGCAGGCCGATGCGGCCACCTGGTCGGCGGAGCGCACTCGCGAGGCCACGGTGCTGATCACCCGCACCCTGTACCACCAGGCTCAGAGCGCGGAGGCTCAGCTCCGGGCGGTCGAGACAGCCGAAGACGCCGCCGCAGCCACACTCGACTCTTTTCGCAAGCGGCGCGATCGCGGGCTGCTGACCGAGGCGGACCTGCTGCAGGCCGAGGCCGAGCTGGCGTCCGCCCGGGCCCACCGAACGGAGGCCGAGCGCATTCGGATCGACGCGCTTCAGGCGCTGGGCCGGCAGCTGGGCTGGAGCCCGGATACCCTGCCAGCGCCGACGGACACGCTGGCGGCTCCTGGGCAACTGGCGGAGCGCGAGTTCACCCCGGCGGCGCGGGCCGACCTGCGGGCGCTGGCGGCGATCTCCGACGCTGCAGACGCGGCTAAGAGACAGGCCGTGCTCAACTGGGTGCCGGCGCTGGACGCTTTCGCCCAGTACACGACCCACAGTCCCGACGCCTTTTCCTTCGACGAGAACGACTGGACGGTGGGCGTGGCGCTGCGCTGGACGCTGTTCTCGGGCTTCGGCCGCACGGCGGAGGTCCAGCTGGCCAGCCTGGAGCAGAGGATCGCCGGGCTAGAGTACGCGCAGGCGCTGCAAGACGCACGCCGCGAGATCGACCAGGCGGAGCGGGCCGTCCGTAGCGCCCGCCTGCAGGTTGAGGCGACAGGGGCGGCGGCCGCGGCCGCAGCTTCGGGCCGGGACCTCATGCGTCGCCGCTTCGACGAGGGGCTTGCGACGGCGGCGGACCTGCTGCAGGCCGAGGCGCGGGCCACAGCGATGCGCCAGGGTGCGATCGGTGCCCTGGCCAACTACCACATGGCGGTCGCGCGCTTCGAATTCGCGCGATCGCAAACCAACCAGAGAACGAGCGATGAAGTGGATTAGGGGTTTATCAGTCGCGGCGACCCTCGCCGCTTTGGGCTGCGGCGGAGAGCCAGGCGAGTTGCCCGAGGTTGAAGAGCCGCTCGAGGTCGCCGTATCCACGGCGGTCGCGTCCCGAAGCGTGACCGGTGTGCCGGGCACGGTGTTGGCGACGGAAAAGGCGGCGCTGGCCACGCGGATCAGCGGAACCATTCGACGGGTCAACGTGGATATCGGGTCGCGCGTCGCCCGGGGCGATGCGCTGGTCGTACTGGACACCGGTGAGATCGACGCCCGCATCGCCGCCGCCGAAGCGGCGGCGGAACTGGCGCGGCGATCGCACCAGAGGATCGCGGCTCTGGCCGTCGACGGTGCCGCCACCGAGCAGGAGCGGGACGACGCGGCGGCGCGACTGGAGATGGCAGAGGCGGCGCTGCGCGATGCGCGGGCGCAGCGGGAATACGTCGCGCTGCGCGCGCCCTTCAGCGGCGTCATCACCGCCCGGATGGCCGATCCCGGCGACCTGGCCGGGCCCGGGGTTCCGATCCTGGAGCTCACCGGGACCGCCGGCCTCAAAGTGACGGCCGACCTCCCGGCGGAGTTTTCGGGGCGCCTCGCGGTGGGCGATGCGGTGAGCGTCGTGCGGCCCGAAAGCGGCCGCCGCTACCCCGCCCGCGTCACGCGCGTCGTCCCGGCGGTCGAACCATCCACCCGCCGCTTCCGCATCGAGGCGCGGTTCGAGGCCGGTGAGCAGGCTGCGCCCGAGATTCCACCCGGCACCTTCGTGCGGGTCGAGTTCGACGAGCCCACCAGCACCACGCGCTGGGTCCCGACCGACGTCATCAGGAAGCGGGGCCAGTTGAACGGCGTGTTCGTCGTCGAGGATGACACGCTGCGACTGCATTGGGTGCGGCTGGGGCTGCGTTTCGAGGGAGCGGTCGAGCTGTTGGCCGGGCCGCCCGTCGGCGCCCTGCTCGTTCGTGCGCCGGCGCCCGGGTTGGCCGATGGCCAGCCGGTGTCGGTGGCGCGCCGGGTCGAGTGGGCGCCCAAGTTCGTGGATCAGCAGACGGCCAGTGCGGAGGTGGCGCGATGAGGAGCGAGCTTGCCGGAAAGCTGGCCGACGCCTTTCTCACCTCCAGGCTGACGCCGCTGATGCTGGCCGCGGCGCTGGGCTTGGGGCTGTTCACGGTCGCGACGATGCCCAGCGAGGAGGAACCGCAGATCATCGTCCCGTTGGCCGACATCCATCTGCCGCTGCCCGGTGCCACGCCGGAGGAAGTCGAGAACCGGATTCTCATCCCACTGGAGAACGTGCTCTCGGGGATCGAGGGTGTCGAGTACGTCTACAGTCACGCCCAGTTCGGCTACGGACTCATCACGGTCCGCTACGAGGTGGGGCGCGACATGGAGGAGAGCCTCGTCCGTCTCTACAGCACGATGATGAAGTACGCGGACCGCATGCCGCCGGGCTTCAGCATGCCGCTGGTCAAAACGGTGACCATCGATGATGTCCCGTTCTTCACCGTGACTCTGGTGGGCGGCGACGATTACGATCACGCCGCGCTGAGAGCCGTGGCTGATGAGATCCGAGTGGCCCTCGAGACGGTGCCCGAGGTGCGCGATGTCACGACGATCGGCGGTTACCCGCGCGAGATCCGGGTGGAGCTGATGCCCGATCGCCTGGCCGGCTTCGGGGTCGACCCGACGCTGATCGCCGAGCGCCTGCGTCAGGCCAACGTGAACGTCGCCGCCGGCGAATTCACACGGGCCGACGAGGTGGTTCGGGTCGTGGCCGGTCCCTTCCTCACCTCCGCGCAGGATGTGGAAAACGTGGTGCTGGATGTCCGCCGGGGCCGCTTGGTCAAGGTCGCGGATGTGGCCGACGTGGTCGATGGGCCCGAGCAGGTCAGCAACTACACGTTCCACGGCGTGCCGGGCACGCCGCTCGCGCCGATGGTGACGCTGGCGGTATCGAAGCGACCCGGCGCCGATGCGACCCAGCTGGGCCACGCGTTGGAAACGAAGCTAGAGACCCTGCAGGGGCGTGTCATACCTCGCGACATCGAGGCGCTGATCACACGCAACTACGGCGAAACGGCGCGCGAGAAGGTGACCACGCTCAAGGCCCATCTGCTTCTGGCGATTCTCGCCGTGGGCCTGGTGGTGGCGCTGGCCATGGGCTGGCGGAGTGCCGTCATCGTGATGATCTCGGTGCCGATCACCTTCGCCCTCACCCTGTTCGTCTATCAGTTCTTCGGCTACACGCTGAACCGCGTCACGCTGTTCGCGCTGATCTTCGTCACAGGTATCGTGATCGACGACTCGATCATCGTCGCCGAGAACATGGAGCGGCATTTCGCGATGCGGGATCGTCCGCTGCGGGCGGCGGCCCGTGCCGCCGTCGACGAGGTCGGCAACCCGACCATCCTGGCAACGCTCACCGTGATCGCCGCGGTTCTGCCGATGCTGTTCGTGTCGGGACTCATGGGTCCGTACATGAGCCCCATGCCCATCGGCGCCACGGTGGCCATGCTGTTCTCGCTGGGGGTGGCGCTGGTCGGCACGCCCTGGCTCGCCTTTCGCCTTCTGCGCGGCGCTCACGCCGAGGGGGCCGAGCCCGCCTATGTGCTGGAGAAGACCCGCATCTATCGCGTCTACAAGCGCGTCATGAGCCCGCTGCTCCGCCATCCCGTCTGGATGTGGGGGATGCTCGGTACCGTCACCGTGCTGCTAGTGGCCGCCACCGTCATGTTCTTCACCCGCGCCGTCTCGGTAAAGATGCTCCCGTTCGACGACAAGAACGAGATGCAGATCATCATCGACGTGCCCGAGCCCACGCCGCTGGAGGCGACGACGGAGCTGGCAGAGGACATGAGCCAGGCGCTGGCTGAGCTGCCGGAGATCGCCGATATCCAGCTGTACGCGGGGACGGCCGCCCCCTTCAACTTCAACGGGATGATCCGCCACTACTACCTGCGGCGCGGCAACCACGTCGCCGACATTCAGGTCAACCTGGTCGACAAATCGGAACGTGGCGATCAGAGTCACGACATCGCCAAGCGGGTTCGCCCGATCGTTCAGCGTGTAGCCCGTGGTTCCGGACTCGACGCGCGGGTGAAGGTCGTCGAGGTGCCCCCCGGACCACCGGTTCTTTCGACTCTGGTCGCCGAAGTCTACGGGCCCGACGTGGAAAGCCAGACCCAAGTGGCGCGACGCGTGCGCGAGCTTTTCGCTCGGCACCCCAGCGTGGTGGACATCGACTGGTCGCTGGCGGATCCGCAGCGCGAAGCTCGCTTCCACATCGACGAGGAGAAGGCGGCGTTGAGTGGCGTCGCCAAACCGTCCGTGGCTCACGCAGTGCGCATCGCCCTCGGCGGCGCCGTACCCACGCACCTGTCCGAGCCGGAGGCCCGAACTCCGATACCGGTCCGCCTGCGCCTCAAGGAGGGCGCCCGGTCCGGCGTGGAGCGGCTGGGGGCTCTGCACATCGCTTCGACGGCGGGCCAACTCGTGCCGCTCAGCGAGCTCGTCCGCACGGAGATCGCCGAGGCGCCGCAGGTCATCGACCGCAAGAACGGCCAACGCGTGGTCTACGTGATGGCCGAAGTCGCCGGTGAGGCGGAAAGCCCGGTCTACGCGATCCTCGACCTGAAGAAGCAGATCGCCAAGATCGAGCTCCCTTCCGGGGCCCGACTGGGTCAGCTCTACACACGTCAACCCGGCATCGTCGAGCAGCCGGTGATGAAGTGGGACGGCGAGTGGCAGGTCACCTACGAGGTCTTCCGCGACCTGGGCATCGCCTTCGCCGGCGCGCTAATCCTGATCTACGTCCTCATCGTCGCCTGGTTCGGCTCCTTCGTCGCACCACTCGTGATGATGACCGCGATCCCCCTCACTCTCGTGGGTATCGCGCCGGGACACTGGATGTTCGGTGCCTTCTTCACGGCGACCTCGATGATCGGGATGATCGCTTTGGCCGGGATCATGGTACGCAACGGGATCTTGCTGATCGACTACCTCGAGGCGCGTCGCGCCGCCGGGATCCCGCTCGATCGGGCAGTCATCGAGGCCGGCGCCGTGCGCACGCGACCTATCGCGCTGACGGCAGGCACCGTCGTCATCGGCGCCATCGTGATCTTGTTCGATCCGATTTTCGAGGGCCTGGCCGTGTCGCTGATCACCGGGGCCATGGCGTCCACCCTGCTGACGCTCGTCGTGGTGCCCAGCATCTACTTCATCGTCCACCGCAAGCGGAGCCATGGCCACGACGCCAGCCCGATAGCCACAACTAACCCAGAACCGAAGACGAACTGAGATGAAAGTCGTGTTGCTGATGTATCTCGACGAAGATGAAAAGTGCGTCGGACGCCTGCTCAAGGAGCAGAGGATCGAGGCGTACAGCCGGCTGCGGGTCGAGGGCCATGGCCCGGGCAGCGCGGCCGGCTGGTCCGGCGAGATCCAGCCGTATCAGTCGCAGGTGATCATGTCCGTCCTTGCCGACGAGGCGGCTGCCTCCTTAATGAAGGCGGTCGCCCAGTGCACCGACGTCGAGGACACCCGGCACCCGATCCGCGCCGTCCTCGTTGATGTCGAAGGCTTCGCTTGCTGTCAGCTCGGTCAAACCTGAACCCGGATGAGGCAAAATGTCACTCGACCGCAAGATCCGATTCATCGCCGGGACCTTCGTTCTGGGCAGCCTGGCGCTGGGCTGGTGGGTCAGCCCTTACTGGTTCTTGTTCACCGCCTTTGTCGGCGTCAACCTGGTTCAATCATCGATCACCAAGTGGTGCCTGATGGAGGACATCCTTCGTTGGACAGGTATCCATCGGGAGACGCGCGCCACGGTTAACTGACGCTTGACCCCGGTCGGGTCGCTTTGGCACCGCGACTCGACTGGGTTCCGCCCTCCGCAGCCGACCGCTCCGTCGCCTTGGCGTGCGCCGGCTCGTCTTGCGCCGAACGTCGGGCGGCCGGAGCTTAACGCATGGCCCTGGTTTTGCAGCTCTGAGGTTGTCGGCCCCGCGCTCAAGCCCCGCTTTTCAGGAGACAGAATCGATGTTGATACGACGCGAAGAGGCCCTGGCCTACCACTCCGAGGGTCGGCCGGGCAAGATCGCGATGATCTCTACGAAGCCGTGCCATACCCAGCGCGAGCTGTCGCTCGCCTACACGCCGGGCGTGGCGGAGCCGTGCCGGGTCATCGCCAAAGAAGGAGACGCGGTCTTCAAGTATACGGCGCGGGGCAACCTGGTGGCCGTCGTTTCGAACGGCACGGCGGTGTTGGGGCTGGGTCGAATCGGGGCGCTGGCATCGAAGCCGGTGATGGAAGGGAAGGGGGTGCTGTTCAAGACGTTCGCCGACATCGACGTCTTCGATCTGGAGGTCGGCAGCACGGACCCCGAAGACACGATCCGCTTCTGCGAGCTGCTCGAGCCGACGGTCGGCGGGATCAACCTCGAGGACATCGCGGCACCCGACTGCTTCTACATCGAGGAGACGCTGATCAAGCGTCTGAACATCCCCGTCTTTCACGATGACCAGCACGGCACAGCGATCATCAGCGGCGCCGCCCTGGTCAACGCGCTGGAAATCGCCGGGAAAGACATCTCAGAGGTCAGGATCGTGGTGAGCGGCGCCGGCGCCTCGGGCATCGCCTGCGCAGAGCACTACATCGCGCTCGGCGCGCAGCGCGAGAACATCTTCATGATCGACAGCAAGGGCGTCATCCACTCTGAGCGCGAAAATCTGAACCCGTACAAGGCGCGATTCGCCCATCACACGCCGTACCGAAAGCTCGCTGATGCGTTGAAGGGTGCCGACGTCTTCATCGGCCTGTCACAGCCCGGCGTCATTTCCGGGGACGACCTGAAGACGATGGCCGACGATCCGATCGTCTTCGCGATGGCGAACCCCGACCCCGAGATCTTGCCGGAGGAGGCGTTCGCCGCCCGCAAGGACATCATCATGGCCACAGGGCGGTCCGACTACCCCAATCAGGTGAACAACGTGCTGGGCTTCCCCTTCATCTTCCGCGGCGCGCTCGATGTGCGGGCGCGCTCGACCAACCAGGAGATGAAGATGGCCGCCACCCACGCGCTGGCCGCACTGGCGAAAGAGCCGGTGCCCGAGGAGGTGGCTCGTGCCTACGGGGTACAGAAGCTCGCCTTCGGCCGCGATTATCTGATTCCCAAGCCGATCGACTCCCGCGTACTCCTCTGGGAGGCTCCCGCCGTGGCCAAGGCGGCGATGGAGACGGGCGTCGCCCGTATCCAGATCGACCTGGACGCGTATCGCAACCAGCTCGAGTCACGGCTCGGCCGCGCTCGCGCCGTCATGCGATCGGTCATCGTTCACGCGCAGGTCGCCCCTCAGCGGATCGTGTTCCCCGAGGCGACTGACCCGCACATCCTCCACGCCGCTGCCACCTGCGTGGAGGAGAAGATCGCCCGGCCCATCCTCATCGGTAATCCCAAAAGGATCGCGCGTGCGGTGAGCGAGAACGCCATCGAACTCGATCTCGCGCAGATCGAGGTCATCGACCCCGCCGAACATCCGAGACGGCAGCAGTACATCGACGTCTTCTTCCGCGACCGGCAGCGCAAAGGCATCACCCGCGCCGAGGCGGACGAGCGTCTGGAGCGGTCGATCTACTACGGAGCCATGATGCTCCGGATGGGCGACGCCGACGGCCTCATCGCCGGCCAGGATCTGCATTATCCGGAAGCGCTTCGCCCCTGTCTCGAGACCGTTGGCGTCAACCCAGGCGTTCACAAGATCGCCGGCCTCTACATGATGGTCATGGAAAAAGACGTGATGTTCTTCGCCGACACCACCGTGAACATCACGCCCGATGCCGAGACATTGGCCGAAACCGCCATCCTCGCCGCGCGCTTCGCTCAGCGGCTTGGAATCGAGCCCCGCGTCGCCATGATCTCTTTCTCGAACTTCGGCTCGACCCGCCACCCCGAGGCACTCAAGGTGGCCCGCGCCACGGAAATGGTGAAGACGCGTAGCCCCGAGTTGATCGTCGACGGAGAGATGCAGGCAGACACCGCCGTCGTTCCCGAGATCTTGAAGGGCCGCTACTCGTTCAGTCGGCTCCAAGAGCGGGCCAACGTGCTCGTCTTCCCAGACCTCAACGCCGCAAACGCGGCCTACAAGCTGCTGGCGCGGCTGGGTGGCGCCACCGCCATCGGCCCGATCTTGCTCGGGATGAAGAAGCCCGTCCACATCCTTCAGCGAGGGGCGGATGTGCGCGACATCGTTAACCTGACCGCGATCGCCGTGGTCGACGCGCTGGAACGGCGCGTCGAGGAGACGCCGTTATTGGCCGAGAGTGTCAGACTCTGACGGACGCCCCGACTCGCCCGGGGGGCCCAGGCGCGGCTGACCCGCAGCAGAGGCCCCGAGTGGGATGATTTGCCACCGCTCGTTGCGAACGCACGGCCCACGCCCCGGCGTTCCGCTCGGCGTAACCCGCTGCCAAAAAAGGAGTTAGGCGCGCCGAGACCAGCGAGCGGTGCGGATCTGGCGGTTAAGGTATCGGGCGCGGTCGGTCGTCCCCACCGAGTGGAGGTGTGTGCCATGGCCATGATGATCACCGACGAATGCATCGATTGCGGAGCCTGCCTCCCCGTGTGCCCGAACGACGCGGTTAACGAGGGCGTAGCCACCGATTTGCCGGTTTTTTGGATCGACGTCGAGCGTTGCACGGAGTGCTTCGGCTTCCACGATCAGCCGCAGTGCCAGGAGGTGTGCCCGGTGGACTGCATCGTCCCCAATCCCGACTACCGCGAAACAACGGAGCAGCTACGGGCCAAGTTCGAGCGACTGCACTGACTTTCCCCGGGTGTCCCCGCGGCTCGGGTAAGCCGCGGGCCGCGGCACGCCGGGACGACGGCTCCGCCTCATCGTCGCCGAGGCGGGGCCGTTCATGTCTCCGGTTCTGTGCGCGTGGGAACCTTGATTTCAGACTCGATCTGTCTGGCGTCTTGCGGACGATCCGTGAGGCGCCAGCTTTCTCTCGTCGGCGAACCTGCCGCCGGTGCCTCACGACACCGTGAGGCTCGACCGATCGCCTGAGCCCCAGGCGCGCGCGTTGCGATCATGACCGTCATACGGGATCCGATCTGGCAGAACATTTGGATCGAGCCACCCGCGCTCGACCTCATCGACACGGCCGCTTTCCAGCGGCTGCGGCGTGTCCGTCAGCTCGGGCTCGCCTACCTCGTCTATCCAGGCGCGGCGCACACGCGCTTCGATCATGCGCTCGGCGTCTATCACTTGACCGGTCGCGCCCTCCGACTGCTTGAAGGATCGAGAATGCTCGACGCCGTGGCGGAGCGCGACCGCTCGATCCTGCGGCTGGCCGGTCTGCTCCACGACATCGGCCACTATCCGTTCAGCCACGCCCTGGAGGAGCTGGAGACGGGATTGGTCCCGGCGGACCACGAGCAGCTGGCCGGGGGCTTTCTCGCCGATTCCGAAGTCGCAGCCGCCCTCGCGCCGCTCGGCGACGCAGCACGCGGGGAGATCCATCAGCTCATTCTCGGCCGCTCGCCCAGTCCCTTGCAGGGGCTCGTCTCGGGCTCGTTGGACCTGGACAAGATCGAATATCTGACCCGGGACGCCCATTTCTGCGGCGTCCCCTACGGCGAGATCGATGTGGACCGGCTGTTGTACGCGCTGCGCCTTCTACCGGACCCGCGGACGGGCCGACTGGAGGTGGGCGTCTCGGTGCAGGGGATCGCCGCTCTCGAATCGCTGCTCTTCGCCAAGTACCAGATGTTCCGAAACGTCTACTGGCACCACGGCGTCCGTGCAGCCACCGTGACCTTTCAGCGTCTCATGCGCGAGGCGCTCGCGGGTGGTTGGGCGACGCACGACGACATCATCGGACGTGGCGACGAAGAGCTTTTGAACGTGCTGGAGTCGCTGGCGCTCGCGAGCGACTCGGAGAGCGCCCGGCGCGCGGTTCAGCAATACATCCCCGCCTTACGGCACCGGCGGTTGCCCAAGCGCGCGGCCGAGTGGCGTGGCGACGCGATCTCCGAGGCGCTCGGCCGGCTGGGTCGAGAGGTGGCGCCCTGGTTCCACCAACGGCCCGGTCTGCGGGCCGCGCTGGAGGACCATCTGGCTGCCGAGCTCGGGCTGGAGCGTGGCAGTCTGTTCCTCGACTACCCTGCCAAGCCGGGCATGCTCATGCTGGACATCTTGATGCAGGGGCGCGACGGGGAGATCGAGCGGCTGACGCCGGAGGGTCGTGCGGGTCTGATCGATCTACCACGGCTGGGCCGGGATCTGTATCACGCGGCCCGGGTGCTGCGCGTTTTCACCTGGCCGCGCATGGAGTTGAAGGACCTGAACCGGATCCTCGACTTGCTGACGGCGCCGGAGGAAACCGTCGAGGCGCTGGTCGGAAACCGCGGGTCCGCGGCTTAGGTGAAGGTAGGGGTTCGTCGCTAGCCGGTGATCTTGACGACCAGCGCCGTGACGTTGTCGAGGCCGCCCGCTTCGTTGGCCGCCTCGATCAGCGCCTCGGCGATCTCACTGAGGTCGTCCGTCGGCCTGGCGAGGATGCCGCGAAGCTTCGAGTCGGGCACCATCCCGCTCAATCCATCCGAGCAGAGCAGAAAGATGTCGCCCGGCTTCGCTTCTGCCCCGTAACTGTCCGCCGCGACCGCGTTATCGGTCCCCAGGGCGCGGGTCAGGATGTGGGAAAGCGGGTGGTCCCGGGCCTGCTCCGGTGTGAGCGCCCCGCGGTCCACCTGCTGCTGCACCACGGTGTGATCCCGCGTGATCTGCCGCAGCTCACCGTCGCGCAACAGGTAGCCCCGGCTGTCGCCCACCTGGTCGATGACGTAGCCGTCGTCCGGCACCAGCGCCAGAAGCGTGAGGGTGGTGCCCATCCCTCTCTTCTCGGGCTCGTCCTGGGCCCGCTCGAGGATCCGCTGATTGGCCTTCTCGATCAGCTCGAGCATTCGCTTCATCAGCTCCGGGCCTCGATAGCCCCGCTCGATGGCCTCGCCCACGCCGGGCCCTACCGTCTCCGTGACGATCTGGCTGGCCACCTCGCCAGCCACGTGCCCCCCCATACCGTCGGCCACAATGAACACGCCTCGCTCTCCATCGGCGAAGAGCGCGTCCTCGTTGCCTTGCCGGACCTTGCCGACGTCAGTCTTTCCCGCGTATGCCCACTTCATCGATCCTCCGCAAACTCGGTCGGGGCGTCACAAACTAGTCACGGGCCCTTTGGTCTGTCCATGTCCGGCGCCTCGTTCGCTTTCCCGGTCTCCAGCCCAAGGCGGTTGGCGGCGCCAATCCGCCCGGGCCAGTGCCGGGCTCGATCCTGCCCTTGCGGAACCTCGGGGGCGAGCCTCACGTTGAGGACGGGCATGACCAACCGCGATACTTACACACGGCAACCCATCGGACGCGGGCCCGAGGGGCGTGAGCCAGGTGAACCGGCCCCGCAGGTGCCGCTGGTCTCGCTCGACTACCTCTGGTTTCAGGTCGCCGGCACCGTCTGCAACCTGCGCTGCACCCACTGCTTCATCTCTTGCTCCCCTGAAAACCACAGCTTCTGGTTCCTCGACCTCGAGACGGTGCGGCAGTACCTCGAGGAGTCCCGGCGCTGGGGTGTGCGGGAGTACTACTTCACCGGCGGCGAGCCGTTCATGCACAAGGATCTGCTGCCGATGCTGGAGGAGACGCTCGCGATCGGGCCCGCCAGCGTGCTCACGAACGCGACGCTGATGCCCGAGCGGACGGTCCGGCGCCTGGCCGAGATCGAGGCCGCTTCCCCCTATTCCCTCGAGATCCGGGTCAGCCTCGACGGGCCATCGCCCGACACGAACGATCCGATCCGCGGCGCCGGGACTTTCGAGCGCGCCATGGCGGGTGTGCGGCGCCTGCTCGAGCACGGCCTGCTCCCCATCATCACGGCCGCGCAGGTCTGGGAGCCCCATGAAGACGAGGACGTCTACCGGCGCTTCGTCGAGGCCCTCGACAAGGTCGGCTACGATCGGCCACGAATCAAGATCCTCCCCTCGCTGCGAATCGGCCGCGAGGCGCTCAGGTCCCGCGGCTATTCCGATGTGGAGATCGTGACCTCCGCCATGCTGCAGGGCTATGAGCTCACGCAGCTGCTCTGTGCGACCGGGCGCATCGTGACTAGCCGCGGCGTCTATGTTTGCCCAATCCTCATCGACGACCCCGGCGCGTGCCTCGGTGATACGTTGGAAGCGGCGGACCGGCCTTTCGCCCTCAGCCGTCACGCGTGCTACACCTGCTGGGTGAACGGCGCGATCTGCACCAACTACGCCGGCATCGGAGAAGATCTGTGAGCTCGACTCCGCACGCTCCGGTCTACCGGCGGATCGCGGTCTTCGGGGGCGTCTACTCGAACCACCTGGCTCTACGCGCCGTGATCGCCGACGCGCGGCGCCGGGGTGCCGAAGCAACCTTCTGTCTCGGCGACCTGGGCGCTTTTGGCCCGCACCCGGACCGGGTCTTCCCTCTGCTGGTCGAAAACGGCGTCCAGACGATACGCGGCAACTACGACGACTCGATCGCCCGGGGGCTGGACGACTGCCAGTGTGGCTACACCGATCCTCGCGACAACCACTTCGCCCGCATCTCGTATCGGTACACCTACGAGAACACCAGCTCACGCTGGCGCGACTGGATGGGCAAGCTGCCCACCGAGATGAGGCTGCGCCTCGGGGGCCGCCGCGTGCTCATGTGCCACGGGAGCCCGCGCCGCATGAACGAGTTTCTCTGGGAATCCACATCCTCTGATGGCTTTCTCGAGAAGCTCTGCCGCGATCATGAGGCCGACGTGCTCCTCTGCACGCACACGGGCTTGCACTGGAGACGTCGCCTGCCCAGCGGCCGTCTCGTGGTCAACGTCGGGGCCATCGGAAGACCCGCCAACGACGGACGCACCGATGTCTGGTACGCGCTTCTCTCCACCGGCCCACCGGGTGAGCCGACCGCTGCCGAGTCCCGGTCGCCGGAAGTCGAGCTCGTTCCCGTGGCTTACGATCACCCGGCGCTGGCACGAGAGATGGCGGACGAGGGTCTGCCCGACGAGTTCATCGCGACCATCCTCTCGGGCTGGTGGACGACCTGCAACGAAGTGCTGCCGATGAAGGAGCGCCGGCGCGGCCGCTTCTAGGGGTGCAAACCGGCCCGGCGCTCGTCCGAGCCGGTTGCGGCCTATCGTTCCGTTCGATAGTCTCCGCGAAACTGACAGGCTGTGGGCGACGTCCGTAATCGATACGGCGTTTGGATCTACCCCGCGGCGATAACCGAGCGACCATTACCATGACCCCACTCCCATCGACCGTTCTTTCCCTTTTCATCGCTTTCGGCGTCGCCGCCTGTGTCGGCGAGCAGAGGAGCGCCGAAGAAGGAGGAGCCATGGAGCGACCGGGCGGACCGCCGGCGTTGAGCGGCGACACGGTCACCACCTCATCCGGCCTAAAGTACATCGTGATCAAGCAGGGCGACGGCGCCGCCGCCCAGGCGGGCCAAACCGTCAACGTGCATTACACCGGCTGGTTCACCGACGGCCGCAAGTTCGACAGCTCCGTCGACCGCGGTCAGCCGTTCAGCTTTGCGCTCGGCCGGGGTAGCGTCATCCGGGGCTGGGATGAGGGCGTGGCGCTGATGCGCGTGGGCGGAAAGCGGCGCCTCATCATCCCGCCGCAGCTCGCCTATGGTGAACGAGGTCGCGCCGGCATTCCGCCGAACTCGACTCTCATCTTCGACGTGGAGCTGCTCGGCGTGCGATGAAGCAGAGCGTGACCGTCCGCGCGGCGGCAGGATCGCTGACGGGGGGCGATTGAGCGGCGACGGTCGGTACGCGCTCCGTTGCAGCGGCCTCGCCAAGCGATACGGCGATGTCGTGGCGGTGGACGGCCTCGATCTCGAGGTTTTCGTCGGCGAGTGCTTCGGGCTCTTGGGTCCGAACGGAGCCGGGAAGACGACGACCGTCGAGATCCTCGAGGGACTGCTGGAGCCGGACTCCGGTGAAGTCGAGGTGCTGGGCATGCGCTGGGGTGTGGACGACCATGCGCTACGGCAGCGCCTCGGCGTCCAGCTTCAAGAGACTCAACTGGCCGAGAAGCTGACGGTGGAGGAGACACTCCGCCTCTTCCGCAGCTTTTTCGACAGCGGCCGCAACGTCGAGGACGTCATGCGGATCGTCGGGCTCGAAGAAAAGCGGCGGGCCTGGGTCTCCAGGCTCTCCGGCGGCCAGCAGCAGCGCCTGGCCCTGGCTACCGCCCTGGTCAGTCACCCCGAGCTTCTGTTTCTCGACGAGCCGACCACCGGACTCGATCCCCAGTCGCGGCGACAGCTTTGGGATCTCATCCTCGAGTTCAAGGGGACCGGCGGCACCGTCCTCCTGACCACCCACTACATGGAAGAGGCGCAGCGACTCTGCGACCGGGTCGCGATCGTGGACCACGGACGCGTGATCGCCCTGGGCACCCCGAGCGAGCTCATCGCCGCCCTGGGCGCCGAGCACGTCGTCGAGTTCGCCCTCGAGAACGGCGAAGGGACCCCCGACACCTGGTTGCGGCAGGTGCCCGGCGTCCGCGACGTCCGCCGCGAACGCCAGGGGATCTTCCTGACCGTCAGCGAGGTCCACCGCTCGGTGCCCGCCCTGCTCGCCGCGCTGCAGGAGCGGGGCATGGTTCTGTCGCGGCTGACGACGCACTCGGCCACCCTCGAAGACGTTTTCGTGGCGCTCACCGGGCGCCATCTGCGCGATGGCTAAGTTTTACCACCCGCTGCTGGAACTGACCCGCACCCGATTGCTCGAGTTCGTTCGCGAGCCCGAAGCGATCTTTTGGGTCTTCGTCTTTCCCGTACTGCTCGCCCTTGGTCTCGGCATCGCCTTCCGCAACCGGCCCGCACAATCGCTCAACGTTGCCGTTCAAGACGGCCCCGGCGCCGCGGCCCTGGCGGAGGCCCTGGACGCCTCGCCCCGCCTCTCGGCGCGACTCCTGACGCCCGAGCGCGCCCTCAACGACCTGCGAACCGGCAAGCTCGCACTCGTCGTCGTCCCCGGCGACTCGCTCACTTATCTGTTCGATCCGACCCGCAGCGAGAGCCGGCTCGCCCGCCTCGCCGTTGACGATGCCGTTCAGCGGGCCGCCGGCCGCCAGGACCCGCGGTCGATACGTGAGCGGTATCTCGCCGAGCCCGGATCCCGCTACATCGATTTTCTGATCCCCGGGTTGCTCGGGCTGAACTTGATGGGCAGCGGCATGTGGGGGATCGGCTTCAACATCGTGCAGGCCCGGCGAAAACGCTTGCTCAAGCGCCTGCTTGCCACTCCCATGCGCAAGAGCCAGTACCTGCTCGGGTTCATCCTGTCCCGCTTCGTCTTCATGGTGGGAGAGGTGGCCGCGCTCATCGGATTTGGCTGGATCGTGTTCGATGTGCGCGTGTACGGATCGATCCTCGACCTTTTGGTCATCGCCGTCATCGGCGCCCTGGCTTTTGCCGGATTGGGCCTGTTGACCGCGAGCCGCGCCCGCACGATCGAAGGCGTCTCCGGCATCATGAACCTCGTCATGTTTCCCATGTGGGTCTTTTCGGGCGTCTTCTTCTCCTACGCCAACTTCCCAGACGTCATGCAGCCTTTCATCCAGGCCCTACCCCTCACCCCGCTGATCGACGCCCTCCGGGACGTGATGATCGACGGGGCCTCTCTCGGCTCGAACCTGGCGCGGTTGGCCGTGCTCGGCGGCTGGGGCGGGCTGGGCTTCCTCGCGGCGCTGCGGATCTTCCGGTGGAGCTGAGGGTAGCGGGGAGTAGCGGCGGTCGGTGGCGTCTTGATAATCGTACTCTATCTCACAGACCGTTCCGCTTCTCCCCGCCGGCGCAGCCCTGCCGATGGCGAGGCGACGGGCTGCAAATCCGCTCTTGACAGGCTATTGGGGACCCGGTACCTTGTTCGGCTGCCCAACCCCCCGGTCAATGAAACTTTTAGGCCGAGCAGGTGTCTTAACCGCCGGGCCCACGGTGGG
>CAYGAJ010000017.1:7584-23300 GCA_964347815.1 uncultured Gemmatimonadota bacterium | reverse complement strand
CGTACGGGGGGACATGCCCGTCGCAAAAGGAGGGGTAGCTTCGTGCTCTGCCCCTCCACAAACGCATATCGACCCGCCCCGCTGGGGGGTCATCCAGCCGTCAGGACCCTTCGGTTTGCGCCGATGTGGCTCGCGGTGAGAGGTGGCATGAAGAGGGGCGCATACTCGGGTATAGTTAACATGGCTGTCCGGGACTGGAGCAGTAGACGGCTGGCGGCGTTTTGGGTAATGCTCCTTCTCGTAGTGCTCTTAATCCCGCGGCTGGTGGAGCTTTCTATCTACATCGACCCCGTACCGACCGGGCTTCTTTTCACCGTCGGTGGCGTGCGGCTGCTAGCAATCGTGTTTGGCGCTTCGGTGACCTGGAAGTGGATCGGTGCCCGGAAGAAGATCTCCAATTAGCGCCATCTCGTCCCTCTGTGCCTGGCAGGCAGCCGGGCTAGTCCAAGGTTGGGGTAGCTTTTGGGGTAAGATGGTGTGATATTGAGGCCGTTTCGTGTCAGGTTGATACGGCAGAGGACGCCTGAAACACCGCGTGAATACTGCAATTTGCCGTATCTCACTAACTACGTGGCTTGAATGGCATTCAAGAGGTCAGGGGTTCGACTCCCCTCGGCTCCACTTCCCCAGGACAACTAGCCTCAACCCGCGCCTGTAGCTCAGTTGGATAGAGCGTCGGCCTCCGGAGCCGAAGGTCACAGGTTCGAATCCTGTCAGGCGCATCCGTACTGCCCTACCGTATCCTCCGCACGGGAACGCGCCGATACAGCGGCGCGACCCCGAACTCGCCCGCCGCCCACAGAGCCAGGATCATGCTCACTGCGGAGATCGTTCGCCGCTCATCGCCGCGGCGAATGACCAGTCCGTAGGTGTCGGCCACGAAGCGCATCCGCGCCAGCACGCGTCCCGCGGCCTCGCCGTCGATCTGGCCGTGCCAGGTCTCCAGCTCTTCCAGCAACATCGCCTCGTGCTTTCCGAGCCACTCGGCCAGCGACAGCGCGTCGCCGCCGTCCGGCTGCTGACCGCGGCAGAGGGTCACCAGGTCTTCGACGTACACATCCCAGAGTTGGGCGAGGCTGCGATTCTCCGGTTGTAACAGATATTTGGCACGCTCGACGGTGAAGCGGGCCCTTGGCGTCGAGGGATCGGTCGGTATAACGGGGTGCAGGTCGTAGAGTGTGAGGGTCCTGCCTCGTCCATTCCCCTCGTGATAAACCCAATGCTTCTGCAGTCGCGGCCAGTCGGCGACCACGATCACCTCGGAACGCTCGCTGTCGAGGATGACGAACTGACCACCCTCCTCGAACACGGCGGTCACCCAGTGATCCCACTGATGAACGCAGAGCAGGCAGGGGATGCCCTGCCTCAGGAAGCCGACCAGATGGTCTCGCGCGACGTTCGCTTCGGTCTTGCGGATCGTCGGCAGCCGATAGCCGTAACGGCGCGCCGCTCGGGCCAGCTGGATCTCGTCCGTTCCGTCGTGGTTGGTGCCGGCGAGCTGGGCGATTTCTCGTTCCGAGGCGAGCACGCCGCGCATCAGCAGCGCGTGCTTCAGCGCGAACGGCCCGCACTCCGACTTGCCCGGCTGTTTGTAGATCCCCATCCGCCCCCTCAGCCGCCTCACGTGTTCGGGTTGATCTGAAACTAAAAGGATCGACAAGAGAATGTCCAATGTCGAATGTCCAATGACCGTTCTCGAAGTCCGCGACTTGCAGTCAGCCAGGAGTTGCAGATCAGGCCGGATCGGCGTCTCTTTAGTGCCGTTCCACAGCCCAAAGCCTGCGTGAGATCACAGCCCCGTTCGAGTCGGCCACTGGCGTCTGCGGCTGACGGTTCGCTGGGAGGTCAAAGTGGTCAAAATCCAGTCCATTCCCCGTCTCGCCCTCGTCCTCGCCCTTTGTCTGCCGGCGGCGTGCGAAACGGCTCCGGAGCACGAGATCGTCTCCCGACCGATCAGCTTCGGCGAGCAGCGCCAGGAGATGACGCTCGATTACATCCGCGAGCACTATGACTCCGCGGCCACGGACATCCTGATCGATCCGCAGATCGTCGTGGTTCACTGGACGGCAACGCCGACGCTCGAATCGCTGTACGCGGCCTTCGAGCCCGACACGCTGCCCGCGGCGCGCGCCGGGATCAGCCGCGGGGGCCGGGTCAACGTCTCTTCGCAGTTCACCGTCGATCGGGACGGCAGCATCTACCAGCTGATGCCGGACAACTGGATGGCGCGCCACACGATCGGGCTGAACCGCATCGCCATCGGGATCGAGAACATCGGGGGCTCGGAGTGGCCGCTGACCGACGAGCAGCTACTGGCCAACGAATGGCTGATCCGTCAGCTGGTCGATAAGTACGAGGGGATCAAGTACGTCATCGGGCACCACGAGTACCTGAGCTTCCGCGATACACCCCTCTGGCAGGAGAAAGACTCGACCTACTTCACCATGAAGGTCGATCCGGGTGACGACTACATGGCCCGGCTGCGTGAGCTACTGAGCGATCTCGGGTTGCAGGCGCGATACACGGGCGGCGAGATGAAGGCGGAGGGCACGCGCTGACCGGCGCGGCCCTCCTCGCTCAGCCGTTTCAAACCCTATACGACGCTCAGCGGGTCGTCTTTTCGAAGCGCAGGTTGCGAACGCGCCCGTTGGTCACCTTCAGCCCCGTCACCTGCGCGTCAGTGCCGCGCACGAACTCCAGGTTGCGAAACCACCAGACGCTCCCCGTGAACTCGTCGCGCAGGCTGGGGGTGAGCGTGATGTCGTCGTGCTTCCAGTGCCGGACGATCAGGCGACCGTCCTGCAAGACGACGTCGTAGCTGGCGTCGAGCTCCGGGCTGTAATAACGGCCGACGTAATCGGCAAGCTGGGCGGCGGTCGGGTTGACCAACTCGACCCGCGGCGCGTGGATTCCGCGGTATTCGATATGCGAAACGGCGCCCGAGGCGTCGCGCGGGAACAGCACGGCCGCTCCGTAGGCCTCGACCCAGAACAGGTTCTCCGCCTGCGCCGTCATCGGGAAGCGCGGCTCGTTCGTCGCCTGCGCCAGCAGCCGGTCGCCGTCGCGGGTGATCGTGAGCAGCCAGCCCGGGCCCAGCTTGTAGGTGCCGACGTATCCCTCCAGCGTCTCTGGGCTCACCTCGACCTCTGCCGCCGCGACGACGGGGCGCTCGCGAGCCTCGCGCGGTGCCAATGCGTCCGCCAGGTAGATGTCGGCGATGCGGCGTGCCATCCCGCCGGCATCGAAGCCGCCCAGGTTGCTGAGCACGACGATCGCCAGGCGCTGTTCGGGAAACCGGATCAGGTGAGTGCGAAACCCGGCCCAGGAGCCGCCGTGTGACACGGTCCGCGCGCCGCGATAGCTGTCGACGTTTTGCCCGAAAGCGTAATCGATCTGCTGGCCGCTGTTGAGGACCCCCTGCTGGTGCATCAGCTCGAGGGCGGCCTTGCCGCCGACCTGCCCGGTCTCGAAGTTCAGGGCCCACTTCGCCAGATCCTCGGCCGTCGTGTAGAGCGAGCTGGAGCCCAGCGCCGTCAGGTTGTTCGCCACATTGCGAAATCCAGACTCGTCGTCGACCACGTAGGAGTCGGCGCGGTCCCTCACCAGCCGGTCGTGGTCGGCGTGGAAGTGGGTGCGCGTCATGCCGAGCGGCTCGAACACGTTTTCTTGCATCCACTCGGCGAACGGCACGCCGGTCACACGCGTCACGATCTCGGCCAGCAGGTTATAGCCGGTGTTCGAGTACGAGTACTCGGCGCCCGGCTCGAAGTTGAGATCGCGCTGGTGCCGCGCCATGTCGAGGATGTCCTCGAACGAGATCACGTCCTCGAAGCGCCAGCCGGCGATCGGCAGCGCCGCCGTCCAGTCGCGCAGGCCGCTCGTATGGTGGACCAGCTGACGGACGGTCACCGTGCTCCCGAAGTCGGGCATCTCCGGCAGGTACTCGCGGATGTCGGCGTCCAACGACACCGGACCCTCCTCTACTAACACCGCGATCGCCAGCCCGGCGAACTGTTTCGACACGGAGGCGATGTCGAACACCGTCGACGGCGTGATCGGGATCCCATGCTCGAGGTTGGCGCTCCCGAAGCCGCCCCGGTAGACGACGGCGCCGTCTTTCACCACAACGACGGCGGCCCCCGGCGTCGTGGGCCGGTCCCAAGGGAGAAACAGCTCATCCAGCTTGCCGGCGGCCGTCGTGGCCGCGGGCTGGATGCGCTCCAGGCGGATCGTGTAACGGCCGGGCGGCGCTTCGCCGTCGAAGCGACGGACCTCCAGCCGGTGATCGCCCGAGGCCCGGGCAACGGCCGAGACGGGCTCCAGGCCGCGGCGTCCATTCGGGCTGTCGAACTCTCCCAGCGCCGCCCCGTCGGGCCCGTAGAGGACAATCGCGACATCGACGCCGATTTGCTCGACGGCGACGAACATAAACTGGCCGGCCTCGAGGCTTACCCGGTAGGCATGCGCCTCGCCCGCGGCGATCTGCCGCTCGATCGGCTGGCCTAGCTGCAGCGGGCGGTCCGGGGTCTGGCCGCGTATCGAGGCTGGCGAAGCCAGGGAGACTGCCGCTGCCAGGGAGAGCAGGGCGAACGGTCGAGAGAGGCTGAGACCCGGTGAGCAACCCATCGTCACTTCTCCTGCCCAGGTGTGTCGGTGGCCGGCGAACGGGCGACGAGTTATGCTGCCCCCTCATTATAGAATAGACGGCGGCGCCGTGTGCAACGTTGGATGGACGCTTCGAAGCTTTTGAGCCGGCGAGCGTCCAAAACCCACGTAACCTGTCCAGAGGTCGCAACGCCCAAACCGAGATCGGAGCAGAACGTGACCGTGACGACTCGCCTGTCGGTGCTGACGATCGCCTTGCTGGCAGGGTTTTCGACGGCCGGCGCTAGCCAGGACCTCTTCCTCACCAACGCACGGATCGTCGATCCGGCGGCCGGCGAGGTGCGCGAGGGCAGCCTATTGATCGTCGACGGGGTGATCGCAGGCAGCCCGAACCGTCCGCCGGCCGGGTTTGCCGTCGCGACCGTCGATCTACCAGGGTAAGTGGGTGATTCCGGGCCTCAACGACCTGCACACCCACTCGTACGGCAACATGGCGCCGGGCCGCGTCTTCGATGGGGCGGGGACCGCGGCCGTGGCCAAGCGGATGCTCTACGCGGGCGTCACCGGCTTCCTCGACCTGTTCGGCCGGGAGGAGACCTTGTACGGGCTGCGCGAGCGGCAGCGCTCCGGTGAGGAGGTGGGCGGCGCCGATCTGTTTACCAGCCTCTCGTGCCTCACGGCGACGAAGGGGCATTGCACCGAGTACGGGATCCCCACGCGGGTGATGGACACCCCCGACCAGGCCCGCGGCGTGGTCAGCGACCTGGCCAAGAAGCGGCCGGATGTCGTCAACATCAGCGCGATCCCCGCAGGTCGCAGCAGTCTCGAGAATCGCCCACTCGCTCTCGCTTTCCCGTCAAGCGATTCGCTGTCCTGATTCATGCGCAACATGGTGACCTCCAGTTCCGGTTCCCGATTCCAGCCATCGGTGGCACGACTTCGCACAGCGCGGACAAGCCTCGTCGCGTCCCGCGCAGGCGTCCTAATCGAGCCGGCCGTAGCGGATCGTGGTAATGGTGGACATGATCTCGAGGGTCAGGGTCAGATCCGCCTGGGTCGCTTGGTAGTCGCACGTGAGCGATGACGGCGCCGTGTTGATGCCGTCTTGCAGCCGCTTGTAATGACCGGAGGTCAGGCGCAGCGTGATGCGTACCGCCGTCGCCTCCCACGTTCCCCTCCCCTCGACGCGGACGACACCGCCGTTCTCCAGGATTACGAAGCGAAACGCCCCGCTCTGATCCAGCACGATCGCCCTGTCGTAACCGACTTCTTGCCACGTCCCCACGAGGCTGGCCGGTCCCGGCGGCCCGGCCTGGACGCCCATTGGGTCGTCGTCACCGCAAGCGGCGAGCGCCAGCACTCCCGACACGATCACCAGCTGAACGATCCCGGCGGTGAACCGGCGGTGGGGAACGCGGCGCCGCGACGGGTCGGCGGCGAAGTTCGAAGGATCCCGCTCGTATCTGCTAGTTGACCTCAACATGATCACCCTCCAGCTGATCTGTCGTTTCGCACGTGGCGCCAATACCGTCTGACGACTTCCCGCTCACCTGCGCCGGGCCGCGTCGGCCGCTCCGGCCCCAGCGAGCACGGGTCCACCATAGGCGGCGCGCGTCACCTGAGTTTCCTCGTGGAATCACCTGATTTACTTCGGGGCCCTCGGGCGCTACTCTTTAGGCAGCCTCGCAAGCGATTTGCCCGCCTTCGTCTCCTGATCCGGGCCTGCAGATGGCAGCCTCCCTCAAGTTCTTCGGCGGCGCTTTCCTAGAGGGGTCCGAGGGGCCCCTGAGCGGCGCCGTTGCGCAGCGTCGGCGCCTGGCGCTGCTGGCCCAGCTGGCGCTCTCCCCCACCGGCCGGGTGAGCCGCGACAAGCTGCTCGCCTACCTCTGGCCCGAGCACGACACGGAGCGGGCTCGTCACGCGCTCTCCAACTCGCTCTACATCATCAAGAAGGCGCTGGGCGAGGACGCGGTGGTGGCGGTCGGCGAAGACCTGGAGCTGGGGCCGGCTCTCGACTCGGTGGACGTTCTGGAGTTCGAGATGGCGGTCCGGGACGGAGAGCTGGAGAGAGCCGCCACCCTCTACACCGGCCCCTTCATGGATGGGGTCCACCTCAAGGACGCGCCCGAACTCGAGAAGTGGATCGACGGCGAGCGCGAGCGACTGGCTCGGGCCTACGCACAGGTGTTGGAGAGTCTGGCCGAGAAGGCAGCGGCCGAGCGACGTGTGACAGAAGCGACCGACTGGTGGCGCCGGCTGGCGGCCCACGACCCATACGACACGCGCATCGCTCTGGCGTTGATGAAGGCGCTGGCCGCAGCGGGAAACCGAGCAGAGGCGATCCAGCACGCACAGGTTCACGCGGAACTTCTGAAGGACGCGTTCGGGGCGGAGCCGGACCCGGCGATAGGGGAGCTCGTCGAGAGCTTACGCCGTGAGGGGCCATCGCTTCGCGAAGCGCCGACGGTGACCGAGCCCGAAGTCGCCGCCCAACCCGGCACGCCGGCGTCGCCGGCCGCGGTCGCCCCTACGCGGCTTCAGCGAGTGCTGGGGCGGAGGTCGCTGCACTGGGCTCTGGTCGCCCTCGCCGGGGTGGTGCTGTTTGGCATCGCCGACACGCTGCTGACGCTGCGGCAACCGAACGAGCCAGAGCCTTCGTCCACGCCTGAGGCGGCTGCTCGACCCACGGCGTTGGCGCTGAGTGCGAGTCGCGACCGGCCGGCGGTCGCGGTCCTGCCCTTCGACAACATGAGTGCAGATCCCGCCGAGGCCTATTTTGCGGACGGGATGCACGACGAGATCATCACGCAGCTTGCCAAGATTTCTGACCTCACCGTCATCTCGCGGACCTCGGTCATGCAGTTCCGTGAGACGGACAGGTCGATACCTGAGATCGCGGCGGAGCTCGGCGTCACGGCCGTGCTGGAGGGCGCCGCACGGAGGGCCGGCGACACGGTTCGCATCACGGCTCAGCTAATCGACGCCGCGACCGATGCGCACCTCTGGGCCGAGACGTTCGACCGCGAGTTCGCACCGGCCAACGTCCTGGGCATTCAATCGGAGATCGCGCGCAACGTCGCCGACGCCCTGGCGGCGACGCTGACGTCGGAGGAAATGAGTCGAATCGCGGCGGTTCCCACCGGAAGCCTCTCCGCCTACGACCTCTACCTCAAGGGCTGGCAAGCCTACCGGCGCTACCGTTCGGAAGAGAACGAGGAGGCGATTCGGTCTTTCAAGGACGCTATCGCCCTCGATCCCGATTACGCGCTCGCCTGGGCCGGTCTGGCGAACGCTTACGCCCAGCGCCCTTACGTGTACGGCTTCCCGCGGATCTGGTACGACTCGGCCGAAGCGGCGGGTCTGCGTTCTGTCGAACTCGATCCCGAGCTGGGCCAGGGCTGGAAGGCTCTGGGTCTGGTGTACACGGTGCGCGGTTGGGTGAGCAGATCGATCGAGGCCTACCAGAAAGCGCTGAATTACAGCCCGAATCATGACGGGGCTCTGAACAACCTGGGGATGGCCTACTTCTACTTGGGCGCCTACGACGAAGCGCTGCGCTGGTTGAAGCGGGCGGCCCGCGTCGCTCCGACGCGGGGCCGGCTGCTGGCGAACGTGGGCAGTCGCTACCTGGATTTGGGCGAGCTGGCGATCGGCGAGCGCTGGATCCGGGCGGCGCTCGAGCTCTATCCGGAGTTCCCAGAAGGTTTGGCCGACCAGAAGTTCAGTCTTTACCTGGCACGCAGGGACCTGGAGGGGGCGTTACGGGGAGCCGAGGCGGATGTCGAGGCCAACCCCTCCGATCCGGCCGCGCACATGTGGGCGGCGCGAGCCGCGGCGTTTGCAAGGAGGTACGACCAGGCCCTGGAGCATGTCGAGGCGGCGGAGCGGCTGGCCGGGCCCGCTTCGATCGACCCGTATGTGGCCGGCTTCGTTCACCTGGCCACCGGCAACCGCGTGGAGGCGGAGTCGTACTTCGAGCGAGCCGAAGCCCGCGAACGGATCGAGCTGGAGGACAAATCGGAGCGGCCCGAGGTGCGCCTGAGCCTGGCGATGATCTACGCGGCGCGCGGGGACAAGGTGGAGGCGTTGGCCTGGTTACAGCGGGCCTTCGATGCGGGCGAGCGGCGCAGCGTCTGGATCGACTCGAATCCGATGTTCGACTCCATCCGGGGGTCACCCGAATTTCGAGAACTCATCACTCGCATAAAGGCTGAAGTCGAAGAGATGCGCCGACGCCTCGAGCGCGAGGAGATCGCCGCCGGCGAACGCTAACCGCCACCGCCGATTGCTCGAAGGCTCACGAGCGTCGCCGCCTCCGCTTGATCGGCTCGGCTCGATACACCGGGTTCACACCGTACTCCGCCGCCGCCCACAGCCCCAGGATGACACAGATCGCGGCGATGGCGCGTTTCTCATCGTCGCGCGGAATCACCAGCCCATACGTGTCGGCCACCAGGTGCATCTGGTCCAGGAGTCTCCGCGCGGCGGTCGGATTCAACGCGCCGTGCCAGTAGTCGAGCTGATCGAGAATCATCTCCGCGTGACGGCGCAAGAACTCGCCTAACGAGATAACGTTGGCGCTGAGTGGCGTGCGCGGACGGCAGATGGCGAGCAGGTCGTCGACGAACACGTCCCAGAGCCGGGCAAACTGGCGGTTCGACTTACGGCGCAGATAACGCGCCCGCTCCAGCGAGAACCTCGCCCGCGTCCGGACGCGCCCGCGGGGGATCACCGGGTGGAGATCGTAGTAAGTGTGCACGGTCTCCTCGTCGTATTCGTCCTCCTTGTAGTAGACCCACCTGTTCCGAAGCGTCGGCCAGGGCGCGATGACCAGCACGGCCGCATCTTCGCTGTCGAGGAGGATGAACTGGCCCTTCTCTTCTTTGACGACGGTGACCCAGTGGCTCCACTCTTCTATGCAGATCAGGCACGGGATGTCATCACGCAGGTACTCGACCATCTCGCGACGCGCCTTGTCCGGATCGAGCTTGCGGATCATCGGCAGGTCGCAGCCGAACCGGCGCGCCGCCCGGGCCAACCGGCTTTCGTCGGTACCGTGCCAAGTCGTTCCGGCGGCGCGGGAGATCTCACTCTCCGGCACCAGGATGCCGTGGACCAAGAGCGCGTGCTTCAGCGCGAAAGGGCCACACTGCCAGCGGTTGGGCTGAGGATAGATTCCCATAAAAGGTCGACTCTCCTTGTTGGGCGGAAATTAGTGTATTTTTCCTCGGCACCAAACACCAGACGAACGGAGGAGCGATTGAGCGAGGAGCACGAGAGCCCCGAGCACCCCAAGCCTTCGGTCGTGGTTCTCTATAACCATCACGGCGAAGACTGGTATGAAAAGCTGCGCGATGTCGACCCGGAGTCGCTCGGCTTCAAGCCGGAATACCCGGTTCATGTGGCAACGGTCGAGGAGGAGTACAAGGAGATCGTTCGGGCGCTGGGCCGGACCGGACACAAAGCGCGCCTGGTCAACGTCGGAAACGACCTGAAGAAGCTCGAGCGGGTCTTGAAGCGGAATCGGCCCGACGTCATCTTCAACCTAGTCGAGTACTTCCACGACGATTCCGAGCTCGAGGTCGCCGTGGCGGCGATGTTCGACCTCTACCAGATATCCTACACCGGGGCGTCACCCTTCGCCCTGGGTCTTTGTCTGCGAAAGGGGCTCACCAAACGGGTGCTGCAGGATCACGGGGTGCCGACGCCGCGCTTCAAGATGTTTAACGAGCCGAAACTGCCGAAGCGCCTCGGGTTGCGGTTCCCGGTCATCGTGAAGCCGGCCTGGGCCGACGCCAGCGCCGGCGTCGACAAGGACTCGGTCATCCGCGAGCCCGAGCTGCTAGCCGATCGCGCCCACCACGTGTACGAAGAGTTCGGCGCCATCCTCATCGAGGAATTCATCGAGGGGCGCGAGCTGCACGTCGCCGTCTGGGGGAACGACCCTCCCGAAGTTCTGCCGCCCGTCGAATTCGACTTCACCGAGCTGCCGGAGGACTATCCGCCGATCATCAGCTACGCGGCCAAGTGGAACCCGCTGGAGGAGGTGTACCACAAGATCCACACGCTCTGCCCGGCGCCGCTCACCAAACCGCTGCTCCGCAAGGTCGAGAAGACGGCCATTGCGGCGTATGAGGCGACGGAGTGTCGCGACTACGCACGCGTCGACATTCGATTGCGGGGCAACAAGCCGTACGTGCTGGAGGTGAACCCGAACCCGGATCTGACGGAAGGCGTCTCGTTCATGGAGTCGGCGGAGGTGGCGGGGTATTCGTTCGATGCAATGCTGGCGCACATCGTCGAGTTTGCGGCGGAACGAAAGCCGACCCCGCCACACGAGTCTCCCGAGAAAGCCGCAGCGGTCGAAAGCAAGCGGGCGGCGCGCGCACGCGAGCTGTAGTAGCGCCCTAACCATTACATGCACGAAGGCGGAGCCCGCGGACGCAATGCGTGGCTCCGCCTTCGTGTTTCGGCCGCCAGGTTGTTCCCCTACCCGTCCAGGCGGCCGCGCACCCGATCTCCGGGCGCGTTCAGCCTTTCCTACGCGCGGCAGCTACCAAGACGCCAGATGCGGCGCTCGAACCGTAAGCTCCCCCGTCAGTTTGCTCCTGATCTCCTCACGCTCGGACGCGGGAAGGTCGGAGGAATCGAGACGGCGCTCGAAGCGCTGCCGGATCGCGTCGTCTGGTTCGTCGCCCAGTCCGGCGAGCCAGGCGGCATCGCCAAGGGCCCACAGCTCGGCGACCAGCTCATCGAAGGCCACCGCCTCGACGGCCAAGCGATCGAGCGTAGCCGCGGCGTTCTCGTAATCGCCCTCGAAGTAATACGCGTTCGCGATTCGCCGAACCGCCTCCTGCGGCAACTCACCCTGAGAGCGGACCATCTTGGCGGCGACGTCGTAAACGTCCCGCGCCGCTTCGAAGTCCCCGGCGGCGACCAGCCGGTCGCCCACCGCGATCTGGGCGCGCGCCATCGTCGTCACCACGGCCGACTCTACCATCGGCCGATCGGCGGTCAGTCCGAAAGGTGCCGCCACGACGAAAAGGCCGATGGCGGCAAGAAAGGCCACGGATCTAGCAATAATCGACATATAACTCTCTCCACTCGTACGAGGTCCGGTCCTACCTGCCTTCCCTACGGCGCGAGGGGCTCGGCGGGTTTCAAACGGGCGTCGCCCGCCGGCCAGCCTCTCCCGGCCCTCCAACCATCTTGGATGACACGATGGGTGCGATGGGTTGCGTCCCCCGGGCGGATCCCCCGCCCCGTCGCTCACCCCGGCGCCGGCCTCGGCGCACCTCGGTTGAGGAAGCGGCCAACGACCACGGGAAACAGGAGTTGCGCCGGTTTCGTAGGGGAGGGTGAGGCTGTTCTCGCGCCTCGCGCCGAGATCGGTCGATCGAACACAGGAGACCGGAGATGTCAGACAAGCGTTCGCAACCGCTACCGGCCGTCCTGGCCACACACCTGGAGACGGCCAACGACCGGTTCAAGCAAAGAGCGGCCGCCTGGTTCTGGGGGGGCCTGATTCTGGCCACGATCGTGCACTTCGGCTTCATCAGGCTGTTCCCGGCGTTGGCGGCGGCGGACGTTAGCTTCGCGATCAGCGAGTTCCGCACCATCGAACTGCCACCTGAGGTCAACGTGCCACCGCCGCCGGAAGCGATTCAGCGGCCCGCTCTGCCGATCGTGGCGGAGACGGACCTCGACGAGGACGTGACCATCGCCCCCACCACGTTCGAGGAGAACCCCGTCGACAAGCTGCCGCCGCCGCCGGCAAAGGCGAGCCGGTTGGCGGACGCGCCTGCCTTCACCCCGTACACGGTGGCGCCCCGGTTGCGGGATCCCAAGCGGGCGGAGCGGATCGTCGAGAAGAAGTATCCCAAGCCGCTGAGCCAGGCCGGCATCGGTGGACGGGTGGTCGTCTGGGCGTTCATCGATGCCAACGGGGTCGTCCGGAACTGCCGGGTCCACCAGAGCTCGGGGATCGCGCAACTCGACCGGGCCGCGGAAGCTGCGGTGATGGAGTTCACCTTCGAACCGGCGCTGAACTTCGACAAACACGTCGCTGTCTGGATTCAGATGCCGATCACGTTCCAGGTAGCGCCCGGAGGGTAGAACGGATCCGCTCACGCGGCAGCGACGCCCGCGGAACGCGCCTCGCAATCGGGTGTAGGCCCTCGGCATGACCGAGCTTCAGGGCAAGATCTGTGTCGTGACCGGGGCGAATTCAGGCGTGGGGCTTTCGGCCTGCCGGTTGCTGGCCGCGAGCGGCGCGCACGTGGTGATGCTTTGCCGCGACCGCCAACGCGGTGAGGCAGCACGCCGTGACATCGAGCGGCACGCAGCAAAGGGCGCCGAGGTCGAACTGGAGCTCGCGGATCTCGCCTCGCTCGAGGACGTGCGCCGCGCGGGTGAGCGACTGAGGTCGCGGTTCGCCAGGCTCGACGTGCTCGTCAACAACGCCGGCGTCTACCGCGCACGACGTGAGATCACGCCCGACGGCTTCGAGCGCACGATGGCCGTGAACCACCTGGGCCATTTCCTTCTCACCCAGCTGCTGCTCGAACCGCTGAAGACCGCGGCCGGGCGCGTGATCAACGTTTCCTCCGAGGCGCACCGGGGCGGTAACCTGACCCGCAGCCCGCTGGAAGAGATCTTTCGCGGCACCAGCGCCTACCAGGGTTTCCAAGCCTACTCGGACTCGAAGCTCGCTAACGTGCTCTTCACTTTCGAGCTGGCGCGTCGCCTCGACCACGCGTCGGCGGTGACCGTCAACGCGCTTCACCCAGGCGTGCTGGCGACGCGGATCTGGAACCAGAACGCGAACCCCGTCAGCCTGTTCATGCGGGTGATGAAACCGTTTCTCGGTCGCCCTCGTCGCGGCGGCGCGGCCGTCGCGCGACTCGCCGGCGACTCTTCGCTGCGGCCGGTGACCGGCCGCTACTTCAAGGAGCTGGACGAGGTGCCGGCGGCGCAGGCCGCGCACGATGAAGGGTTGGCGAGTCGGCTTTGGCGGTTGAGCGTGGAGCTGACGGACGAGAGAGGGTGAGGGTCCGGGCGGGACCGGGGCCTCAGGAGGCCTGTGATCGGTCCTCGCAAAAGCACGACGCCCGTGGAGCTCTCGAGCCCCACGGGCGCTTTGTCTTGAATCGGTCGTTTACGTTACGATTAATAGGTCTGGCGATCGTCAGTGGCGGCGGCGCCCGTTGTTCTTGTCGTCGTCATCCTGGTCTTGGGCGTTCCAGTCGCCGAACTTGTCGCCGTACTTGTTGTCGTCCCTTTTCGTGAGCCGGCGGCCACGGACGATGACCTCGTCGCTTCCCGTCACCTGCGTGCCGGACGTCATCATCGCCTTGAGGATGCCCTGCGTGTCGCCCTGGTCGAAACCAGTCGCCTCGATGTTGAAGCTGCAGACGAGATCGCGCAGCCCATCGTGGTTCACGTCTCGACGATTACACTTCGGGCGGCCACGGCGCGATACCTCCAGTGACGGCTCGTCGCCGGTGCGGCCGAACGTCAGGGACGAATGGTCGATCTCGTTCAATGCATCGAGATCCGCCGATGAGAGTATCGCCACCGGAATCGTGCGACGCGACAGCATCACGACGTTGTGGTTCCCGCCTGGCTTGATGTCGATGGCCATCTGCACTTGATCTTCCGAGACGACACGCCACGTCGCCTCGATCCACTGTGGCCCCATCCTCAGCTGGCCGTTGTTGGCGCCGACCTTGTCCGCCGCGCTGACCCCGGCACCCTCGTTCTTCTGCCAGTACGCGACCAGATTCGGCTCCGTGCCATCCAGCTCGACCTTCATGCTCGCCAGAATGTCGTCCGCTTGTCTGGCCACATTCCAGATTCGAACCTCGTCCAGTGCGCCCTTCAAGTAACGGCCGGCACGCTCAAACGCCTTGTTCTGCGACCCGAGCTTGAGGTCACGCGCGCTCAAATAGCGCACGCCGTCCGCGTACGGAACGGCCGCCTCTTCCAGGCCGTTCACGTATACCTTGACCACGCCCTCTTGCGCGTCGTAGACTCCCGCGACGTGCTGCCACTGCCCTACTTCCAGCACCGTGGCGCTCATCGCGATGCCTTTGACGTATAGGCCGGACGCCGCCACGAAGTTGACCCGGCCCGACTGATCGACGATCAGGCTGAACCCATCGTTGAAATCGTTATCGGCATCGGTGACCAGATAGTGGATTTTGTTCAGCGCGTCGATCCGAACCCACGCCTCCACCGTCACGCTCGCCGGCGCACCCAGGGCCACGCCGCTGAGATCGACGTAGTCGTCGTATCCGTCGTAGAGCACGGCATAGTTCACGTCGCCGTCTTGCTGTGCCGCCATCACCGTGCCGCCCAACCCCGCCAGAAAACCCAGGGTGAAGCACAGCAACAACCCCGCGTAGCGAAGTATCTTCTCCAATCGCACTCTCTCCACTCGAACTATCCCGGGCATGCCAGAAGCCTCCGCAAACGGTTCACAAACACCGGTGGCGGGTCACTTGGAAAACGGCGGGCAAGATGGGCAAGTCGAGCGTCCCATGAGGCCGCGAAGGGGGTGGGTCAAGCGGGAAAGGTCACTGCATCACCCGTACCAGCAGGTCGCGAATCTTTTAAGTCAATGACTCATAAATGGTTACCGCGCTTGGCAGCCGCCCGCTCACGGCGCCGGAGCCGCCGCTGACAGGTCAAACTGATCGGGGTGTTCGGCAAAAATGTACCAACCGCGGTACCCGCCGCCGCTAATCCTGTGGTATGGGATACACGTTTGAGGGCCGGAGCCCGCGCCGCAGCCGCTGGGTGTCGGATGGCGCAGATCTTAGCTAGGGGCTGCCTTCCTGTTCATGCTTGATCGCGGCCATCAGGTCGCGGTGCTGAAGCCAGAGGTAGATTCCGAGCGAGCCCACCCATATCAGGTTCGCGGCCAGCACCGACCACCAGGGGAGCACGTGGGCGATCTCGGCGCTGATGATGCCGATGGCCACGAGGCTGTAGATGAAGCCGGCCAGGAAGATGAAGGCCACGAAATACCAGAGGAAGTGGTGGCGCTCGATCTCGAAGATCAGCCAGGCGCCGATGGTGCCGATGATCAGGGAGAGGATCAGGTGGAC
>CAYGAJ010000017.1:0-7484 GCA_964347815.1 uncultured Gemmatimonadota bacterium | reverse complement strand
GAATGCGTCACCGTTGTGAGCGGCGGCGATCGCCAGGCCGGCCTCGTCGCGTTCCCGGCCGCGGAACAGACCTCGGTAGACCAATCCGGCCCCAGTGTAGCGGGCGAAACGGTTGACCGCGTCGTCAGCCAACTCGATTTGCAGAAACGCCCAAAGCCCCTCTTCGGAGGCATCACGATCTGGAGCCACGCGAGCTTCACCGATCAGGTAGAGACCGCGGCTTCGTCCTTGGTTCGCGGCAGCACCCACCGCACTCTCCAGCGCTAAGGATCGAGCCGTGTAAAGCCAGGCGCCGAGAGCCAGCTTGGCCAAGTAGTCCCTCGGTGCGTCACGTCCGATCCGGCGACGCCGACTTCGAGGACCAGCCCGAACCTCCGCACCGGCGCTCGGCCGAAGCAGCGTCCCGGCCTCGACCGCGACCAGAAAGCCCTCGTCCGCATTCCAGCTGACGTGTGTAGCCCGAGGATCGTCCGGGTCACCCGAAACACCATCCAACAGCGCCGCTCGAGCGTAGAGCGTCGGGCTTGGTCGCACGGCGAGCCGGAGCGCCGTCGAGGTAATCGGAAATATCGAGGGACCACTTACACCGCTGAGACCAAAGGATGCGCCGATTCCGAACGAGCTATGAAGGAACAAGGCGGCGGACTGTAGGACATCGAACTCCGTGTTCAAGTCGTAAAGACCGAACAAGACAGAGGCCCGGCGCCCAAGGAGATCTTGCTCGAACCAGAGCTCATAGAGTCTCCATGCGTCAGGGGCTTCGATGTTGCTGACCCCCTGCGCATCTCCGACATGTGTGCTCGGATTTCCACCATGATTACCCAATCCGTATACGAACAGATGAGCGCCCTTCCAACCGACGAGCCTCTCGAGGTCAAAGCCGACCGTGAGGTCGATGTTGTGGAGATAGGAGGCGTCGCGGCCGCGACCCCCATGCAGATTCGCAAATAAGTCGGTGGTGTAGATGGCCTCTAGATCGAGGCCGCGGACGGCGATCACGCTTCCCGGCCGCGAGACAAGTTCCGCCCCCGTAAGGCTGGCGTGCTGGGCACGGGCGAATTCAACGCCGCCGCACAGCAGAGCGGCCGGGATTAGCAACGAGACGGTGAACCTCAGGCGACTCAGCGGCGCGCTCAGGTCGGGGAACTTCGAGGCCCGGCCATCAGCCAGATGACGAACCCCAGGAGCGGCAAGACGACGATCAGGAGCGTCCAAGCGACCTTGGCGCCGGTGGAAGAACGGCTCTGAAAGATGTTGATGACCGCCCAGATGTCGGCGATCAGCAATAGGAGTCCAAACAAGCCACCCATGGTCTTTTCCCGTCGTGTTGCGGTGTGGCGATACGGCGCTCTCCCCCGCGACCGGAGAATATGTGTTCGCGCCCCACCTCAAAGCCAGCGCATTCGGGTTTGAACGCGGCGTCGCATTCGGTACCGGCGCCGCTGCGCCGCCAAGGTACCCTACGAGCGGAGTCAGGCCCGTGATTCAAGGCGCCGCCACGACCCGGGGCGGGCCCCCGCCGTCTGGCCCGCACCGCCCGGATCCGGGCTGGGGTCACGGCGCGTCACTTGACGGCGCCTAAGTCACCGATGTATCGTCTCTTAGCCCCGACGAGTCCCCCGTCGTTTCTCCACCACACCACGAATCATGTTTTGGAACCGATCTGTACGCCGGTTGGCGTCGATCGCCGCCCTCGCCATGCTCGCAACTGCGGGATGGGGCTGCGGTGGTGGCGAGGCGACTCCCAAGATCGTCCGTCTGGGCGTCGCTGCGCCGCTCGAACAGTTCATCGGCGCGCGAACCCTTCGGGGCGCCGAGATGGCGCGCGACATGGTGAACGACGCGGGCGGCATCCAGGGGCGGCCGTTGGAGCTGGTCGCAGTGAGCGACAGTGCCGACCCGCGCCGCGCCGTGGCCGTGGCCGACAGTTTCTACGCCGACCCGGCGCTGGTGGCCGTGATCGGCCACGCGACCTCGGGCGCCACGCTCGCGGCCTCGACGATCTACAATCGAGGCCTGCCCGCCGTCTCGCCGACCGCCACCAGCCCCGAGATCAGCGGAGCCGGCGACTGGATCTTTCGCATGTCATCCAGCGACGAGGTGAACTCGGGCGCGCTCGCTCGCTTTGCCCTGCGCGAGCTTGGCTCCCGCGCGGCGATTCTTTACGCCAACGAGCCTTACGGCCGGGGTCTGCGCGAGGGATTCGGTCGGGCGTTCGTCGCCGGCGGCGGCACGCTGCTCGAGGAGTATCCCTACATCGAGGGCCAGACGCAGAGCTTCGAGGCCTATCTTCTGGGTATTCAGACCTCCCGCCCCAACTTGATCTTCATCGCCGGGCTGGACGTGAGCGCCGGTCTGATCATCCGACAGGCGCGGACTCTTGGGATCGTCGTCCCGTTCCTGGGAGGCGATGGCCTGCTGGGGCTGACGGGACAGGACCCGCTGTTCGAGGGCACGTACGTGGGCCTTCTGTATCACCCCGATGCGCCGGGCACAGCGGGGCGGGAGTTTTTGGAGGCGTACCGCGAGGCGTACGGCGAACCGCCGGATCACTTTGCCGCGCTCGCCTACGACGCGGTGATGCTCGTCGTGCAAGCGGCGCGCGAGGTCGGCCCCACCCGCGAGGCCGTCCGCGGCTATCTCGAGCAGGTCGGGCGTGACCGGGACTCCTTCAGCGGCGTGGGTGGCGCGATCGCCTTCGACCCGAACGGAGACCCGGTGCAAAAGAGCTACGCCGTGGGAAGGATCGTGGGCGATCGGATCGAGCTCATCAGCGTGGAGGGCCGCCCGTGATCGACACGATTCGAGGGCGACAGGCCGTCGCGTTCAGCGTCCTGCTTCTTGGCCTCCTGGCGGCGGGCTTTCTCGGGATCAGTTCGCTCAAAGGACTGTCTCGAGATTTCGATGCCGGCATGAAACGCGTCCGCCAGCTGGCGGAGATCGGAACCGAGCTTCAGCGCGGCGTTCTGGAATTGATCTTCGCCGGTGAGGGCTACCTGGCCAACGGCAGTCAGGAGGCGAAGCGGCGCTTTGCCGAGCTGGCGGGTCGCACCCAAGAAGTGGCTCGGCGTTACCGCGAGCTGCCGGGGCTGGGCGCCACCGAGGCGCAACAGATCGAGCAGCTCACCGCGACACTCACGCAGCTCGAGGTGGAGTTCGCCCGGGCACATGCCCTTTACGACATCGGCCGCCGCTCCGAGGCCCGCGCACTGGCCGACGCGGCGCACCCGCTGGCCGAACAGGTGGCGAGCCTGATCTCGGCGCTGGCGGAGCGCCAGGCGCGGATCCTGGAGGGCTCCACGGGGTCGCTGCAAGCTCGCGCCGAGGAACGCTCCAACTACGTGCTCACGATCCTGGTGGTGGCGTTTCTCCTCGCCGCCTGGCTGGCGCTGGTGACTACCCGCTCGATCGATCGGCCATTGGCGCAGCTCGTCTCGGCAGCGCATGAGCTGGGGACGGGCCAGCTGAGAGTGCAGATCGGCAATAACTCCATGCCAAAGGAGTTCGCGGCGGTGGCGACCGCGTTCGACACGATGGCCGGCAGCCTGCGAAACGTCGCCGACCAGGTCTCCAGCACGGCCGCGCAGGTCGCGTCCTCCGCCGCCGACTTCTCCGCCATCTCCGAGCAGGTGGCGGGGTCCACCCACGAAGTCGCCCTGGCCATGTCGGAGATCTCGGAGGGGGCGGATCGGCAGGCGCGAGCGTTGAGCGAGACGGCGGCCGTCGTGGTTGAACTTCGCGAAGGAACTGCTTCGATCGAGACCGAGGCCGGCAAGAACCGGGAGCTCAGTTTCGCGATTCGGCAGGAAGCGGGAGAGAGCCGTGTCGCCGTGCGTCAAGCGCTCGACCTTCTGCTCACACTCCGCGAGGTCGTACACCGGTCGGCGGAGGAGATCGCCGGTCTCGAAGACACGTCCGATCGAATCGCCGGGTTCGTCAGGCGCATCACATCGATCGCCGAGCAGACCCATCTGCTGTCGCTGAACGCGGCGATCGAGGCCGCCCACGCCGGCCACGAGGGACGTGGCTTCAGCGTCGTGGCCGACGAGGTCCGCAAGCTGGCGGCGGATGCCGACGCCGCGGCAAAGGAGGTCGAGGAGACCGTCTCCCGCTTTCGTGACTGGGTCGCCAAGGCGGTCGCCCGGATGCGGGGAGGCGAGGAGCAAGTCGTGCAGGTCGAAGGGGTCGCCCGCGCCGCGGAAGGTGCCCTGGATACCATCGGCTCTGGCCTCGAGCGCATCTCACAAGCCACCGATCAGGCGTTGGTCACGGTTCAGCGCAGCCGCCACCTGCTCGAGCAGGTGGCCGAGCATGTGGAGAGCGTGACCGCAACGGCGACGACGCACGCCGCCCGCAGTCAGGATGTCAGCGCCGCCGTCCAGGAACAGTCGGCGACGACGGAACAGATCAGCGCATCGGTGGCACAGCTGGTCACCGCCGCCGACGACCTGCGCCGATTAATTGGGGAGTGGAAGTTATAGCGTCGTCACAGATCGCGCCCTAGCACGCGCGCCCCCCTCTTGCGCGAAGGTGTCGCCCACGGTTATTACGAGCCGCGACTGCATGGGAGAGAGGGCTTCCACGGTTCCTCGTGGTGACGTGCTACGCGAACGATCGGTGAACTTCTCGTCACGCTTCGGGTTCTTGCTGCTTCTGGCAGCCTGTCTCACCACGTCCGAGTCCAGCGCACAGCAGTTGGCCATCGGTACCCGCGCCGGGTTCAACATCGCCGCTGCCGACGCCAAGGGATCGCTTTTCGATTCTGATGTCGGCATGCGGGCCGGGTTTCACGGTGGCCTACTGGTTTCGGTCGATGTGACGTCCCACGTGGCGCTGCGGACCGAGATCCTCTTCACACGAAAGGGGTTCGGAAACGGCGACGGTGAGGTTGCGCTGAAGGTCGACTACGTCGAGTTCCCCGTACTCGTCGTGATCAGGCTACCGGGCACGGTTTCGCCCCACCTCAACCTCGGCGCCTACCTCGGACTCGAGGCCAGCTGCACCGCTTCGACCGCGATCGTCGACGACACCGCTTGCAGCGAGCTCTCCACGGGCCCGGCGACCCGGGGCGCCGATTCGGGATTCGTGGTCGGCGGTGGCGTCAGCTTCGACGTCGGATTCGCGTCTCTGCTGCTCGACGCCTACTACAACGTCGGCGTCACCGACATCAGCGAGATCACCGCCGACGTCGAGTCCATCAAGACGCGAACCCTCTACCTTTCGGCGGGTCTCGCCCGGACTCTCGGCCCGGGGAACTGAGACTGCGTTGAACATCGAACATCCGACATCGAACATCCGACATCGAAGTCTCTTGGGAACTTTCGACGTTGAACATCGAACGGCGAACACTTCGGCGCGCACCTACGCGCTACAGTTCAACGTTGGACGTTCGATGTTCCGCGTTCTTGAGAACTTCGAAGTTCGATGTCGGATGTTGGATGTTCGATGTTCAGATCATCTAGCGCTGGACCGGAACAGGCTAAGCGAGTGAGCGACACCCGTACCTCCGCCGGCCCGTCTCTTCTGCCTCGCGAGCACGGCGCCTACGCGCAGATCGCGTTTCCGCAGATCACCGCGCTGGCTTTGGGCCGGCCGGGTTGGGCCGCACTCCTCCTCCTGGCAGCGATCGTTTGCGTCTTCCTGCTGCACGAGCCACTGATGATTCTCACGGGCGCCCGCGGCGGGCGCGCCCGGCGCGAACAGGCTCACCGGGCCCGGCGTCGCGCCGCCTTGCTACTCGCCGTCGCTTTGCCGGCGGGCGCCGGCGGTCTTCTTCTGGCCGGCACGGGCACGCGACTGGCCGCGCTGATCGTCCTGGCGCTGGCGGCGCTGCTGCTCCCGCTGATCCTCAGCCGTCAGGAAAAGACCGCGCCGGGCGAGTTGCTCGTCGCGGTGACGCTGGCCAGCACGATGGTGCCCGTGGCCTTTGCCTCTGGGGTGGCGCCCCGCGTGGCCGGCATCGCGGCCGGGGTGTGGATGATCGCCTTCACCCTGAGCACGATCACCGTTCGCTCGATCATCGCCCGGGCCAAACGAGACGCCGCGCCCGGCTGGGCGCACTTCGCCGCGCCGCTCTGGTGCGCCGCCGCGATAACCGCGGCCTTCGCGCTCGCCGTCGCCGGCCACTTGCCCACGCTCGCCGCCGTCGCCGTCGTGCCGACGGCGCTCGTCGCGCTCATCTTCGGCTCGCTGGGCATCCATCCGCGAAACCTGCGCCGGATGGGCTGGTCGCTGGTGGCCAGCAACGTCGTCGCACTGCTGGCCCTGATCGCCGGATTCCGCTAACGGCGAAGCGCGCCGCCCCGCTGCGCGTCGGGTTAGCTTCCCAGGTCACGCAGGCGCGCTCGCAGCTCCTCCGCCTGCTGATCGTCGAAGCCGGCAGCCTCCATCGCCAGCGGCTCGATACGGTACAGCCACGATAAGCCCTTCCGACCCAAGTAGGCGTCGGGCAGCGTATAGACCGGGTCCGTCAGCGCCTCCTCCAGCGACACGATCTCGAACCCCTCGGCGGCGAGCGCCTCGAGCAACGGCCCCAGCCCGTCGGCGACCAGCGCGTTGGCGTGGAGCAGCAGGATGTGGCTCACGTCGCGCCCGCGCTTTCGATTTGCCACCTCGCGGTAGTGGCGCGTCATCGTCAGGATGTGCTCGACGAACAAGTCGAGGATCTGGCGACCCGCGTCTTCATCGCCGCGGCTCAGCGCCGCGTCGTAGGGTCGCGCCAAGACGTAATCCGAGTTGTCGACCGTCACATGGGCGATGAGGTGTCCCAGCTCGTCCAGTAGATTCAGCGCCGCCGTTCGCCGCTCGTGCGTCGGGCCCTGATGGAGGTAGGGGAAGCGGAAGAATCGCACCGGCTTCCCGGTCAGGCGCCTGAGCGAGCGGTCACAGCTGCGCACATCATCGAGCCAGAGCGCGAGCGGCGTGTCGTTCAGGTCGCGGTGCGCCTCGCTGTGGCTGCCCAGCTCCACCCCCTCCTCCAGCCACAGCCTCAGGACCGGATCGTCCTCGTCCATCCGCGAGCAGACCACGAAGCCGGTGGCCGGCGCTCGATGCTCGGCCAGCGCCGAGAGCAGGCGTCGGGTCGCTGACTCAACTCCGGACGGCGGAGCCGGCCCGTTCCAAGGCAGGTCGTCGATCGTGACGGCGATGCGTTGAACCTCGGCCCGCGCCGTGGAAGCCTGACCGTTACTGGCGCTCGCATCGGTCGCAGCCGAGCCCACTTCTTCGGCCACGATCCGCGACAGGTCGGCGATCAGCCGATCGGCGTCGCCGGACTCTTCGATGCCGCGGACCAACACCACCAGCACGTAGGCCGTTCCATCGTCTCGGTACACGATGCCCCCGTCGTGCCGGATCTGGGTGATCGACCCGGTCTTGTGCGCCACCTGCGTGCCCGGAGGAAGTCCGGCCGGCAGGCCTTCGTTGAAGCGCTGGCGCGACAGGATGGCGACCATCTCACGGCACGAGGCCTCGCTCGCCGCGCG
>CAYGAJ010000016.1:0-23364 GCA_964347815.1 uncultured Gemmatimonadota bacterium | reverse complement strand
CCGCGAGCGCTCGGACACCGCCCTTGAAGCTGTACGCGTCGAACCCGGCGCGCTGCAGGCGCTCGGCGAGCTGCGCCGACTTCAGACCGATCTCGCAGTAGAGGACGTACGTGCGCTCGCGATCGAGCGACGAGGTCTCGCCGTAAAGCTCCCAGAACTCTCGGTGCACCGCGCCCGGATAGTGCCAGGGTTCGTACTGATTTCGCGTGCGCGTATCGATGACCACGGCGCCGGGCGGGATCTCGGACGTGTACAGGTAGGGCATCACCAGCTCGCTGGCGTCCAGCTCGCGGAGGTCGAGAATCCGCCGGGCCGCGACGGCCTCATCGAGCCGGGTCAAGTCGAGCTTCGCCTCCTCTGCCGCCGCGTCGGCCGGTGACGCGTCGATGACCGGCCGCCGCTCGGTCAGCGCGCAATACTCCCTCACCTTCTCTGACAGGGGGTAGGTGCCGATCGCGCGGCTGCGCTCGATGATCTCCGCCTTGTCGAACCCCACCAGCGGCCGCAGAACCGGGAGGGCGACGCTGGGATCGATGGCGCACAGGTTGGAAAGAGTCTGCGACGACACCTGCCCCACCGACTCGCCCGTGACGATCGCTCGCGCCCCGATCTCACCGCTCACCTGCTCCGCCGCCCGGTACATCAGCCGCTTGAGCACGACCTGCCAGTAGCTCTCGTGCACGCGCTCCCGCAGGTGCGCGATCAGCTCCTCGAACGGGATTACATGGATCGTCGGACGCGTGCCGTAACTCCACTGGTCGGCCAGCAGCTTGGCCACGGCCAGCACCGACCGCTCGTACGCACCGCCGGCCAGGTTGCAAAAGATGTAGTCGAGGGCCACGCCTCGCTTCAGCATCATCCAGGCGGCCACGGCCGAGTCGTAGCCCCCCGAGATGAGAACCGCCGCCCGGCCCTCCGCCACCAGCGGCAGGCCGCCGGCCCCGGCGATCCGGTGGCTGTAGAAGTAAACGGTTTCGTCACGGACCTCGACGCCGACTTCAACGTCGGGATCGCCGAGGTCGACCTTGGCGTGGCGGTTCAGCGCGGCCCCGAGATCGTAGTTGATGTCCTTGGATGAGAAGGGGTGACGGCCGGCGCGACGGGCGCGCACCGCGAACGTCCTGCCACGGACCCGCTCGCTGTAAAGGCGAGTGCCCAGCTCGACGATCGCGTCGAGCCGCGCCTCGGTCGTCCCCTCGACCTCCGAGAGCGACGCGATGCCGAAGACCCGAGCCACGACGTCCAGCGCGGCCCGGCTCGAAGCCTCGATGTACAGGCGGCCCCACTCTTCCCTGACCCGGAACGACAGCCCGGCCTCGCTCAGGGCGTCCTCGATGCACTCGACCAAACGGCGCTGAAATCGGCGGCGCGTGGGTCGCGACTTCGTCGCCAGCTCGCCCGTCGGGCGGACAAGAAGCAGGTGCGGTAGATCGGTTCGATCCATGCCGACAAAAAGTATCGAATACCAGGCGGCAGACGCCACGCGCGACGCCGCGGTGCGCGCGCCCTGCGTACGGCCTTGGACCCGATATTCGATCGAATGATGGAGGCGGCGGGAATCGAACCCGCGTCCGAGAATAGATCCGGCAGAGCCGCTACGTGCGTAGCCTACCGTTTTTTTCTCACTTCAAGTCGGCCGATAGGCGGCCTTCCCAAAGCCAGCCGCTGTGAATCTCGCCGCCCGCGCCGCGGCCGCGCGGGCCAGCCAGCCCGATTTATCGACGCCTCAAGACCCGCCTCGGGCCCGGCGGATCAGGAGGCGGGCTGCTTAGTTAGGCAGCCAGTGCCAAGTTGTGGTTGGCAGTTGTGTTGTCGCCCAGTTGATTTACGAGGGGCCAGGCGCCCTCGGCACGCTGCTCCACGTTCACTAGACCCGTCGAAACCAGTTCGCCCCCACGAGTCGTGTGACACCCCAATCATAACGGGGGCCGCGGCCATAGGGAAGCTTCGCCGCCCGCCGGCCGCGAGCCCCTTCAGTCGCGGGCGTCCGCCAGAGCCACCGCGTTCCGACCGCGACGTTTCGCTTTGTACAGAGCCGTGTCGGCCGAGGTCACCGCCGAAGCGGCGTTGCGGATCAGCTCCGGGTAGGCGCTCACGCCGGCGCTCAGCGTCACCGCCAGCGACGCACCGCGCCACGGCACCGGCGTCGCCTCCACGCTGCGCCGGATCCGCTCCAACGCCCGAGCCGCATCCTCCAAAGAAGTAGAGGGAAGCACGATCAAGAACTCCTCCCCGCCCCAGCGCCCGGCATGATCGCCAGGGCGCAGCGCGTCGCGAATGAGCCGCGCCACCGTCTGCAGCACCAGATCGCCGGCGTCGTGGCCGTGGCGATCGTTGAACCGCTTGAAGTGATCGATGTCCACGACCGCCACGGCGAAAGAGCCTCCGGTACGTTCGGCCACCGCGACCGCGGAGGCGATGGCACGCTCGGTCGACCGCCGGTTGGGAAGCCCGGTGAGCGCGTCGGTGAGTGACAGCGCCTTGATCTCGCCGTACTGGATGGCGTTGCGGAAGGTCGGCGCGACGAAGACGGCGAGCGCTTTGAGCCGCTCCAGATCTCCCTCGGCAAACTGGCGGGGACGCGCGTATTCGACGGCCAGCGCGCCGATGGGGCGGTCCTCGACGAGCATCGGCACGATGATCGCCGAGCCCGCACGCGAGTCGACCCCCTGGACGTAGAGCGGGAACTTTATCTTGCCCGTCAGGTCGTCACGGGGCAGGACGACCACGTTGCTCAACGCCAGCCCCAGGAACGACGATTCTCCGTCGAAGGCGGCGCCTTCCAGCCCGCGGGCGACGTCACCGTCCGTCGCCAGAATGCTGCCGCTGCCCGCGCTGAAATCCCAGGACGCCGTCAGCCCGGCCCGCGCGCCCGATACACGCCGGGCGCGCCGACAGACCCCGGCGGCCAGGCCCTGCAGGTCGAGCTCGCGGTCCAAGTCCTGGATCGTCCCGTAAAGCGCCTGGTATTTCGCCAGATCGCTCAGCGCCCGCTCAGCCGCCCGCACGTCTCCCAGCAGCCGGCCGGCCAGGTTTCCGGCCAGCTCGAGCGCGCGCGAAGCCTCGTTACGCGGCAGCCCGGCGAACTCCAGCGACACGCACCCGACTCGAGCGCCGTTCGGTTCGGTGACCGGCGCTGCGACCACCCAGCCGCCGCGCCGGCGGAAGATGTCTTCCTGAGAGGCTTTGAGCGAAATGCCCTCACTGACCACCCAACCGAGGGCGTGTCCCCGGACCGGCACTTCCTCCAGAGTCTCCGCCTCGGCAGGGACGCTCAGCGCCACCGCCAGCCGGTCGCCGGGCGCGACCACCATCCAGAGGCTGGCCGACTCGGCTCCCAGCGCCAAGCGCAGCGACTCCAGCCAGGAGGTCAGCTCGTGAGCGATGCCCTCCAACCCTCGCATCCGCCCCACCGCCATTCTAGGTGAGCCGGTTGATCCGCGTGGCCGCCGCGGCAGCCCCGTACCCGTTGTCGATGTTGACCACCGTTACGCCCGGCGCGCAGCTGTTGAGCAGCCCGAGCAAAGCGGCCAGTCCGGAAAAGCTGGCGCCGTAGCCGACGCTGGTCGGTACCGCCACGACCGGGACCGAGACCAGCCCTCCCACCACCGATGCCAGCGCGGCCTCCATGCCGGCCACGACGATGACCACCGCCGCGTCCGCCAGCTCGGCGCGCTCCGACAGCACCCGGTGGATGCCGGCCACGCCCACGTCATCCAACCGGCGCACCGGGTTGCCCATGGCCCGGGCCGCGACCGCCGCCTCCTCGGCGACCGGCAGGTCAGAGGTGCCGGCGGTGACGACGAGAACGGCACCACGGACCGCGATCTCGATCGGCTCGGCCGGCGGCAAGTAGACGGTCCGCGCCAGGTCGTTGACCTCGGCACGTGGATGCTCCGCCGCCAGTCGGCGCCGCACCTCCGGCTCGGCCCGCGTCGCCAGCAGGCCGTCACCCGCCTCGGCCAGGCGGGCGCAGATCTCGGCGATCTGATCGGAGCTCTTTCCCGGGCAGTAAACCACTTCGGGATAGCCCTGACGCAAAGCGCGATGGTGATCGACCCGCGCGAAACCGATGTCCTCAAAAGGCGCCCGGGCGAGCTGATCCAACACCTCGGGTATGGAAAGCTCGCCCCGCTGAAAGCGCTCCAGCAGGTTCTTCAAACGTTCTGGCCGCATAGACAACGGGATTCGAGGGCGGGCGCTGGGGTATGGCGCCGAATATACTTCCGGGAGCGATGCAGTCAAACGCGGGCTCGAGAGCGGCGTGATCCGATGGGGCGGCGGAGGGTGGACCCGGGCCGGGGTGAGGGCTTTGACACCACGAAGCGAGCGCGGTATAGATAGGCCGGAATCCAAGGCTGTTGGCACCCATCGGCGCGGCGGGCGGGCAACGCGCGTTCGTGTCTGGGATTGGAGGCTAGAATGGAATTGCGCGAGTTCTTCAGCGAAGATGTGGTCAACCTCGATCTAAAAGGCGATAACAAAGACGAGGTTCTGAAGGAGCTGATCGCGCTGCTGAAGCTACCTGAGAAGTCGGAGGGGATCCTCTACAAGATGCTGAAGCGGCGCGAAAACCTCGGCTCCACCGGGATCGGCAAAGGCATCGCGATCCCTCACTGCCGCTCGCTCGTGGTCAGCCGGCTTCGCGTCGGCTTCGGCCGCAAGCGCACCGGCATCGATTTCAAGGCGATCGACGACAAGCCGGTCTCCTTCTTCTTTCTCATCGTCGCCCCTCCTCTCGAAGTCTCCAACCAATACCTGCCGGTTCTGGGAAAGATCGCTCAACTCTGCCGCGAGGCGGACGTGCCGGAGCGGCTGGCTCAGATCGAGACTGCCGAGCAGTTTCTGACCCTGCTCGATGAAAAGCAGGTCTGACGGAGGACCCGAAGGATGCACCCTCAACTCGAAATCCTGCTGGAGCTTCAGGACCTCAAGGCTCAACAGCGGGAGATGGAGGTGGAGGAAGAGGAGAGCAGCCTGGAGATCGAACGCAAAGTGTTCCGCGTTCGGCCCGAGGACGCCATCGCCGATCTTCAAGCCAAGATCGAAGAGATGGAGGCTGCGCTCGAAGCCGAAGTGGCCAGCCGGTACCGGCTCATCGCCGGCAAGCGCGCCCGAGCCGTCGTCCCCGTCCTCAACGGAATGTGTTACGGCTGCTTCATGGCGATGCCCACCGCGATGAGCAAGACCAACGAGCAGATCCGCTGGTGCGAGAACTGCGGCTGTTTCGTGTATTTCGTGGATTGACGTCGGGTCGGGTCACGCTCAGCGCGTGACGATCATCTTGATGATGTCCTGGGACCGGTTCGCCACGATCTGGCAGAAGTAGATGCCGGACGAGACCCGCTGGCCACTCCGGTCGGTCCCATCCCAGTACAGCAAGTAGCGGCCGGGTGAGTCGAAGCTCAGCTCCTGGGCGGGCTGCCCGACCGCCGTGGGGTGATCGAGCGAGACGGGGATCGCGACCAGCTGGCGGAGCACGTTGTAAATACGCACCGTCACGACGACCGGCCGCCCCTCCTCGAACAGATCCGCACCCAGGACGAAGGGGATCCGCGTCTCGCGGTCGAAGGGATTCGGGTAATTCTGCTCCAGCTCCACACCGCGGACTTCGCTCTGGCGAGCTTCTTGAGGCACCGCGGTGCTGTCGGTCTGTTGCGCGAAGGTCCCGGGTATGCTCGGGACCCACACGAGCAGAAGGACGAGGAGCACAGAGAACCTGTGCCTCATTCGCCCTCACGCCTCCTTAGATTTGTAGCCCTACTTTCGGTCTCCGGCCTCCCGGCTTAGACATTCGGCCCCAGATCTAATTTGTCCGATACGTCACGACAGGACGGTTATTGCCAAGATAGAACGTCACTCCGGGGTGAGCAAGCATCCGTTTTCCCCGCTATTCCGCCCCCCGCAGCACCCGACCCTCGCCGGTTCGCCGCGTCAGCCCCAGCCCGTCCAGATGCTCCAGCAGGGGGATCAGGTACTTCCGGCTGACCTCCAGCGCCTGCCGCAGCTCCGACGGCGACGCCGCACGCCCCCCTTCCAGGAACCCGCGAACCCGCCCCTTTACATCTTCGACGGCTCGCACGTCGAAATAGATGTCCGGCGTGATCGCGACCAGTTCGCCCGCCTCGGCCAGGAACTTGAGAACCGGAAGGAGCGTCTCGGTCCTGACGCCCAGCTCGACCGAAAGCTCCTTCAAGGTTGGAGGGCTTAACTCTTTGCTGTGTATCCGCTTACGTACTGCGATCGCAAGCTTTTCCTGATGCGGCGTCAGTCGCGGGACGTGCTCGGCCAGCGCGGCCACCGACCCGTCCACACGGATCACCCCCTCTTCCCGCAGATCGGCGAGCACGGCGTTCACCAGGTCGGCGGGCCACGACGACCCGCTCCGCAGAGACTCGAGGCTCACCCCGCGTGCCCCTTCATCGCGGGCGTGTCCCTGCGCCAGCGCCTCCAAGAGCGCGGATCGGGCCGCCTCGATGGCGGCCCGCCCGAACCAGCGGCCGCCCAACTCGCGGATCTGTCCGGCGCCCGCCAGCTGGTCGACGGCGGCCTGAAGGCGAGCGGGGCTCTCCCCCAGCAGAACGGCCAACTCGGGTCGGCTAACACCTTCCCGCCGCGTCTCCGCCAGCTGGCGGAGACGGTCCGTCAGGTCGGCGCCGGCTAAGGATTCGAGCCGTGCCGAACCGCCCCGAGGGCGCCGCTCGGCCCACGGGTCGACGATCACGCCGCCGCCGATGGTCGTGACGGGTGAATAGAAGCGAAGGACGAAGCGGTCGCCGGCGCGGGGGGCCACCGGCCGCTCCAGACGCAGCTGCACGGGGCCCCGCACGCCGGGCGGCAATGCCTGACGTCCATGGAGGACGACCCTGGCCATCGTCTCGGCGGTGCCGAGGTAAAAGCGGACGCGCTGCCAGTGCTTGAGCGGCCAGGGGCAATCGGGCAGCAGGAACAGCTCCGTCTCCAAACAGCGGCTGGCGCGCCAGACGGGGTCGGCGGTCAGGAGATCACCCCGGCCCACCTCGGATCGATCCACACCGGTCAGTGCGAGGGCGGCGCGCTGGCCGGCCCGGGCCGCCTGGGCCTCGCGGCCGTGCACCTGGATTCCGCGCAGGCGAACCGGCCGGTCGTCGGGCATGATGCGAACCTCGGCACCGACCTCGACGCGGCCACCCCACACGGTGCCGGTCACCACGGTCCCGACGCCGCGAACGGTGAAGGAACGGTCGACCGGCAGACGAAAAAGGTCGTCCTCGCGACGCGCTCGAACGCGGCCGGCCGCCTCGTAAACCGCCGAGCGCAATTCATCAACGCCCACGCCGGTCACGGCGGACACGGGGTATACGGGCCACTCGTTTTCCGGGAAGATCCGCCCCAGCTCCTCCAGTGTCGATTCCGTTACCAGCTCCAGCCACTCCGCGTCGACCAGGTCGCTCTTGCTGATCGCCACGACGCCTCGTTCCACACCGAGCAGCCGGGCGATCCACAGGTGCTCCCGCGTCTGCGGCATCGGCCCCTCGTCGGCCGCCACCACCAACAGCAGCAGGTCCACGCCGGTGGCCCCGGCGAGCATGTTCTTCACGAAGTCCTCGTGCCCGGGGACGTCGACGACGGAGATCTCCAGACCGTCCGGCCCCGGTGGGAACGGGGCGAAGCCGAGATCGATCGTGATGCCCCGCTGCCGCTCTTCCTCCCAGCGGTCGGTATTGATCCCGGTCAGCGTCTCGACCAGCGCGGTCTTCCCATGGTCGACGTGCCCGGCCGTGCCCAGGATGACCGACCTCATCCCAAACGCTCGTCGAGGAAACGGAACGAATTGAGGGGGCGCTGGTCGGCGAGGTGGTAGGCGATGAAGTCGCGAAGCAGGTGGCGCTGGAAGCGCGACAGGACAAGGGTTCGGCCGTTCTCCCCCCGCCCCGCGATCAGCGTCTTCAGCTCGGCCCGCGCCTGTGGCTTCAGCTCCAACAGGTTTCGCAGCCGTCGCTCGCGCCGGCAGCGGGCGCAGACGAGCGTGCCGCCCGCCAGGTCGAAGTGCGCCGTCTGATCGGACGGCGGAACGGTGCCGCAGCCGGCGCAGTGATCGATGCTGGGTGCGAAGCCGAGCTGCGAGATCAGGCGCCACGATTCTTCCAGGATCATGGCTTCGGCGTCACCGCCGTTCTCGAGCAGCCGGTCCAATCCGCGGCCCAGCTGGCGGAACAGCTCGTGATCCGGCGCGGACGGGGCGAAACGAAGGACGATCTCGGTCAGCAGGCCGGCGCCGGCGAAGCGGACGAGCTCGCGGCCGAGCGCTTGGCGCTCGCGTCGCAGCTCGAACCCGGACAGCGTGTGCAGCTCGCGCCCTTCTCGGGCGTAGTACGTGGCGATCCCATCGGTGAAGGGCTCGAGCAGGCCGCTGAAACGGCTCTTGGGCCGCCGTGCCCCCTTCGCGATCGCCGAGCAGAGCCCGTGGTCCCGGGTGAGGAGGCGCAGGATCTTGCTGGTCTCGCTGTACTCGTAGGTCTTTAAGACGGTGGCCGGGGTCGTGATCAGCGCCATGATCGAAAGCTAGAGACGGCCGCGCCTGGCAGCCAGGCCTTGGCCGGCCGCCACCTTGTCATCCCGGTCGCTTTCCGTGTCAGCCGTACCGCGCCGCCAGACCATGATGCCGCTCAAAACGGCGGCGGCGCCCACCGCGATCAGCACGACAAGCCGCTCGCGCCACTCCGTACGCTTGCGAACCAGACGCAGGCGGACCGTGCCGTCCGGTGGCAGATCGTGCGCCGCGTAGCGGCGGCTGGGACGCGCGGGAGTCCCCGCATCACCGGCGGCGCTGAGCGAGGGTCCCGGCACGGCGTCGACGTTCCCGCGGTCCACATCCAGAACCAGCTCGTCGACGGGCGGCAGCGCTCGCAGCTCGAACACCTCTGTATGCGGACCGAGCCGGTAAGTGAATACGAACCGGTACTGGGGCGCGGGCGGCCCACCCATGAGGACGAGGCGGTCCGGATCGTAGACCAGGCGGGTCGACGCGACGTCACCGGCCAGCGTCCGCACGTCCTCCACGCCTGCCGGGATGATGGCGAGGGGAAGAGGCGTCGTATCGCCGGCGACGCGCGAGTCTGCGATGTCGAAGGCCTCGATCACCCGATAGCCGCCGTCGCTCTCCCGGGCGACGCGTGCGTGCCGGCGGAGGATGCGCACCGCGTCCGCGTCCTGGCCCCGCACGAGGTCGGCGCTGTGAAGAGTGGCGAGCAGCGACACGGCCGGCAGGAAAAACAAAGGCCGCCACGGTCGACCGCGGCGGCCCACGCTCGCTCCGGCAGATCCGCTCATGGATTGAAGCGGCCGAAATCCTCCGGGTTCATCTTGCGCAGATACTCTTTCAGCTGCTCGGCATCCATCCCGGTCGCCTCGCCGGCCGCCTCCTCAGAACCGGCCGCCTCGGGCACGCCGCCGGGCTCGATGTCGGACGGCTGGATCTCGATCGACGCCTGTTCCAGCAAGTCGCTGTGCGCGTAGATCGGCGCCTTGACCCGCAGCGCGATGGCTATGCTGTCGCTGGGCCGGGCGTCGATGGAAACGATCTTGCCGTCTTGCTGGATGATCAACTCGGCGTGGTAGGTGTTGTCGACGACCTTCGTGATCAGCACCCGCTGCAGCTCGCTACCCAGACCCTGAAGCATCGAGGTGAACAGGTCGTGGGTCAGCGGCCGCGAGAACTTCATCCCCGCCAGCTCCATCGCGATCGCGCTCGCCTCGCCCGGTCCGATCCAGATCGGGAGAACCCGTTCGCCGTCCATCTCCTGAAGGATGACCACCGGCGTGTTGGACGCCTTGTCGAGCCCGAGACTCGCGACCTTAACCTGGTTCATATCGTTCACGATTCAGTCATCGGCGGGGAGAGGTCCGATATCTGAAGATACCAACCGTCGAAACCGTGTAAACCCCGCCTCTGACCTTATGTTCCCAGATCCCATGACGTCAGGTAGCGTTCCTGCTCCTCGGTGAGCCTGTCGATCGCCACCGCCATCGATTCTAGCTTCAACCGCGCGATCTCGCGATCGATGGGATCCGGTGTCCGGTGCACCGCGACGTCGAGCTCTTTTGCGTGATCGACCAGATACTCGGCGGCCAACGCCTGGTTGGCGAACGACATGTCCATCACCGCCGCCGGGTGCCCTTCGGCCGCCGCCAGGTTGATCAGGCGGCCCTCGCCCAGCACGAAGATGCGCCGGCCTGCGACTCGGTACTCCTGCACGAAATCACGGACCACTCGAGGCGGCCCCTCCGAGATCGCCGCCAGCCGCTCCAGATCGATCTCGACGTTGAAGTGTCCCGAGTTGGCGACCACGGCACCGTCCTTCATGGCGCGGAAGTGCTCTTCCCGGATCACGCTCGTGTCGCCGGTCACCGTGACGAAGACATCACCGATCTCCGCCGCCTGGGCCATCGGCATCACCTCGAAGCCGTCCATCACCGCCTCTAACGCCTTCAGCGGCTCGACCTCGGTGATGATCACCCGCGCCCCGGCGCCGCGCGCCCGATTGGCGACCCCGCGTCCACACCAGCCGTAGCCGGCGACCACCACCCGGCTGCCCGCCAGCAGGATGTTCGTGGCGCGCAAGATGCCGTCGAGAGTCGACTGGCCCGTGCCGTAGCGGTTGTCGAAGAGGTGCTTGGTGAGGCTGTCATTCACCGCGATGACCGGGAACTGCAGCACCTTGTCCTTGGCCATCGCCCGCAGGCGGATGACGCCAGTCGTCGTCTCTTCGGTCGAGCCGATCACGGTCTCGACCAAGCTGCGGCGCTCCTTGGCCGACAGCGAGGTCGTCCAGCGACGCACGGGCTCGGCCAGGTCGTCGAAGCGCTCGAGCGCGATCATGTGGATCGCGCCGACGAGGTCGGCGCCGTCGTCCATCGTGATGGTCGGCCCGTGCGCCAGGGCAGCCCGGATGTGGTCGTAGTAAACGTCGTGGTCCTCACCCTTGATGGCGAACACTTTCATGCCATGGTCTCTGACCAAGTGCGCGGCGACGTCGTCCTGGGTCGAAAGCGGATTGGACGCGCAGAGCGCGACGTCGGCACCGCCCGCCTTGAGCGTCACGGCCAGGTTGGCGGTCTCGGTGGTGACGTGAAGGCACGCGGACAGCTTCTGACCCTGCAAAGGGCGGACTTCGGCGAAGCGCTCACGGATCATCCGCAAAACCGGCATCGCCCGCTCCGCCCATTCGACTCGGAGCTGTCCCCGGTCCGCCAGCTCGATGTCGCGGATGTCGTGGTCGGTCGTCTTTATCGACATGATCTACCTTTTCTATCGGTTAATCGAGTTGAGATCTGAGATCGTTCACGCGGTCGCCACGCTCCCACGAAAAGCCGCCGTCGGCGTCGGGCTCGCGGCCGAAATGACCGTAGGCGGCAGTTCGCTTGAAGAGCGGGCGCAGCAGCCCCAGCGCCTTGATGATGCCACGCGGGGTGAGATCGAAAACTTCGCGCACCGCAGCCTCGAGGCGCTCATCGGGCACCCGGCCCGTCTTGCCCGTGTCGACGAGAACCGACACGGGGTCGGCCACGCCGATCGCGTAGGCAAGCTGGACCTCGCACGTGTCGGCCAGCTCGGCGGCGACGATGTTCTTGGCGATCCAGCGGGCGGCGTAGCTCGCGGAGCGGTCGACCTTCGTCGGGTCCTTGCCGCTGAAGGCGCCGCCACCGTGCCGGCCCATACCGCCGTAGGTATCGACGATGATCTTGCGGCCGGTGAGCCCGGCGTCACCCTGGGGGCCACCGGTGACGAAGCGGCCGGTCGGATTGATGTGGATACGAGTCTTCGTGGGATCGTAGAGGTCGGGCGGCATGACCGGGTTGATCACCAGCTCGCGGATCGCTTCGTGGATCATGCCGTTCTCCGCGTTCTCGTCATGTTGTGCGGAAACGACGACGGCCTGCACACGGACGGGGCGCGACTCCTCGTACTCGACGGTGACCTGAGACTTGCCATCGGGTCGCAGCCACGGCGCATCGCCGGACTTCCGGACCTCGGCAAGCCGCCGTGTGAGCCGGTGGGCGAGGGTGATCGGTAGCGGCATCAGCTCGGGGCTCTCGCGGGTGGCATACCCGAACATCATCCCCTGGTCACCGGCGCCTCCCGTGTCCACCCCCATGGCGATGTCGCCGGACTGCTGATCGATCGAAGTGATGACGGCGCACGTCTTGTAATCGAGACCGTAGCTCGCATCCACGTACCCGATCTCGCGGATCGTCTCACGGACGATCTGAGGGATGTCGACGTAGGTCCGGGTGGTGATTTCCCCGGCGACGAAGGCCAGACCGGTCGTGACCAGGCACTCGGCGGCGACCCGACCGGCGGGATCCTCGCTGATGATCGCATCGAGGATCGCGTCCGAAATCTGATCGGCGACCTTGTCCGGATGTCCCTCGGTCACGCTCTCGGAAGTGAACAGGCGTTTTTTCGACAAAGCTCCGCTCCTGGGTAGTTCCCGCTGCCGCACCCCAACACCGCAACCGCCGGGCCACAGTTCTAACTAAAACGCACCAAGGTACTTAGCTACTCGATAAGTGACAAGCCGTTGCCGGCGTCCACCAGCGACACATCGATCACCTCACCCACCGCCTCGATCAGGCGGTCGCGGATCTCAGCGCCGGTCTCGGCGACCAGCAGCTCCTCGGCCAGCGCCTCGAGGCGGCCCACGTCGAGCGCCCGAATCAGCTTCTTCTGCTCGAGGATGGCGCTGGTTGCGCAACTCAAGCCCCGCACACCCAAACAGATGAGCAGCGTGGCGCCCAGCGCGTCGCTCGCCGCCTCTCCGCATACGCAAAGCGGCCGGTTCACGCGTTCCGCCGCCGTAACCGCGACCCGGATGTAGCGGAGCAACGCCGGGTGGTAGAGATCGAAAAAGGGTGAGAGCTGAGCGTTGCCGCGATCGACCGCCAGCATGTACTGCGTGAGGTCGTTCGTCCCGATGCTGAAGAAATCGACGTGCCGCCCCAACACCTCGGCGATGGCGACCGAGGCCGGCGTCTCCAACATCACACCTAGCCGCGGTTCCCCATACGCCGCGCCCTCCGCATCCAGCTCGCGTCTCGCCTGCGCCACCACGTCGCGGACTTGTAGCACCTCGTCGACGGAGTTCACCATCGGCACCAGGAGGTTGACGGGCCCGTGAGCGGCGGCCCGCAGGATCGCGCGCACCTGGCTGTGGAACAGCTCGGGCACCAGCTTGTAGATGCGCATCCCGCGCCAGCCGAGGAATGGGTTTTCCTCGTTGATCGGTGGCAGAAACATGGGGAACTTGTCGCCGCCCAAGTCGAAGGTCCGAATCGTCACCGGCCGCGGCGACATGACTTCGATGACGCTGCGAAACGCCTCGTACTGCTCGTGCTCATCTGGAGGCGCGGTTTTGCCGACCACCAGGAACTCCGTACGGAATAGACCGATCCCGTCGACGTTCGCCGCGGCGGCCGCCTCGGCATCCGACGGCAGCTCGAGGTTGGCGTACAGCCCGATGCGCGTTCCATCACGGGTCGTCGGCTCCAACTGCGACAGGTGCTCGAGATCGCGCGCCGTCGCCCGGGCCTTGAGGTCGCGATCGTGGAAGCGGTCTTTCTGCGCCTGCGATGGGGCGATCACGACCTTGCCGCTGTAACCGTCGAGGATCAGCTCGTCCCCGGAGTCGATCCGCTCGGACAGGCTGCCCAGCCCGACCACCGTCGGGATGCCGAGGGAGCGGGCGAGGATCGAGGCGTGGGCCGTCCGCGTCCCCGCGTCCGTGGCCACCCCCAGCGTGAGCGCGGGGTCGAGCTCGACGATTTGGCTGGGCGTCATCTCGTGGGCGACGAGGATCACGGGGTGCGAGAGGTCATTCGGGACGAACTTGGGCTCGGCGATATCGATCAGCGCGGCCAGGACCCGCGCCTGCACGTCGTTGAGATCGGCCACACGGTCCAGCACGCGGGCGTGGGTGGCATCGAGCCAGCCGGAGCGGAACTCCAGCACTCGCAGGCTGAAGGCACGCTCGGCGGTGAGGAAGCTCTCCTGAATGTAGGTGACCGTGGCGTCGACGAGCTCCGGATCCTCCAGCATCATGAGCTGCGGATCGAAGATCTTCGCCTGCACCTCCCCCACACGGCTCGCCACCCGGCTCCGCAGCCGGCCCGTCCGCTCACGGGCCTGCTCGCAGGCGGCTTGGAAGCGCTTGATCTCGGATTCGATCTGGTCAGAAGTGACCGTGGCGTGGGGCACCTCGATGCGAGGGCAGCGGGCCACGCGGGCGGGTCCGATCACGATCCCGGGTGAGGCCGGGATGCCCTGAACGATCTCGCCCACCGCCCTTACTCCTCGCCAAAACCGTCCGCAACGAGCGCCACAAGCGCCTCGACGGCGTCCTGAGCATCGGCTCCCCGCGCCCGGATCTCTATCGTTGACCCCCGCTCCGCTGCCAACATCATCACACCCATGATGCTCTTACCGTTCACCTCGAGGCCGTCTTTGTTTACCAGGATCTCGGACTGAAACTTCGTCGCCAGCTTGACGAACTCCGCCGCCGGCCTGGCGTGCAGGCCGTACACGTTCGCCACCTGAACGGTCTTAACGTAGTCCCTGCCTTCCACGCTTACCATACGCTCATTTCCAGAGCGACGATCACCAGCGACCCCGCCAGCAGGCCTAGGGCGACCAGCCGGCCGGATATACTTGGCCGCCAGTAGCCAACGGCGCCAACAGCGAGAGCAATCGACACGGCGGGTAATGGGCCGACGGCACCGCCCGCCTCGAGGGCCAGCGGCGGCAGCACGGCTCCGCCAGCAAAGACCAACGGAATCGTAATCCGATCGGGTATCCGGCGCAAAGGCGAGGCCAGCAGCGCCCGCCCCACGTTGCGGCCATGACGCCAGCCGAAACGCAGCCCCCAGACGCGCAGGCCCAGCTGGACGGCGTTATAGAGCACCAGGAAGGCCGCGACCGCCGCCCACCATGGGGTGCCGACGCTGAACAGCAGGATGGCGATCAGGGCGCACAGCGGGCGCCAGCTCGCCCAAACGAGCCGATCGCCCAGTCCTCCCAGCGGCCCGACGATGGCGTTCTTGAACTGCTCGATCTGGCTTGAATCGAGCGCCTCGCTCTCCATCCGGGCCAGCGCCGCGATGGCGATCGTCGACAGGTAAGGATGCCCGTTGTAGAAGCCTGCATGGCGCCCCACCGCCGCAGCGAGCACTTCGCGATCGCGACCCAAGAGTCGAGTCAGCACCGGAATTAGGGCGAAGGCGAGCCCCGCCCCCTGCATGGTTCGGTAGTTCCACGACGCCTGGATCGCCAGGCTTCGAACCAGCACGCGCAGCCCCGGCCCGCGGCCTAGCTCAGCCATAGCCAGAGCACGGCGCTGGCGACGGCGCCGCCGCCGAAGGCTAGAGCCACCGAGCGGCCGGTGGCCACGGCCCGGACGCCCACCCCGATCGCCAGTCCCAGGCAGATGACGAGGAGCAGGGCGGAGGCAGTTGCCACGATCGCAGGCGCGCCGCCGAGGCTCGTCGCCAATACGAGCGCCAACCCCGCGGCGACCGCGGTGAGTGCCGCCGCGCGCACAAAGTCCGCCCCCATCGCCGTCAAGTGACGTCGCGACAGGCGGCCGGGCGCGATGGGACGCCCTCCCTCCCGCCCCACCAGGATCCCGTTCAGGCGCCGGAGCCCATGCATCGACCAACCTCCGGCCCAACCCATCAGCACACCGTACCCGACGGCGAGCACCAGCGAGGACGGCGTGGCGCCGCCGGCCCAAACGGCGGCCGCCGCCGCGCCCACCGCAGCGGGCCCGGTGTCCCAGTGCCGGGCGGCCCCGATGGGAAGCTGATTCAGGCTGACGATCTCCAGGAGTATGCCGACCAGCATGCCGGTGCCGACGTCGCCGAGGAGCAGTCCGGCGAGCGGGCCGGCGACGATCGGCCGGGAGACCATCGCCTGCGCGCAGGAGACGGTGTCGAGGCCGACCAGGCCACCCAGGGCCGCGAGGGCCAGCAGGTCAATCGCTGTGGGATCCAAGAGCCGACTCAGATGATCTCATCGAGGCCGATCTTGCGCGCGGTCGGGACATCCTGCGCGCTCACCGGCACGCCGGTTCGCCCTAGCCGCTCGAGCTCTTCGCGATCTTGATCGCTGAGAAACAGGTAAGGCAACACTCGCTGCCGGTCCGGCGACAGGTGGAGTCCGCCGAGGTTGATCTCGATACCCTCAAGCACGCCGTTCTCGGCCAAGCGTCGCATGGTCTCGAGATCGCGGGTGAGTACGAAGACGCGTTCCCTGCCCGCCTGCCATTCGGGAAACCGCTCTTCCGCACCGGCGACGCTCACAAAGCCGGCCTGGACTTTCGCCGGGAGCCCGGCGCGGAAAAGATCTTGCTCCCAATCCGATTCGCTCAGGTTGTCGTCGACGACCACGATGTACTCGAGCCCCAACCGTGCGCCCCAGCCGACGACCACCTGCCCATGGATCAGGCGGTCATCGACTCGGCACAGAAGGATCGGCATCCGTCGAACGTTCTATCGAGACGCCCACATGCGAATGTAGCCGCTCGATGATCTCATCCAGAGGCAAGCTGCGGTGAAAAACGAAATCGAGTAGGAGCGGCAGATTCACCCCACAGACAACCGCCACGTTGCGGCGCGTCAGCCGGAGGCGGCGTGCGGCGTAGGCACAGCTCCCGCTGGGCAGGTCGACGAAGATCACGCTTGGCTGATCCGACACCATTTCCGCCAGGCGATCGGTGAGCGCCTCCGGCGTCAGGCCCTCGTTGTCCAGTGGGTACAGCCCCTCGCGCGAGCCGGTGATTTCGGCGATCGCGTCGAGCAGACCTTCAGCCAACCTGCCGTGGCCGACGAGCAGCCCCTGGACGCCCTCACTCATAGTCTTCTTCCAAGTATTCGCGGACGGGAGCCATGGCATCCTTCAGGTCCGCGTTGAACGCCGCCGCCGTATCGACCCCGGCGTACCTGAGCAGATGATTCATCGCAACGACTTCCGAGATCACGGTGATGTTCTTGCCCGGGTTGAGGGGCACGGTAACGCGGCGGATGGGGACGCCGAGGATCTCGGTATAGTCTGCGTCCAGCCCGGTGCGATCGTACGACTCTTGCCGCGACCACTCGACCAGTTGAACGACCACCTCGATGCGCTTCTGCTGTCGGATCGCCCGAATACCGAACAAGGCGCGCACATTGATGATCCCGATACCCCGGATCTCCATGTGATGACGGGCCAGTTCGAGCCCGCGCCCGATCAGCACATCGTGCCCCTGCCGTGTCACACGCACGACGTCGTCGGCGACCAGACGGTGACCACGCTCCACCAGATCGAGAACACACTCGCTCTTGCCGATGCCGCTGTGACCGACGAACAGCAGACCGACGCCGTAAACATCCGCCAGCGATCCGTGCAGGTGGGTCTGAGGCGCGAAATGGTCGTTGAGAAAAGGATTGATGCGGCGGTAGAACTCGGCCGTCCCCAGTTCACTGATCACCACCGGCGTGGCGTGACGCTCCGCCACCTCGATCAGCTCCGTGGGAAGTTCTTGCCCCTTAGTCACGAAGATGGCCGGGCACTCGAACGACATGAGCGCCTCTACCGTGGCACGCCGGCGCTTGGCGTCCAGCTTGCGCAGGTAGCTCACCTCGGTCTCCCCCAGGACCTGAACCCTTCCCGGTGTGAAACGCTCGGTGAAGCCGGCGAGGGCCAGCCCGGGGCTCGAGATCTCGGGCTGGAGGATCTCGCGTTCCAGCCCCGTGTCCTCGCGCGTCGCCAACCGCAAGCGAAGGCTTTCGCCGCGCAACTTCAGAAGCTCGCGAACGGTCAGACTCACGACTCGCTACCTTCGAGCGCCTCCTCCGCCGGGATCTCCTGTCCAAGCCGGGGAGCCTGGTGATCGCGACGCCGATCGTGCCGCCGCTTGAGCTGGCGCGCCAGCTTGTCGGAGACCCGATTGACTGCGACGCGAAATTCTTCGGCGGCGGCCTCGGCGTGAAGATCGACGTCGCCGTCGACGGCCGCGAGCGCTTCCACGCGCCTCTGGCGCTTCTCCTCCGTAAGCGTCACCTCCAGTCGCGACATGCGTTGATAATAGCGGTCCAACCGGGAGAACCTCTTCTCAACATAATCACGCAAAGCATCACTCAACTCGAAATTCCGGGCGGTCATGGAGATCTTCATGTCACCTCCGATACCCTCGCGTTGAAGTCACGTCGGAACCGTTTGGGAGGAAGCGGAAAGGACTTCCCGCAGGTGTGTTTCGGTTTCCTCCGCCGTCCGGTCCCAACCGAATTCCCCGGCAAAGTCGAGAGCGCCTGACTGGAGGCGAGCCCGCAGGCCCGCGTCGCGGACGATGCGCCCCATGGCGCGCACCCACGCCTCGACGTCGCCGTGCCTGACCAGCAGCCCGCTCCGCTCATCGGCCACCGACTCCCGAAGGCCCGGCGAATCGGAGGCCAGCGCCGGCGTTCCGCACGCCGCCGCCTCGACGTTCGTCAGGCCCCAGCCCTCCTTTGGTGATGGGTAAACCGTCGCCCAAGCCCGGCGCAATAGGTCGAGCTTCTCCGGCTCGGTTATGTAGCCGAGAAAGTCCACCCGGCCGGGGGCACGCTCGGCGGAAAAACGGCGGAGCGCCTCCTCGTGATCCCCTTTCCCCGCCACCCGCAGGCGCGCCTCGAGGCCGGACGCGGCCAGACGGCCCACCGCTTCCACCACCGTCTCGAGCCCCTTGTACCGCTTCAGGCGGCCCACATAGGCGAAAGTCGGCTCGTCGAAGCGCGGCCGACCGGGTTCGGGCGCGAAATGCGATCGGTCCAGACCCGGGCGGATCACGCGGATCGAAGCGCGCGGCAGCCCGCGCTCCGCCAGATCGTCGGCCGTCGACTGGGAGATCGCTTGAAACGGCACGTGCTGATAGAAGTAGGGGATGGGGCGCTCGGCCAGCCACACGGCTGTGGCAAACGGCAGCGATGCCTCTCGAAACGCCGTGCCGCCAAACAGGTGTGGTACCAAGCCGACGACCGGCGGCTGGACCCAGAGGGGGGTGTAAAGTGGGATCTTGTTGATGTCTTCCACCACCAGATCGTACCCCGCATCTCGCAGATACCGCCGGTAGTAAGGCGCTGCAAGAAACGTGAAACTGTAACGCCCGCCGACGCGCCGGACCGTGACGCCGTCCACCTCCTCCTGGGGCGGGGATCCCGGCCAACCCGAGCACAAAAGCGTCACGTCATGCCCTCGTCGGGCGAGTCGGCCGAAGATCTCGTGCAGGTGTATCTCGGCTCCGCCTGCCTGCGGGTTCTTGATGTCCTGCCAATTGATGACGAGCAGTCTCAGCGGGCCCGCGCTCATCGAGCATCGGATAGCCGCTCCGGCTCCAGCTCGCGCAACAGCGCGTCGAGGACGCCGTTGACGAACCGGCGGCTCTCTTCGGTGCCGAACCACTCGGCCAGGCGGATCGCTTCGTGGAGAGACACGCGGAGCGGGATGTCATCGAGAAAGAGCATCTCGGCGGCGGCGATCCGCAGGATGTTTCGGTCCACCGTCGTCATGCGAGATAGACGCCAGTTGTCGGCGAGCGACTCGATTCGGGAATCGACCTCGGCGCGGTGAAGCTCAATCGCCTCGAGCAACCGGTCGGTGTAGAGCTGGACGGGCCCATCGCGCGAGCGGCCTTCGCTCGACGTCAGCTCCAAGTCGACGGCGTGCAGCCGCTCGTGACATCCCCTCAGCTCCCAGGCGTAGAGGACCTGCAGCGCCCGAGCTCTGGCCTTAGTCCGACTCCCCATCGACCTGGTCCAGCAGGTCGGCCATCTCGATCGCCGCCTGGACCGCTTTCCAGCCCTGATTGCCGGCTTTGCTGCCAGCGCGCTCGAGGGCCTGCTCGAGAGTGTCGGCCGTCAGCACACCGAAGGAGACGTAGGTATCCGAGTGGGTCGCGACGTATGCGAGACGCTGACTGGCGGCGGATGACAGATAATCGAAGTGGGGCGTCGCCCCCCGGATCAGCGCTCCCAGGGCGACGATCGCGGCGTAACGGCCGCCCCGCGCCAGCCGCGCGACCAGCGGCGCCAGCTCCCAGGCCCCGGGGACCCAGAAGATCTCGATATCATCTTCGCCCGCGCCGTGCTGCCGGAGACAGTCGACCGCGCCGGCCAACAGCTGGCGGGTGACCAACTCGTTCGTGCGGCTGACGGCCAGGGCGAAGCGCCGCCCCTCGGCCCGGAACCGTCCGTATCGCTCTCGCATCAGATCAGCGCGCCACCTTCTCGTCGGCCCCGAGCTTCTCGTCCGATGGAATCAGGTGGCCCATCTTCTCGCGCTTGGCGCGCAGATAATTGAGATTGTGCCGGGTGGGCGTCACGGTGATCGGAACCTGCTCGGTGACCGAGAGCCCGTAGCCTTGCAGGCCGACGATCTTCTTGGGGTTGTTGGTCATCAGGCGCATCGACTTGATGCCGAGGTCGAGCAGGACCTGCACGCCGATCCCGTAGTCGCGGAGGTCGGCGGGAAAGCCTAGTTTCTCGTTGGCTTCGACCGTGTCCATCCCCCGCTCCTGCAACTGATAGGCGCGGATCTTGTTCATGAGGCCGATCCCGCGGCCCTCCTGCCGCATGTAGACGAGCACCCCGCGCCCCTCCTCGTCGATCCGGTGCAGGCTCGCCTTCAACTGCTGGCCACAGTCGCAGCGCTGCGAGTGGAAGACATCGCCGGTCAGGCACTCGGAATGCATGCGCACCAACACGTCCTGCTGGCCCTCGACCACGCCCTTGACCAGCGCGATGTGCTCGCGTCGATCGACGTCGTTGGTGAAGGCGTAGACGCGAAAGTCGCCGAAGTCGGTCGGTAGCTCGGCCTCGGCGACTCGGTGAACCAGGCGCTCGGTCTTCAGGCGGTGCGAGATGATCTGGGCGACGGTCACGAACTTCAGCTTGTGTCGCTGCGCGAAAGCTTCCAACTGAGGCCGCCGCGCCATCGTGCCGTCCGGATTCAGGATCTCGCAGATCACCCCCGCCGGCGTCAGCCCGGCCATCCGCGCCAGATCCACCGAAGCCTCGGTCTGGCCGACACGCTGCAACACGCCGCCGGGCTTGGCGCGTAGCGGAAAAACGTGGCCCGGCCGCCGCAGGTCCTCGGGCCGGCACTCGGGGTCGATTGCCACCCGAATCGTCATGGCCCGGTCGGCGGCGCTGATGCCGGTCGAGACGCCGTGCTTGGAGGTGGCGTCGATCGACACCATGAACGCGGTGCCCTGGGAATCGCTGGCGTGGTCCCCCATGGCGGTCAGCACCAGCTGCTCGACACGCTCCGGCGTCAGCGTCAGGCAGATGAGCCCGCGACCGTGCGTCGCCATGAAGTTGATGACTTCGGGGGTGACCTTCTCGGCCGCGCAAACCAGGTCGCCCTCGTTCTCCCGATCCTCATCGTCGGCGACGATGACGATCTCGCCTCGGCGGATTGCATCGACCGCCTCGTCGACGGTATGAAACTCTATTTCGCTCATCGTGCTCTGATATTGAGAGGGCGGCTCACGTATCCCCGCGCCCGGCCCACTGCAGTTATTCTATCCCCCACTCCGCCAGTCGCTCCAAGAGGTCCGCCGGCTTCCTGTCGGCGCCTAACCGCCCGACCGCCTCGACCACGTATTTGCCGATCATGTCCGCCTCAAGGTTGACCCGGCTTCCCGGCGCCAGCCGAGAGAGGTTGGTGTGTTCATAAGTATAAGGAATGAGAGCCACTTCGGCAGTCCCGGGCTGCGGGAGGGCGTTGATCGTCAGCGAGACGCCGTCGACCGCGATCGAGCCGTGTAGAATCGTGTACGGTTCGACCGTCTCAGGCAAGGTAAAGCGGACCAGCCACATCTCGCCGCGGCGCTCCACCCCGATCACCGTCCCCACACCGTCCACATGACCCTGCACGAAGTGGCCGCCGAAACGACCGCCGGCGGCGATCGGCCGCTCCAGGTTCACCTGCCGGCCGGGCCGAAACTCGCCCAGCGTGGTGCGAGAGAGCGTCGTAGCGATCGCCTGCACCCTGAAACCCCGCTCGCCCAACGACACGACGGTCTGACAGACGCCATCGACGTTGATGCTGTCGCTCGGCTTCAGATCGGCCAGCACCTGCTCGGCCTGAATCACGATCTCCCGACCACCGCCCCGGTCGATGGCCGACTCGACGACGCCGATCTCCTCTACGATCCCGCTAAACATCTACTTCCTCATTGACCCCCGCCTCGGGGCTCAGCGTCAGCAGAGTCACCGGACCCAGCTCCGTGCGCCGGATCAGCCGCCAGTCGAGCGGCGCCCGGCCCCGCGGACCCTGAAAGGCGCTCACCCCGGCCTCACCGAACAGCTTCGGTGCGACGAACGCATAAAAGCGGTCAACCCGCCCTGCCGCCAGGAGCGCCGAGCCCAATCGCCCGCCCCCCTCGCAAAGCACGGAGGTCACCTGGTGCTTCCAGAGGGTGGCAAGAACCGCACCAAGGTCGAGGCCACCCCCGGACTCCAGAGGCACGCAGACGACCCTCACGGCTAACGATTCCAGCTTCGCTTTCCGCTCCGCCGACGCCGCCTCGCTGGTGAACACCCAGACCGGCACCTCACGGGCCGTTTGCACCAGCCGCGACCCGGGCGGTAGCCGCAGTCGCGAATCCAAAACGATCCGGAGCGGCGCGACGCGCGGCGCCCGCCACTCGCGAACCGTCAATTGGGGGTCGTCGGCAAGCACCGTCCCGATCCCGACCATGACCGCTGAGTGCCCGGCTCGCAACCGGTGGGCTTCGACGATCGCCGCAGCGTCAGTCACTCGACTGGGCACACCCGGCCGCTCGGCCAGGCGCGCGTCCAGCGACAGCGCGTACTTCAAGGCAACGAAGGTGCGCTGTCGCCGGTGCGCGTTCAGGTGGTGGGCGTTGAGATCGGAGCCCTCCTGCGCGCACACCCCCAACTCGACCTCCACGCCCCGCTCGCGCAAATACTCCGCTCCGCCGCCCGCCTCAGGGTTCGGGTCCGCCAACGAGCACACCACACGGGCGATGCCGGCGTCGGCGATCGCCCGCGTACACGGCCCCGTCTTCCCCTCATGATGACAAGGCTCTAAGGTGACGTAGAGCGTCGCTCCGCGCGCCCGCTCACCCGCCGCTGCCAGAGCGTCGACCTCGGCGTGCCGGCCTCCAAACTCGGCGTGATACCCCTCGCCCACCACCTCGCCGTCACGCACGACCACCGCCCCGACCAAGGGGTTCGGCTCCACGCGGCCCCACCCCCGCTCGGCCAGGGCCAGGGCCCGGCGCAGGTGCTGGACGTCTCCACCCCGTGTCATAGCGACAGCCTTACCCCTATGGAACCAAAGAAGTTACC
>CAYGAJ010000015.1:5853-23616 GCA_964347815.1 uncultured Gemmatimonadota bacterium | reverse complement strand
CGCCGCTTGAGCTCCGCAATGAACCCACGAAGCCTGACGCCGCTATCGCTCATGGGCAGATCATGCCGGGCCGGTCGTCAGCCGGCTCGAATTCACATTGCTCGCACGCGGTGCAAGTTGACGACGCCGCGCTGGATGGGCAAGCGCCCCTCCACCGTGGGTTAGAGCTTCGACACGGCGTAAACGTTGTAAGAAGACGCCCGTCCGCCTGTTACAGCGGCGGACTCGTCGGCTGACGGGCGTCGGAGGTGCGGACGGTTTCGGTCGGTGCCGCGATCACTCTTTTCCGAACTTGGTCTGCCTGTACGCCTCGTCTCCGAAGGCGTGCGACAACGGACCCGAATCGGTGCCGGCGTGGGTCGCGGCCAAACCCGCACAGTCCGGAAGCTGCTGTCGAGGGATCTCGAGCTGGCATCTCACGAACTGATTCGATAGATCGCCCGTCCAGCTCTTCGCATCGGGCGCGACGGTCATTCGGATCGGCGGCTCCTTAGGCCTGTAGCTGACGCTATCGAGCTCCTGCAGCGTGCGAGCGTAGCGGCTGTAGATGGACATGAACCAGTTCTGGGCCGCCTTTAGTTCTCGCAGCGACTCGGAGAACTTTTTCCGATCCTGGTCGAACCTTGCCGCCTCGATCTCGAACATGTCGTCGAAGGGATTCTCGAACAGGAGAAACTGCCATTCATCGTCCTGGGGCTCGAAGTAGGCGGCCGACAGCTCCGCGGTCCGATCATCGCGATCGACGACCCGGAACTTCACCTGCCGGCCGTGGCGAGTCTTTTCGACGTCTTCGATCACGACGCGCGTGCTGTCCGTGCAGCCGTACGGCCACCCTCCGCAAAACCGCTCCCGAATCTGCAGCGCCGCATCGTCCTTCTCGAAGCTGTCACAGGCAACCAGCAGCGATAGGCCGATCAGTAAGGGCCAAGCTCTCCCGCGACGAGGCATAGCTCGCTCCGTGCTCTGGTGTCTAACGCATTGTCGGGACAGACTACTGCCGGCGGTCCTGCGGGGAAGTCAACCTAATGTAGGCAGGAAGCCAGGTGGAGACAACCAGGAGCCGAGGACGCTGGCCTACCAGCGCTCGCGCCCTTTACGCTCGGGCGGTTGTAACGTTAGCCGCACCTCGGGCACCCGCTTCCGAACCGGTTTCTCCGACGCGTTGGACACCGGCTTCCCGTCTCCGCCCGTGGCACCGCGGAAGCTCTGCACGATCCTCTCCTCGGCCCTTTCCATCGCCTGGCGCAACGCCGCGATCTCATCCTCGCCGCGCTCGACGATTTCGATGGAGCCCTCCGGGTTCCGGGTCACCGAGATGACCTGAATCGGCTCGGTCACACCGGCCACGTTGTTGCCGACCGCTTGATGCACCGTCCAGTAAGCGGCGAGCTCTCCGGTCGAAAGGTTCGGCGGCTCATGCCCGATGAGAACGCGCCGCAGAAAGAGCAGGAAGGGCTCGGCTGCCGAGCGCGCTGAGCCAACCGCCGCACAGCCAAGCTCCTCGGTGATCTCCGTCAGCGAGCACTCCGGGTCGAGGGCGTAAAGACGAACCGTCCGGTGCAGCGGAATGGCGAGGATCGAATGGCTGACAAGATAGTCGTTGGAGGTGGTCGCAAAGCCCGGCAGACCTTGCAGCGTTTGGTGAATGGCGACCGTGCGCTGGATCGGCGCCGCCAACGCGTCGCGGATCTTGGCGCGGAGCGCATCCTCGGCCGTATCGCCACGATCGGGTCCGACCAGACACCGTTCCAGAGAGAGCGCCATCTCCTGCGCCAATCCATCGTGAGCCGCCACGCCGAGCACCGCCTGCCCGGCGACGACCCGCAGCCGCTTGGCCTGTTGCCGAGCGGCCGGCAACCCGTCCGCCGAGGGCCATGAGGCGGGCCCGCTCGCGGCGATGACGACGCCGTCGACGCACCGGATACCGACGATGAGTGACACGGTCAGCCCCTGGACATGCGCACGCGCTCGATCGCTGGAAGATCTGGTTCTATGGACACTTCGGCGATCCCCTGCGGGGTTGGACAGTAAAAAACGGCCCGCCGGAGAGCGGCCGAACAGGGGGAGGCGACTTTGAAGCTATAACATCGACGGCCCAATCACAAGCGGCGCAAGAACCTACGCCGTACGCGGCCGCCGCGAATCGGGCCCGGCCGTCACCAAAGCGGGACCCCGCACACCCTTGCACCGCTCGCCTCTACCCGACACATTTGGCGTCACGCTCCCTACCCCGCCTACCGGAAGCGCCAATGGAAGACCTCGAAAACCTCCAACAGCGGCTCGCCCAGGAAGAGGCGACCCTCGCGGCCACGCACGAACTGATCGAGGCCGCTCACGCCCAGATCGCGGCGTTGGGCCAGCAGATCGAGGCCACCAAGTCCCAGATCCAATCACTGCAGGATCGCATTCAGGCGATCGAAAAGCGGATCTCACTGCTCCGCGAATACATCGCCATGGTCGAGGCTGGCGAAGAACGCGCCGAGCCGGTGGCGGAAGCGGCGCCGAACCAGGCACCCGCGGAACTCGAAGCCGAGCCGGAAGAAGAGGAAGCCGCCGACGAGCCGATCACGGAAGAGGCGGCTCTCGAAGAAGAGCTAGAGGCCGTTGAAGGCGATGTCGAGCCCGCCGATCTGGGCGATCTCGAACTGACCCCGCCGGTCTCGGCTTTCAGCGCCAAGGGCGCGCGGACCCGCCGCGAGCCGCTGACCTTCGACAACATCGACGACGACACGCTCGCCCACGAAGTGTTGCCTCGAGCCCAAACGTTCGAAGAGGAGCTGTTGCTCCTGATGGCTTACCACCGCAAGGCCATCAAGCCGAGAGACATCAACCGCGCCTTCCGCCGACTCGATCACACGCCAAAGTTCACCGCCTCGGAAAAAGCCATCACATCTCAGGTCGCCCAGGAGTATCTCGAATGGGTGGCCGACGGCCGTATCGCGTTGACGCGCGAAGGCCGCGATCAGGCCCAGCGCCTGCTCGATCAGCTGAGCACCTGATCGCGATCGCATCGGGCCCCGCGGCTTGCGCCGGGCGAGCGGTGCGGGTAGTATGTAACACAATGGTTAAATACAACCGCGCCGCCATATTCGACGCCCTCGCCGACAGCACCCGGCGTCAGATCCTCGATCTTCTCCGCACCGCCGAGCGCTCGGCCGGGGACGTCGCCGACCGCTTTCCCGTCAGTCGGCCCGCCATCTCTCGGCACCTCCGGGTGTTGCGTGAGGCCGGCCTCGTGGTCCAGCGAAAGGAGGCGCAGTCGCGCTATTACCGGCTGGCCCCGGAAGCCCTACGTGAAGTCGACAAGTGGCTGGACCGCTACCGCGTGTTCTGGACCGCGCGGATGCACGACCTCAAACGATACGTCGAGGAGCGCACATGATGAACGGCTGGACGCACGACTACGCCTTCCCCATACCGGTGCCCGCCAACCGGCTCTTCCAAGCTCTCACCTCGGAGGATGAGCTGAAGGATTGGTTCGCCGAGCATGCGCGGGTCGAGCCCCGGGTCGGCGGCGCGTTCCAATTCTGGGGTCGCCACACCGTCGGGACTCCCGCGGCAGAGGACGCGAAAGGTACGATCACCGTCTTCGAGCCCGACGCCCGGCTCGCCTTCGACTGGTTGGTGTGTGGGGTCCCCAGCGCGGTGACGATCACGCTGACGCCGGAAGAGAGCGAACAGGGCCCTCGGACCCGGGTGGCGATCCAGCACGAGTTGCACGGCCAGCTCGATCAGCCGCGGCCAAAGGAGCTGATCGAGGACTGGTGGCGCTTCACCCTGGGCAACTTGATGGCGCACACGACCGGCCACGGCCGGGTGCTGCGGCCCGATTTCGCCGAAGCCAACCCGGAGATCCGGCTCTCGATGACCGTGGACGCGCCGCGGGAGGTGGTGTTCCGGGCGTTGACCGAGCCGGACGCGCTGCGCGACTGGATGGGAGCGCCCGACCCGGTGGTCGAGCTGCGCGTGGGCGGCCGCTACGAGCTGGGCTGGAAGTACACGGTGGAGGGCAAGGAGGTCGAGGGCGGGCCCATGCGGATCCTCGACATCGTCCCCAACGAGCGCCTCGTGGTGAGCTGGCCTGACTGGCGCGGTGATACGTCAGTCCCCACCCAGTCGATCACCTGGTTGCTCGAGGCCGAAGGCGCCGGCACTCGGGTGACGCTCATCCATTCCGGCTTCATCCGAACCGTCGACTTCAGCGATTACCCGTTCGGCTGGGGCCACTTCATGTCCGAGCTGGCCCGGGTGGCCGTCAACCTGAAATCCGCCTAGGAGAAAGATCCATGCACCGTGAGTCGATTGTTAGCGCAGCCGTCGCGCTTTTGGCGGCGGCGCCGCTCGCCGCCCAGGAGGTGCCCGACTCGGCGCAGATGGCAAGGATGATGGAGCTGGCCCGGCCGGGGCCCGAGCACGCGCGCCTGGCCGCTCTGGCCGGCGACTGGGAGGCCACGTTCCAGATGCCGGGGATGTCTTTCACGGCCACCGTCGAGAACCGCATGATCATGGGCGGCCGATACCTCGCGAGTACCGTGACCGGCTCCGCCGGCGCGATGCCCTTCGAGGCGCTCACCATCCTCGGGTTCGATCGCGGCCCGGGCGTGTACACCGCCGTCGGGTTCGACACGTTCGGCACGTACTATGTCACGGGCGCCGGGCCATGGAATGAAGCGGAAAACCGCGCCGTGCTGGCCGGCTCGTACAACGACCCCGTCACCGGGCACGCTCACGATTATGAGTTCGTCTGGACGATCGCCGCGCCCGACCGGTACACGTGGGACGTGGTGTTCCTGGACGGCGGCGTGCGCCGGACGGTCATGGAAGGAGAGTACCGGCGTCCATAGGGCGCCAGGGAGCGCGTGCTTGCCAAGGTGGCGTTCAGCCACATAGATGGCGTGTGTCGTTTTTCCGACCACTCGTGTTGGCATCGATTCACACACGGAACGGAAGGTCGCTTGCCGCTACGTGAATTCCCGACTCGTCCGATCGTCCCCGCCGCCGTCAGCGTCGCGCTCCTATTCGCCTCGGCCTCCGGGGCCGTTGCCCAAGATCTGCTCACAGCCGAGCAGGTCTCGCGGATCGACAGCGTCGTCGCCGCTCAGATGGCCGAAACGGGAGCCCCAGGGCTGTCGGTCGCCGTCGGTCGCGGGGGCGTGCTCATCTGGGCGAAAGGGTATGGATCGGCGGGCCTCGAGCACGACGTCCCCGCCACCGCCGAGACCCTCTACCGCACGGCTTCCATCAGCAAGTGGATGTCGGCCACCGCGGCGATGCGGCTGGTGGAAGCGGGCACGTTGGACCTGAGCGCTCCGGTTCAGCGTTATTGCCCGGTCTTCCCGGAAAAGCGTTGGCCCGTCACCTCCCGACATCTGCTGACCCACCGGGCGGGCATCCGTCACTACTGGGGCTCCAACGACGAGCCGAAAGACACGCCGCAGGAGCGCGCCCGGCTGCGGGACCGCAGCCAAGCCGAGCAGATCGGCCAGTACACCCGCTACACCAACGTCATTACACCCGTCGCACAGTTCAAAGATGACTCGCTGCTCTTCGAGCCGGGCACGCGGTTCCACTACTCGTCCCACGGCTTTCGGCTTCTGGGCTGCGTGCTGAGGGGCGCCGCCGAGCAGCCGTACGCCGATCTGATGCGGGAACTGGTGTTCGGACCTGCGGGCATGACCCGCACGCTGACGGACGATCACTACGCGGTTATCGAGCACCGTGCAGCTGGTTACTGGCGCCGCGGCGGCGGCCCGCTGCTTCGCGCGCCCTACCGCGACGTGACCGAGAACCTGCCGGCGGGCGGGCACCTCTCGACGGCGCCCGATCTCGTGCGTTTCGCGATGGCGTTCGATGGCGGCTCGCTCGTGAGCGAGAAGTCGATCACCGAGATGACCGCGTACCCCGAGTTCCCGAACGGTCAGCCGCTCGCCACTGACGCGGAGGGATACTACGGGTACGGGGTCAACGTGATTCTGAGCCACAAGGGGTATCGGCTGTTGCTCCACAGCGGTGGACAGAGCGGCACCGCGACACTCCTCGTGCTGGTGCCGGAGGAAGATCTCGCCGTTGCGGCGATGACGAATCTGCAGGGTGGGCCGGCACAGGAGGTTGCGATCGAAGCGCTGGAGATCGTGCTGGGCATCAGATGAGGTCGCTCCCGTGAGCGCGTGGCTTCCACTGATCGCGGCCCTGACCGTGTTGAGCTGCCGGTCGACGGCGGCGCAGGCACCGGGCCTTGCAGCCGCCGGCTCTCCCATGGCTATCGGCGGCGAGCCGGCAGACGTCACCGTGGGAGACGTGAACCGCGACGGCCAGGCCGACCTTGTGATCGCGAGACAAGGCAGCGGTGAGATTGCGGTGCTGGCAGGCGACGGTTCCGGTCGGTTCAGACTGTCCGGCGTCTTCCCGGCGGGTGAGAATCCTGTAGACGTCGCGCTGGGTGACTACGACGAAGACGGCGACCTGGATGCCGCGGTCGCCAACCACGATACCGATTACGTCACGCTGCTCCTCAACGACGGCACCGGTCGTTTCTTGCCCGCCCCGGCCTCACGGTTGAACGTCGGGGTGGGCCCACATCCACACGCCATCGAGAGTATCGACCTCGATGGCGACTCGCATCTCGATTTGCTGGTTGACGACCGCGATGCCGAGGGGATCGCCGTGTTCCTCGGGAGCGGACAGGCGACGTTCGCCGTACCGGGGCCTCGGATCGATGTTGGCGGCGATCCATACCGTGGCATGGCGCTGGCCGATGTCGATGGAGACGGCACCGCCGATCTGGTCACTCCAAATCGCGACGAGATCGCCGTCGTGCTCAACGCGGCACCGACCGGCAACCAACCGCCCCTGAAGATAGCCGCCGAACGACCGTTCACGGTGGCGGCGGGTGACCTCACCGGTGACGGAGTCGTCGATCTCATCATCGGTTCGGAACCTGGGCCCGTCTCGATCCTTCGCGGCGCTGGATCGGGGAGGTTCGAGCAAGACGATGCGCTGGAGTGGCGCAGAGCGTCTGGCGGCAAGAGGGCCGTCGTCGGGGACCTGAACGGCGATCGTATTCAGGATGCGGTGGTCATCAACTACATGGAGCCCCATGTGCTCGTCGTTTGGGGCGGCCCCGCTCCGATGCGCACGGGGGAGATCCCCGGCGGCGCCAACCCGTGGGGCCTCGCGGTCGCCGACCTGACGGGCGACGGGCTGGACGACATCGTGGTGGTCGACCAGACGGGTGGTGAGGCCAGGGTCTATCTCGCGAAACCGGGGCGCGACCGCTAGGCCGGACGCGAAGTCATGCGCCGCGCCTTTCGCCCGCTCGGTCGCCTACCTAAGTTCAGCCACTCGGAAAGAGCGATCCCGGAAGAGGAGGGTCAACATGGCGGACAGCGTTTACAAGGTCATTCAGCTCGTAGGGACGAGCACGAAGGGCTGGGAGGACGCAGCGAAGAACGCCGTCAGCAAGGCGGGCGAAAGCCTGAAGAACCTGCGCATCGCCGAGGTCGACCGGCTCGACATGACGGTGGAAGAAGGCAACATCGTGCGCTATCGCGCCAGGCTGAGACTGTCGTTCAAGGTCGAAGGCTGATCGTCGGCTGATTCGGTCGGGAAGGCGGTAAAAGCGAGGGGCGGCCGTGAGCCGCCCCTCGCTTTTGCAGAACGTAGCGGATCAGTCTCCGGCTCGCCGGTAGCGTTCGAGCCACTGCAAGCCGTAATCGTCGCTCCGCACCGCATACAATACATCGCGCCCGAAGCCGACCAGTTGCCGTCCCTCGGGCAGCGTGACCCTGGCCTTCAACTTCGCCGCGCCGTCGAAGACGTCGAACAACGGCCGCTCGCCGGCCGGGACGTGACGCTGAACCCAAACCGCGCCTTCCGGCGTCACCCAGACACCGCGAGCGGCGAACGCGGGCTTGTGCTCCGGCCACTCGAAGCGGTCGACATCGAGCGAGCCGCTACCACCACCTCCCCGGCTCAAACTCACCCGACGATCTCCGTTCTCGATCATGACGCCGATGGTCAGTCCGTTGCCGAGCCCTTCTACCCATTCTTCCTTGTCCGCGCGGTCGATCCGAACGGGCGTGTAGTCGACTGGCGTACCGCGCACCACTCTTCCGTCGGGATGGATCCACTCGAGGTGATAGTCGGTGGAGCGAGCCGCGGCGATACGCCCGTCACCGGCCACGGCCCACGCGTCCTCTGGGCTCAGCGGTACCGGGCTCAAGCTGACCTGCTGCTGGCCCGCGCCGCCGGAGGTGCTCCGCTTCATGGCCGGTAACTTCACCCTCGTCAGCGTGTCCATCGCCTGATCGCGCCGGTCCAAGCGAACCACGGCGGCGGAATCGGGGAACCCGCGGCCCATCCCGCCCATAGGTTGGAAGTAGAGTCGGCCCTGAGAGTCCACGGCTCTCGGCAACACGAGTGACAGCCCGCCTCCGCGACCCGGCTCGCCTTGGGCAATCGGCATCGTTTCGCCGAACGTCCCGTCCGGCGCGATCACCGTCAGGCGCGCGTTACCGAGATCGACCAGCAGGGTCGAATCGCCGGGCAGAGGAAACAGTCCGTCGGGCTGGCGGTATTCGGCGGGACCCTGACCGACGCCGCCCAGGGTGTCGGCCGCGCCCGAGGCCAGGTCGGCGACCAGCAGCACCTGGCCCAGCGGATCGGCCACCATCACCCGGCCGTCTGCGAGCTCGCGGACCCCTTGAACGAGCGCGAAGGCCTCGGGGAAGGTGACCTCCGGCCCATTCAGTTCTCGAACCGGAACCTGAGCCTCGAGCCGCACGGGCAAGAACGCAAACAGCAGCGTCAGCGCGGCCATTACCATGACACGCTTCACTTCCCCCATCTTGTGTCCACCTCTGATTGGCAGGTTCTCTCTTGCTTTCACACTCTTATGATGCGCAGGTCGTTCTCGGCGTCGCATCGAAGGTCCCCGGCGCCGCAGGGTCACGTCCGGCCCCTCTCGTCGCCCCGGGGCGCGAAACGATCAGGTCGATAAGGGAGCCAGTCGAACGTGCTCTCACCCGTCAGGGTGAGATCGGCGACCACCCGGCCGGCCACCGGAGCGATGAGGATCCCGTCGCGCCCGTAACCGGTGGCGTACAGCAGACCCTCGAGCTCCGGGTCGGGCCCGATGACCGGTCGCGAATCGGCGCTGATCGGGCGCAGGCCGGCCCACCGCTCACGCGGCTTCAGACCGGCGAGCGCCGGTACGATCCGAGCGAGCGAAGTTTGGATGTCGCGCAGGCCGCGCTCATCGAGCGACTGATCGAAGCCGACGTCGTCCATCGTGCTGCCTGCCAGCGCGGAGCCGTCCCAACGCGGGACCAGATAGCGGCCGGCGTGGGTGGCCACCACCCGCTTCAAGCCCAGTTCCTTGGCAGGAAGCCGCAAGATCTGCCCCCGCACCGGGCGCACCGGTAAAGCCCGCGGCAGCCCGCCGATCTGACCGCTCCAAGCGCCCGCCGCCAGCACCACGCGTTCCCCTTCCAGCTTCCGTCCATCCTGCAAAGCCACGCCGACCGCGCGCTGCTCGCGCGATTCGATGCTCGCCACTCCGTTCCCGGTGATCAGCCGGATACCCGTGCGGGAGATCGCATCGCTCAACGCCAGCGCCATCACCTGCGTGTCGATCTGGCCCTCATCCGGCAGCCACGTGTACGACACCACTTCGTGGCTCAAACCCGGCAACAACCGCGCGGCCTCGGAAGTCTCCAGCACCTCCGCCCGCAACCCGGCTTCCTGCTGCCAGCGTGCCGTCGCCAGCGCGCTCTCGTGCTCCGCGGCCGAGGTGTTGGCGACGAGCATGCCGTCCCAACGGAGGCGCAGGTCGTGGCCCGACAGCTCTTGCAGCGCCGCCGCGTACTTCGGGTACAGGGTCCGACTCTCGATATAGAGCTGTAAGAGCGGTGAATCGGAACTCGATTCGTACTGCGCGGCCAGCAGCCCGGCCGACGCCCCCGTCGCTCCACCACCCGGCCGACCCGCATCGACCAGCGACACGGCGGCGCCTCGCTCCGACAGCTCGTAAGCGACCGCGAAGCCGGCGATTCCCGCGCCAACTACAACGACCTCTAACATGTCTTTCTCTGCTCGCTGTCTTGACCAGCGTCGGCCTCGAGAGCCGCGCCCGGCGACACCACCTGCGCATCGGGATTTGCTCGAAACATCGCTCCCTGCTGCGGACGGATCAATGCGCCCCGCACCTACACCGAGGGTTGCTTCCGCCAGTGCGTGAGACTCCACCCGCCCCTAAACGCTTGTTTACAACTCCCCTTTCCGCCGGTGACCTTTTGCGCCAACGCCTCGTCTACAGAAAGCAGGGGCCAGCAGCCCCTCAGCCTAGAGAGATTGGGGGAGACCCCAGCGAGAGCCGGCCGGCGGGCCGGCTTTCTCGTTTTGTATCCTGACCCACCGAACTGAGTGACCCCGCGGGCCCTCCAATCGTCTATTTGGGTGGACGGGACACGCGGCCTGGCACCGAGCCGCCCAATGCCCAAGAACTCCAGATTCGGGCCCGCTTCCATGTCGATGAGCAAAGAGAGGCCACGCCACAACCAGCCGCTGCGCCGAACTGGCGGCCGACCGATCGATTCAGACCGTGCGAGCCGCTCTGTCAATCCTTCGCCGCGAACCGACGAGTGGGGGATGTCTGTCGGCCAACCCGGGCAGTGGCTTCCGGACTTCGACGAGGCGTTCGACCTGGAAGAGGAGCCCTAGAGCCCGCGCTGCGCCGGACCCCCTCCTGTCTCCAGCCGAGCCCATCAGACCTGGCGACGGTCTCCAGTTTAAACTGAACATCCACTAAGGCGTCGAGCGCGCCCGGATTCGCGCGTAGTCGCGCCTCCTCCGCATCGACCTGCCCGCAGCGGGTTGCGGAGGCGGCTCGCGCTTTTTCGGCACTGAGACCATGTTGTATCGCGATGGCCACGCCACGCCCAGCGGCGGCTCGTCCCCGGGTCGCGCTCTTCGTCACCTGCATGGTCGACACGTTCTACCCTGAGGTCGGCCTGGCGGCGGTCGAGCTTCTCCAACGCCACGGCGCCGATGTGACGTTCCCACTCGAGCAGTCTTGCTGCGGACAGCCGGCGTTCAATGCCGGACACCGCGACACGGCGTTGAAGATGGCCCGGCGTTTCCTGGACGTGTTCGGGCCGCCGATCGAGAGCGGAGAGATCGACGCGATCGTCGCGCCGAGCGGAAGTTGCGTCGCGATGGTCAGGCACTATTTCTCCGTCCTGTTCGACGGTGCGAGCGAGGACGAGCAAGTTCGCGCGGCCGCCGTTGGCGAGGTGTGTTACGAGCTCACTCAGTATCTGGTTGACGTCCTGGGCGTGAGCGCTTGCGCGGCCCGTTTCGATGGCGTCCTCACCTACCATCCGTGCTGCCACCTGCTCAGAGAGCTGAACGTCGACGCGCAACCGCGCCGTCTATTGGCCCGACTGAATGGGGCGCGGCTGGTCGAGCTGTCCGGCGCCGATGAGTGCTGCGGCTTCGGCGGTCTGTTCGCGCTCAAGAACGCGGAGATCAGCGCCGCGATGGGCCGGCGGAAGCTTCGGAACCTCGAAGCCAGCGGCGCGGAGGCCGTCGCGGTCTGCGACGTCAGCTGCATGACTCACCTCAACGGCTTGCTCAGACGTCAGCGCTCCCCCTGCCGAGCCGTGCACATCGCCGAGCTGCTGGCCGCCGGCCGCGACAGCGTAGAGACCGGCGAGAATCGATCACATGCCGGTTGACGTCGGCGCTGCCTACGAGACGCGCGTGCGGCAAGCGCTCGGCGATCCGGCGCTGCGCACGGCTCTCGACCGGGCCACCGAACATCTGACCACCCGGCGAGCCCAAGCGATGCGTGAGATCGACGGCGCGCGCCTGCGTGACACGGTCCGAGCCGTGCGCGAACACGCCGTCGCGAACCTGCCCGAGCTGCTCGAAGAGCTGGAACGCAGCCTCATCGCCAACGGCTGTCAGGTGCACTGGGCGCGTGACGCGGGCGAGGCGCAGGCCGTGGTTCTGGAGCTGGCCCGAAGCCGACAGGTGCGGCGGGTGGTCAAATCCAAATCGATGGTTAGCGAAGAGATCGGGCTGAACGAGGCGCTCGCCGCTAACGGGATGCGAGTCGTCGAAACCGACCTGGGCGAGTTCATCGGACAGCTCGCCGACGAACCGCCCAGCCACATCCTCGCGCCGGTCATCCACAAGCGCGTCGAGGACATCAGCGCGCTTTTTCAGCAAGAGCTCGGAACACGACCAACCGACGACCCCGCGGAGCTTTGCGCCGCCGCGCGCCGCACGCTACGCGACGAGTTTCTCGACGCCGACATGGGGATCAGCGGCTGCAACTTCGCCATCGCCGAGACCGGCACCATCTGTCTCGTCACCAACGAGGGCAACGGTCGAATGGTCAGCAGCCTGCCGCCGATCTACGTGGCCATCGCCGGGATCGAGAAGGTGGTGCGCTCACCCGAGGACGCGCTGCTGCTGTGGCAGGCGGCCTCGCGCTCGGCGACCGGCCAGGCCGTTTCCGTCTACATGTCGATGAGCAACGGACCGCGCCGCACGGGTCAACCGGACGGACCGGACGAGATGCATGTCATACTCCTGGACAACGGTCGCACGCGTATCCTCGAGCGCGGCTACGAAGAGGCTCTGCTGTGCATCCGCTGCGGCGCTTGCCTGAACGCCTGCCCGGTCTACCGCGAGATCGGCGGTCACGCCTACGGCAAGACTCCGTACAACGGACCGATCGGCGCCGTCATCACACCACTGCTGGCCGACGATCCGCGGGCGGCGCGAGAGTTGCCTTTCGCCAGCTCGCTGTGCGGCGCCTGCCGGGAGGTCTGCCCGGCAAAGATCGATCTGCCCAGGCTGCTGCTCGATCTGCGGAGCGACCTGGTGCGCGGCGGGTCCGCGCCACGATTCGAGAGCGCCGGGCTTCGGGCCTACGCGGCGGCGGCTGGAGGCCGCCGTCGCTACGGGTGGGCGATCGGGACGTTCCGCCGGTTCGCCCGCACCCTGGCGCGCGGTCGGGAAACCATCGGCAGGCTTCCTCCTCCGTTCAGCGCCTGGACCCGGAGTCGTGATTTTCCCACGCCGGCCCCTCGCAGTTTCCGCGAGATCTGGCGGCGAAAGGATGAGGGGAGCGTAGAAATCGAGGAGCGGCGTGGTGAGTAGCGGGCGCGACGATATTCTCGGCCGCCTACGCGTGGCGCTCGGACGCAAAGGAGATCGGCTTCAGGACCGTGCGGCTCCGACGACGGCCACCGCGATGAAGGTCACCGAGGCGCGCGGGGACCGTCTCGAGCTGGGTGACCGATTCGGTGAGAGCCTGGCCGCCCTCTCAGGCAGCTACCAGGTCGTGAATGGGGCAGCCGATGTGGCCGACCGTGTCGTCGAACTCATCACCGGATGGAGCGCTGACGACCGGCCAGACGGCGAAGGCAGCGGTCGCCGCGATCTCGAAGTGCTGAGCTGGGCGGCGGCCGCCCTGACGCCACCCGATCTCGGGCCGCGGCTCGAGCAGGCCGGCATCAGGCTGGTCGTCCCCGACGAGCTTCGCGACCGCGAGCACCGATCTCGGGCGGCCGCTCTCCGAGTGGGCCTCACGGCGGTCGATGCGGCGATCGCCAGCACCGGCAGCGTGGTGTTGGCGACCGGGCCCGGCCGGAGCCGAGCGGCCAGCCTGCTTCCCACCCACCATGTGATGATCGTGCCGACCAGCCGCGTCTATCCGACGCTGGAAGACTGGTTGGCCGAGTCACGCCGCGAAGGGTTTCATGAGCGGCTGCGACGCCCCGGACAGATCGTCTTCGTGAGCGGACCCAGCAAGTCGGCGGACATCGAGCTCAACCTGACGCTGGGCGTCCACGGTCCCAGGGTGGTTCACGCCATTATCTACGACGACACGGAGCGATCAGCCGAGCAGCCGTTCTCCGGCGGTAAGACTCGGGGCTCATGAGCCTGGGCTTTCAAGCGGCCGTAGCGGTGGCGCCGATCCTGCTGGCCGGCGTCCTGCTCGTCGGCTTCCGCATCGCGGCCCGCTGGGCCATGCCGTTGGTCTACGTCGCGGCGGTAACGCTGGCGTGGGGGGTCTGGCGCATGGACGCCCGGCACATCGCGGCGTCCACCGTCCAGGGTCTGTTCGTCACCTTCGACATCCTGTTCATCATCTTTGCGGCGATCCTGCTGCTCAAGACGCTCGAGCACTCGGGCGGGGTCGCGGCGATCCGACGAAGCTTCCACGGGATCAGCGATGATCGGCGTGTTCAGGCGCTCATCATCGCCTGGCTGTTCGGCTCGTTCATCGAGGGCGCCGCCGGCTTCGGTACCCCGGCGGCCATCGCCGCACCGTTGATGGTGGCGTTGGGCTTTCCGGCCATGGCCGCGGTGATGCTCGGCTTGATGATCCAGAGCACGGCCGTCACCTTCGGAGCCGTTGGCACGCCGATCCTCATCGGCGTCACCGACGGTCTCTCCAGCCCCGAGCTGAACGCGCGCCTGGCCACGGCCGGTCTCTCGTTTGCCGAGTATCGCCAGACGATCACCGTCTACGCCGTCTGTCTACACGCGATCGCCGGCACACTGATGCCGACGCTGATGGTCGTGATGATGACGCGCTTCTTCGGGCAAAACCGGTCGTGGACCGAGGGGCTGTCGATCTTGCCCTTCGCTCTGTTCGCCGGCCTGGCCTTCACCGTGCCCTACGTTCTGACCGGCGTGCTCCTCGGTCCCGAGTTTCCTTCACTCCTCGGCGCCTCCGCCGGGCTGTTCATCGTGACCGGCGCGGCACGCCGCCGATTCCTTTTGCCCGAAGATACCTGGGAATTCCCGCCGGCGGCCGGTTGGCCCGCCGACTGGGTCGGCTTCGCCGACGACTCGGCCGAGGAGCCGAGCCGCGCTCGGGCCATGAGCACCGAGCGCGCCTGGGCGCCCTATGCGCTTCTGGCCGCCCTGCTGGTGATCAGCCGGCTGCCGCAGTTGCCGTTGGGCGACATCCTGCGGTCGGTGAGCGTCCGCTGGTCAGCCATCTTCTCGACGGGCATCTCCGGCGCCAGCACGCCGCTCTACCTGCCGGCGACGATGCTCGTGGCCTCCGTGGTGGCGACGTGGGCGTTGCACCGAATGTCGCGCCCGCAGATCGTCGGCGCCTTGCGCGATTCGACCCGCGTGCTGCTCGGCGCCGGCTTCGTGCTGTTGTTCACCGTCCCGATGGTGCGCGTCTACATCAACTCTGGCATCAACGACTACGCCCTCGCCGGCGGCGGCCATCTCCCCTCGATGCCGATCGCCATGGCCAGCTGGGTCGCCGAGCACGTCGGCCACATCTGGCCCCTGTTCGCGCCCGCCGTCGGTGCGCTCGGCGCCTTCATCGCCGGCAGCAACACGGTCAGCAACCTGATGTTCAGCCTGTTTCAACACGGCGTCGCCACACAGCTGGCGATCAGCGGCGCCATGATCGTTGCACTGCAAGCGGTGGGTGCCGCCGCCGGCAACATGATCGCCATCCATAACGTCGTTGCGGCGTCGGCCACGGTGGGCCTGCTGGACCGTGAGGGCGCGACCTTACGAAAGACCGTTCTGCCCACGCTCTACTACCTGCTCGTCGTGGGCGTTCTGGGACTCGCTGCCGTCTACCTGCTGGGGGTCGTCGATCCGCTGACCGCCGGCGGATGAGCGGGCATCCTGGCGGTCGATCGTCAGTGGGCAGGACTCGCGGGCACGGCGCGGCTTCTGCGATCCCACCAGAGGGTGGCGGCCGCGACGAAACCCGAGGCCAACAACGTCGGCAGCCCCGGTCCGGGCGATCCGCTGGTGCCGGCCGCCAGCGCGAGCGCGAAGAACGCCGTCAATCCCGCCAGCGCCGGGTTGACGAACCGCACCAGCCGCACCGCGCTCGATTCGATCACCACACCGCTCGTTTGACGCGCCTCCCCGCCGCCGAGAGAACGAAGCACGCGATCGGTGAACCCGGCCCGCGGGGCGATGGACGCGTTGAGTGTCTCGTGGAGCGCGCGAACCTCCTCCAGTCTCTGCCGGCACCCTTCGCACCCGCTCAGGTGGCGGAGACGTTCCGTCGGGCTCCAGCCGAGCGCCGCGCCCAACGTGACCAGATCATCGACCTCGAAGCAGTCGTTCATCGAACCCAAACCTCCATCCTCGTCTCCAGTTTCTTGAGCGCGTGGTGCAACGCCGCCTTGACTGTCCCTTCGGCGCAACCCAGAGCCGCGGCCGTCTCTCGCGTCGTCAATCCCTCCAGCAGCCGCAAAATCACCACAGCCCGCTCGCGCTCGGGCAGGTCCGTCACGGCGCGGTGCAAGAACCGACTCAACTGGGCACGCTCGGCTATCACCCCGGGATCCGATCGGCCCGGCGCCTCGAGACGATCCAGATCATCCGACAAACCGTCTCGCGCCGACCGCTTGCCGGTCTCGGCCAGACAGACGTTACGGCAGACGGCGTACAGCCAGGCGAAGATCGAACCTTCACCCCGAAAGCTCTGGCGCTTGACGTAGGCGCGCTGCCACGTCTCCTGCAGCAGGTCGTGCGCTTCATCCAGGTCGCGGCTAAATGACCGAGTCAGCGACAGCAGACGCGGAGACAGCTCCTCGACCAGGCGACGGAAAAGGGTCTCGTCGCCGGCGTGAAACCGCATCAGCTCTCCGCGATCGATCGCACTCAAAGACCCGCGTGCCCCTTCTCGCGCCTCCAGAGCGTCACCACGGTGGGCCACCCCATTCCGACCGCCAACAACGCCGGCACCACCAACACGAGATCGCCGGCGAAATAGACCGGCCCCACCGATCGCAACACGATGAGCTCATAGCTGTTCTCACCGACCAAGTAGGTCGCGAGCACCAGGAACAGTCCCATACCCCAGTACTGGGCTTGCCGCAACTCGCGTCGCTCGAACCCACTCGCCCAGAAGCCGGTCAGCAACCCGACCATCCCCAGCAAGAAGGGCAGGGCCGCGCCGTCGGTCCGTCTGGCATAGTGCCAGGCCAACCGGTTGGCGACGAGCCAATCGTGGGCGGCAGTGCCGGCGGCGGCCCTCCGAGCCTGCTCTGCCGCTTCACGCGCGGCTGCTCTGAGCTCGGATAGCGTCATGCCGGCGGGCTCGGCCTCGAGCACCTTGGCGTCGGCTTCCGAAGCCAGCCAGCGTTGGGTTGCCGGAGCGATGAAGTTGCCCGGGCCGAGTATCAGCACCGACACCGACGCGCCGGCCAACACCACCATGACTACGCGCCGCATCAAACCTTCGCGCTCCCGAAACACCTCGCCCGCAGCGTGAACCCCGGCCGGGTAGGCGGCCAGCGCCAAAGCAAGCCCCAGCCAGGAGACCAGACTGTTCCCCACCTCTCGCGCAGACTGGCCCGAGAGAAAGGACACGGCGAGCAGGAGCGACAGCAGCAACGCCGTCCACACGCCAACAGCCAACCAGAAACGAATCAGCAACCGCATCAGCGCGCTCCACCTTTTCGTTACCACGGCAAGCCCCGCACCGGGTGAACCGTTCGCCTTGCCGGGCGAGCGCCCTCGGCTCGCACCGCAGCGGTCCAGGTGTCTCGATTCGAGACAGCGAAAGCTCGCCCTCCTGAAATCAGATGGGACGGCAAGCTCAGCGGTTTAGTCCAGGTTCGACGGCGACCTGCGTGGCCCCGACCCTCCCCGTCCGCAAGCGCTTCTTGCACGGTACAACTCTTGCCCCTTATTCCCTAGGCACCAGTCAAAAAGCACGTTCCCAACCATCCGCAGTCCGAGCCGCCTGCG
>CAYGAJ010000015.1:0-5753 GCA_964347815.1 uncultured Gemmatimonadota bacterium | reverse complement strand
GCGGCTGTCGTGCGTCCCGTCGTGCGGGCTGTTGCGGCAGCGACGCCGGCAGCGCCCGGTGTTTGCAGCACCGACGTTCACGGCACAGACGCGAACACTTCCGGTCCTCGTGAACATCTTGCGATTGTGGAGCTCATGATGAGCCGGCGAACGATTTCGATGTCCGTTCACGCGCGTTGGGGGCGCGGGCTGCTCCGGTCACTCGGCGCGAGCGCGGCGCTATTGCTCTTGTTGAGCGCCTGCGAACAGGATGCCACCGACACCGAGCCGGCACCGCCGGTTGTCGCGTCGCTGATAGTCACGCCGGACACGCAAGACATCTTTACCATCGGCGGCACGGCGCAATTTAGTGCAACGGCCCGCAGCGAGAACGGTCGCGAGATCCGAGACGCCGACATCAGTTGGTCGTCCTCGGATCAGCAAGTCGCGACGGTAAACTCCGAGGGTCTGGCCACGGGAGTGGCCTCGGGGTCGGCGACGATTACCGCGACCAGCGCCGGGGTGAGCGCTAGCGCGTCGGTCTGGGTCGACCCGGAGCGTACGCTCCGCAATCACTGCGCACGCTGCCACGCCGGCCGTCACGAAAGAACTTTCGCCATGGCTACCTGCCCCGCCTGCCATGGCATGGTCTGGGAAGATCCCGATCTGCACTGGGGGATCAGTGGTGGCCACGCGACCGCCTCCGGCGGCTTCGTGATGCTCGGCGCGCACGAGCAGGCCGATTGTATGAGCTGCCACGACCTTGCCACCGGAACAACGCGCTTTGCCGCCACAGATCACAACGACTGCATCGCCTGCCACGATCCGGACTACCAGCGCCAGCACTCGGGCAGCGGGTTTCCCACCCAGTGCTCGATCTGTCACACCACCACCAGCTGGAGCGGCGCGACCTTCGATCACGCGTTCGCCGGCTTTGTCCTCATCGGCGCCCACCAACAACTAGCTTGCAGCGCCTGTCACGATCCGATCAGCGGGGCACCACTGTACGCACCCGCCGATCAGAACGACTGCATCGCGTGCCACGATGACGAGTACCAGGTCAACCACGCCGCCAGTGGTTTTCCGACCACCTGCCTCACGTGCCACGACGTCGACGCCTGGAGCCCTGCGACTTTCGACCACGACGCGCAGTTCTTCCCGATCTTTTCAGGGAGACACGCCAACAGATGGTCGAATTGCTCGACCTGTCACCCGGATCCGGGCGATTTCGCGGCGTTCACCTGCTTCAACTGTCATGAGCACAACCAAGACGATATGATCAAGGAGCACGATTCCGTGCCGGGGTTCCAGTACGAGAGCTCTCTGTGCCTCGCCTGCCACCCGAACGGCGAGGCGCCCTGACGGATCGGGAACGCAGCGACGTGCCCCGGCTATAGCGGAGGCGCAGCGGAGGGCGCGCGCGCTGTTGGGCGAAGATGGCTTCGACGCCATCGTGCAGGCGGCGAACTCGTTGCCGATTCCGTCCCGCTAGTCCGGCGCGATCGGCTACCCATCGAACCCAAGAGCTGCCGCACGCCGGGCGTGCAACCGGAGGCGAGGAACAGTACTTTCTTATGCTGCCAGATCGAAGCAAGGCCAGGTGTGGCTTTTGAGCGGGGACCTACGTGGATATTCGAACCAAGCTCGTTTTCACCCTGGTGGTGGTCTCACTCGCGGGCATGTTCGCGCTGGGCGCCGTGGCCTACAACGAAGCTCGCCAGCTCCTGGAGCGAAACGCGCGCCGTCAGCTGAGCGCCCTAGCTGAGACCAAACAGGACGATCTCGAGAAGGTCATACACGGCTGGGAGGAACGCGTCCAGCTGATCGCCAGCCGCACCCAGCTCCGGCTCAGCCTCGCGGAATACAACACGAACCTCAGCACCAGGCAGCAAGAGCGGATCCGGGATATCCTCGCAGATGCTCTGGAGTCGGTTGAGACGATTCAGCGCCTGACCGTCTACGACATCAGCGGACGGCCGGTCGCGACGACGGCCAGCGAAGGAGTCGGAGCGATTCCAAGTTTGGAGCGGGGACTTCCCGAAGGCCCCGACCCGCTGTACGAGGGCGTCGCGCTGGACGAGCACGACAGCCTGAGTGTTTCTTTTCTGGCGCCGCTGGTGCTGCAAGAGGCCAGAATTGGCGCGCTCCATGTCGTGTTTGGCGCTCAGGATCTGGTCGACGTTACCGAGGACTTCACGGGTCTTGGCGAAACCGGCGAGACCCTGGTCGTGTTGCGAGGCGAGGGGAGAGTGCCTCGAATCCTCCACCCCGTTCGCAAGCCGGGCGTATCGCCGGGCATCCTGATGCCGCAACGATCGAACAACCCGGCGAATCTGGCGATCCAGGGAATAGACTCCGTCTTCTCCGAGGGCGTGATCGATTATCGAGGCGAACCGGTCTGGGCAGCGACCCGCTATTTGCCCCAGGCGAGCCTCGGCCTGGTGGTGAAGTTCGACACCGCGGAAGAACTTAAACCCATCAAGGAGCTTCGGAGTCGTTTGATCCGGGTCGGGCTGTCGTTGTCCGCCTTCGCCATTCTGATTGGAACCTTGCTGGGGATTCGCTTCGCCAGGCCGATTCAGGAGCTCGCCGAAGTGGCGGACCGAATCCGCAAAGGCGACCTGGATGCTCGGGCCCAGCCTCGGTCCGGGGACGAGATCGGTTTGCTCGCCCGCACCTTCAACGAGATGGCGGAGGAGCTGGAGGACCGGATCACCGGCGCGGACGATGATGGCGGGGAGCCGCCCGGCGGCGAATCCGAATCGCTGGATCGAGTTAAAGCGTGAGCTTCACGCTGATCCAGCTGTTCGGCGCCCTCATCTGGCTGTTGATGGCGGGAGACCTGCTCGTACGAGGCGCGGTCGCGCTCGCGCGTCTGGCCCGCGTCCCCCCTCTCCTGGTGGCGCTGACCCTCGTCGCGTTCGGAACGTCGCTGCCGGAGCTGGTGGTCAGCGTTCAGGCGGTCTTCGCGGGGCATCCCAACATCGCCATCGGCAACGTGGTCGGCAGCAACATCGCCAACGTGCTGCTGGTCGCCGGCGCGCCCGCCATCATCTTCCCACTCGCCTGCCGACGCGGAACGACACAGCGCGACAGCACGATCATGGCAGCGATCAGCTTCGGCTTCTTCCTGCTCTGCCTGACGGGCGAGCTGCATCGGGAGGCAGGAGCGCTGTTGCTGACAGGATTCGCCGTCTTGTCCGCGCTCACGGCCCGCCAGGCTGCGCAGGCACATCAAGAGGCCGATCGTGCCGCTGTGATGGAGGCGGTGCTGGGTCTGCCGTCAACGGCGTGGATGATCGGCCTGTTCATCATCGCGGGGGCGATCGGCCTGCCGATCGGAGCCAAGCTTCTAATTGAGGCGGCGGTGGAAGTGGCAAGCCGCCTGGGTGTCGCGGATACCGTGGTCGGCTTGACTGTCGTAGCCGTCGGCACGTCCCTGCCCGAACTCGCGACGACTCTGGTCGCAGCCACAAAACGCCACACCCAGGTGGCGGTCGGTACTGTGATCGGGAGCAACATCTTCAACCTTTTGGCGATCATGGGGATCGCCGCCATCGTGACGCCCGCCCCGATCCCCGTTCCGCCCGAGTTCGTCCGCCTCGACCTTCTGGTCATGCTCGGATCCGCTTTGCTCTTGACTTATTTCACCTGGCGGCGCCGCTTCATCGGCCGACTGGCGGGAATCATCCTGGTGACCTTCTACCTCGGGTACGTGGTGGTGCTGTTCCGTCCGTCGTAGACGCCGATCCGCAGACTAGGTCGAAACCCGTCGACGCAGAAATCAGGAAACAAGCAGGAAAACGCCGAGCTCGACCTCGCCGCTGGGCGTCGGCGTCATCTGCAGCCAGACTCGCCGTTGCTGGACGCTCGGCTGATTGAGCCGGTGGACAAGCCGCGATGTCAGAATGCCGAGCAACGCCCCGCCGGTGACATCCGTCAGCCAGTGGGCTCGATCCATCACCCGCGTCATAGCCGTCCACGCCGCCAGCGGATAGACGACAAAAGGCACCCAGGGCGCCTCATCACCCAACTCCTGTGCAAAGGTCGCCGCGACCGCGAAGACACGTGCCGTATGGCCCGAGGGAAAGGCATGGAAAGCGGCGTCACCGCTGAACGGCCGGAACTCGTCCGGTTCCGAGGATGCGTGAGGCCGCGCACGTCCGACCGCCATCTTCAAGAGGCGTGTGACGAAGGCGGCGGCAAACAGACTCTCCAAGCTTTGAAAGCCCAAACGCCGCGCGTCGGGAGAGCCCGCCGTGACCCCGTAAAGCAGCGGAGCCGAGGCGAGCGCCAGGGTGACCCCACCGTCGCCCAGCTGCCGTCCTCCCCAGCGAGGCCACGTATTCTGGCGACGGATGTCACGCGACAGCTCGAACGATGTCCACTCGTCGAAGTTCTCGACGGGCTCGAGTTGGACCGCGCCGAACACAATCGCCAGCGCGTATCCGAGATCTGAAAAGGCGAAGGGGCCGTTAGCGTGTGGAGGGGGCTCTCTAGGTGGCGGCGGTGATCCGGTCAACAGAGTCTGCGCGGTCAGTGTGATTGGCGTGGTCAACAGCACGAGGAGAGCGACAACGACCCCCAGCCAGAGATAGGACCGTGTTGAAGAAGGTCCTCGACCTATGCGCTTCCCTCTTCGCGGGCGCCGCGACATCGACACCGCGGCTAGCAAAGCAGACCTGATAAGACCATACCGACCTCCGGCGCGAAGCCCGTGGCCTCCGTGAGGCCTTTCCTATGGTACCACCTACCAGGGAGCCCATGAGGAGGTCTAAACGTGACACGACGACCTGCGCTTAGCTTTCCGGGATACCGATCGCCAGGCGGGTCGCTCGGTTGGGTTGGGGAGCGATTCAGCGCCCCGAGCCGCAGCTCCGGGCGATTAGCGGTGAAGTGTCGCGAAGCGCACCAGGTAATCGCCGCTGACATCCCGCGGGGCGGACGTCTCGATGGTCGCCCCGCGCTTGACGAGCACGGGGGTGTCGCCGACCAGAATCGTGATGCTCGTCGGTCCTTCCGGAAGAACGACCCTGTAGCTGGCCTTCGACCCGGCGTTCAGAACCCGGACCCGGCTCGGTTCGACCGAGTACCCCACCCCGAGGCCCTCCGAGCGGACGCTGACCTCGGGCTCGTCGGACAAGCTGATTCTCACGACACCGGAGTCCTGAACCGCATCGAACACCAGCTCGAAACTTCCGCCGGGCAGGACCGACACACCCGAGGGCTCAATCGCGGCCGCGCCGGCACCTTCACCGGTCGTGGCCTGTCGGGACGCGCCTTCAGCCCCGGCGAAGACCCGGTTGAGCCAGGATCTGACGGGTGAGCCCGGCATCGCGGAAGCCGCTGCCGCGACGATGAGGAAGGCGAGCGCGGCGGCCGCCAGCGTTCGGCGCAACGCCGGACGACTGGCGCGGCGCCTCAGCCGGCGTACATCGGTGTCGGGTATGGCGTGATCCAGAAGGCCCAACTGGCCGGCGATCTCTCGATCATCCCGCTTCGCATCTTCCAGCTGGCGGGCGCAGTCGGCGCAGCCCCCCAGATGATCGCGCCAGACTCGCGCCTCCTCCGGCGTCATCTCATTCGCGAGGAGCCGCTCGATCTTTTCCGCATCAAGGTGCATCGCGCTGATCCTCCAGGGCGCGCCGAAACGCTTCCTTGGCTCGCACCAGCAGCGTCCCTACGCTCGTCTCTTTCAGCTCCAGGGCTTCCGCGATCTCGCGATAGCTGAAGCCGGAGTAGCGGAGCAGCAACATCTCACGATCGCGTTCCGG
>CAYGAJ010000014.1:0-25017 GCA_964347815.1 uncultured Gemmatimonadota bacterium | reverse complement strand
TGACTTTCTCGGCCGTGGCGCGCCAGGACGTCAGCTTGCCGCCGTAGATGCTGAGAAGGCGGGGCCGGTCGCTTCCGGTTCGATCGACGTCGAGGATCGTCTCGCGTGAGCGGTGAAAGGCGTGACCGGGTCCGGCCGGCAGCACGCGCAGTCCGGCGAACGCTTCGAGCACGGGAACGGAGTTGCCCTTCCGGTAGCGTGGGAAGTAGTGCTTCAGGACGTTGAGCAGATACTTGCGCTCTCCCCGCCGGGGGTGCACGACATCCGGGTCGCCGCGATAGCGGGTCTCGGTCGTGCCCACCAGCGTGTTCCCTTTCCAGGGCATGATGAACACGGCGCGGCCATCGCGCGGGGCTTCCACATAGTAGATGCCCCGCTCGGGCCGGCCGGGCACGACGAGGTGGGTGCCCTGTACCAGATCGATCGGTCGCGCTGGCGGCGCGCCGTCGATCCGTTCCAGCACCTCGTTCACCCACGGTCCGGCGGCGTTCACCAGCACACGCGCCTCGCACGTCCGTTCCTGCCCATCCTCGTGGTAGTGGACCACCGCGCCATCCGTCGTCAGGCGCGCCGCGTGCAGCTCGGCCGGCATCGCCAGCTCGGCACCCAGGCCGCGAGCCGAGTTCATGATCGCCACGGTCAGGGCACGGTCGTCCGTCTGCGCATCCCAATAACGGAACACCGCGTCCAGCCCGTCGGTGACCAGCCCGTCCAGCTCGCTCCACGCACCACGCGGCACACGCTCGAACCGCACCGGCTTTCTCAGGTTACCCAGCAGGGCGTAGAGCGAGAGCCCCGTACGGATGAGCCAGGGGCGTCGCCGGGTCGCGCGGTAGATCGGGATGTGGAACGGCGTGAGCTTGACCAGGTCGGGGGCGAGCTGGAGCATCAGCGCGCGCTCGCGCAGACCCTCGTGCACCAGGGCCAACTCGAGGGTCTCGAGGTAGCGCAGGCCGCCGTGGATGAGCTTGCTGGAGCGACTCGACGTTCCGGCGGCCAGGCCGCTCTTCTCGAGCAGCAGCACCGAATGGCCCGCCGCCGCCGCCGCCTGGGCGACCCCGACGCCGTTGATGCCGCCGCCGACCACGACCACGTCGACGCGTTTACCGCTCACGCCTGACCTCCCCGCCCGCGCCTATCGATCATCGCGCCACCGGAACCGCGGTACCGGAGCGTCGGCGTCCCTATCGTTCCCACTCCGCCGGGTAAAGGTCGACCTGGACGTAGTTCTCCGTGTTCAGGTATCGGCGGGCTGCCTCGCGGATGGCCTCTCTCGTCAGCGAATCGATCAGATCCGAATACGTCAGAATGTTGCGAGGGTCGAGGCCGTAGCGGTCGGCCGAGATCAGTTGGCTGAGCCAGTATCTGTTCTCCCGCAAGGCGGTCTCATGCTGGCGCTGCTGCATCTCCTTGACTTTGTCGATGTCCTGCTGGGTCGGCCCGTCGGTCTTCAGCTTCTCGAGCTCGGCGAAGACGGCGTCGACCAGTTCTGCCAGGCGGTCGGGTGCCGTACCGAAACCGATGGTGAACGTGTAGTCGGGCACCGGCTCGAGGCTGCCGGCGCCGCTCACGCCAACGTTGTACGTGCCACCCAGGTCCTCACGCAAAACCTCGCGCAGCCGGATGCGGAGCACGCTGGCCAGCGACCCGATCAGGTGGCGGTTCTCGCGGGTCCACTCGAAGGGGCCGGTGAAGACGATCTGGGTCTGGCTTTTCGGTTCGATGCCCCCGTATACCGTCTTGCGCACCACGCCGCTGGGCGGCCGGATCCCTTCGTCGCGCCAGCTCTCGACGCGGCCGCTGGATGGCAGGCCACCGACGTAAGTGAGGATCAACGGTCTCAGACTATCGGGTTCGAACTTGCCAACAAAGACGAAGGTGAAATCGCTCGCGTCCGCAAACCGATCGCGATAAAAACTCAGCGACTTCTCGAGGTCCATCTCATCGTACAGATCAACCGTCCGCGGCCGGGCGCGAAAGTGATACTGCGAGAGCGTGACGTTCAGCGTGTCCTGATACGCGGCAAACGGATCGGCGCTTCGGTTGGCGAGCGAAGCCTGGATGCGCGACTTCAGCGACGTGAAGGCGGCGCTGTCACGCCGCGGGGCGGTAAAGTACAGATAGATCAGCTGGAACAGCGCCTCTACATCTTGTGGTGACGCTCCGCCGGCCAGCCCCTCCCCGAGGTTGGCGATGAACGGCGAGACCCGCACCGCCTTGCCCGAGAGCGCCTTCCGCAGGTCGACCAGGCTGAACTCGCCGGCGCCGCCGCTGCCGACGACCGCGTCGGCCGTGGTCGCGGCGATATAGTCTTCGTCTCGGGCGAGGGAGGTCCCGCCGGGGCTCAAGGCGCGGACGAGGATTTCGTCGTCCTTGAAATCGGTCGGCTTGAGCAGCACACGCACGCCGTTGGAAAGCTCCCACCGCAGCACACCGATCCCTTCGATCGTCTCGGCTTCGATGATCTCGGCAGGGCCTGGCGGCCGGGCGACGAGAGGCGCGTCCGTGGCGGCGTCCTCGTAGGGCGCGACCTCGAGCGAGTCGACGGAGGCGAACACCGCCAGCAGCTCGTCCTCTCGGGGCACCTTAAGGCCCTCTTTCTCCGGCGCGTTGACCAGAACCACGCGATTACGGTCGATGATCCAGTCACGCGCCAGCCGATTGATCTCGTTCAACTCGATCGTCGGGACGAGCTTCTGACTCAACTCGTACTGGAAGGCGATGCCGGGGATCGGCTCGTCGTAGAGGAAGTTGCGAAGATACTCGGACGCGTAATCCGCCGATTCGGTCTTTTCCCGCTCGTTGTAGGCCTGTTCCAGTCGCCGCAGCAGGTCGCGCTGCGCACGGTCCAGCTCGCTGGCCGTGAACCCGTGCCGGGCCACGCGCTCCGCCTCCAACAAGACCGTCTCGAGTCCACGCTCGATACCGTTTTCCGGGACGCCGGCCCCCAGGATGTAGACCTCGATCGAGCCCAGAAAGCGGCCCTGGCCCGAGAAGGCGCCGAGGAAAGGCGGGTCGGCCTGCTGGGTCAGCTCGAACAGTCGCTGATTGAACATCTGGTTGTAGAGCGCCTCGACCACCGAGCGCCGGTAGTCCCCGACCGTGCCTTCTTCGCGTGGGGTCTGTTTCCAGTAGACGCCGACGGAGTTGAACGTGGCTTCGGGGTCGGTGGCGATGGCGAACTCGGTCTCATCGTGGAACGGCACAGAGTACACCGGCCGCTCGCGCGGGCTCTCCGGGGCTGAGAGACGGGCGAAATGCTGTTGAATCAGTTCCACGATGGTCGCCCCGTCGAAGTCGCCGACCGCGATGACGGCCATCAGATCGGGCCGGTACCAGTCCTTGTAGAAACGCTTGAGGACCTCGTACTCGAAGCTTTCCAGCACCTCCTTCTTCCCGATGGGAAGGCGCTCGGCGTAGCGTGAACCCTTGAGCAGGATCGGCCACTGTTTGTCCTGCATGCGCGCGGAGGCGCCGCGGCCGCGACGCCACTCTTCGATGACGACACCGCGTTCCTTGTCGATCTCCTCGTGATCGAACGTCAGGCGGTGCGCCCAGTCGTCCAGGATCTGAAACGCCGTCGTCAACAGCTCGGCGCTATCGGTCGGCACCTTGAGCATGTAAACGGTCTCGTCGAAGCTCGTGAAGGCGTTCAGGTCCGGGCCAAACCGCATGCCGATCCCTTCCAGGTAATCGACGAGCTCCTGCTTGGCGAAGTTCTCGGTGCCGTTGAACGCCATGTGCTCGACGAAGTGTGCCAGCCCCAACTGATCGTCGTCCTCGAGAACCGACCCCGCTTTGACCACCAGCCGCAGCTCGGCTCGCGCCCGGGGCTCCGGGTTCTCGCGGACGTAGTAGCGCAGGCCGTTCGGCAGCGTGCCGACGGACACCGCCGGATCGGTGGGGAGCTTCGCGCTGAGGTCGGGCGTCGCCTCCTGAGCCGGAGCGTGCCCGGCCCAGATCGCGTGAACCAGTATCAGAACGGCGAGAGTCAGGCGTTTGAACATCGGGGTTCCCTCGAACGGGTTGGGCGGGGTCCGGGGTCGTCCCCGGAGCCGCCTCTGGCTGTTCCAGCGCTTAGAAAAAAGGCTGAGCGGCATGGGCCGCCCGGGAACGGGAGGCGGGCGAACTTGAGAAGGCCCGGGCCTCGAATCATATTCCTTTGATTCTCCGGCCCTTTAGGGCGATGACTGGAAACGAACCCGCGGACGGCTGATGAAATCTGCGGAAATCCGACAGCGGTTCATAGACTACTTCGTGCGCAACGGGCATACCCACGTGCCCTCTTCGTCGTTGGTGCCAGCCGACGATCCGACCCTGCTGTTCACGAACGCAGGGATGGTGCAATTCAAGGCCACCTTTCTCGGCATGGAGACCCGCCCCTACAAACGCGCGACGACCGCGCAAAAGTGCGTGAGGGCTGGCGGGAAACATAACGATCTCGAACAGGTGGGCCAGACGGCTCGCCATCACACCTTCTTCGAGATGCTCGGGAACTTCTCGTTTGGCGACTACTTCAAGCGCGAAGCGATCGGCTACGGCTGGGAGTTTTTCACGGAGGAGTTGGGGTTCGAGCCCGAGCGGCTGTGGGCCACCGTGCACCACAGTGACGATGAGGCGTTCGAGCTTTGGCAGGAGGTTGCCGGACTGCCCGCCGGCCGGGTCCTGCGGTTCGGTGACCAAGACAACTTCTGGCAGATGGCGGACACGGGGCCGTGCGGCCCGTGTTCGGAGATCCTCTACGACCAGCGGCCCAAGAGCGCGAAACAGGATCTGTCGGCGGACGAGTTCGAGGAGCTGACCGAGGCGGGCGAGATACTGGAACTGTGGAACCTGGTGTTCATGCAGTTCAACCGGGACGAGGAAGGCGAGCTGCATCCGCTGCCGAAGCCGTCCATCGACACCGGCGCCGGTCTCGAGCGGATCGCCGCGGCGCTGCAGCAGGTGGACGCCAGCTTCCACACCGATCTGTTCATGCCGCTCATCCGTCGCGCCGAGGAAATCGTCGCCCGGAAGTATGAGCCGAAGACCGAGGCGGGGATATCGTTCCGTGTGCTGGCGGACCACGCGCGCGCCGTGGCGTTTTTGGTCGCGGACGGCGTGTTCCCGTCGAACGAGGGACGGGGCTACGTGCTGCGGCGCATCCTGCGGCGGGCCGGCCGTCACGCCTGGCTGCTCGGTCGCCGCGAGCCCACGCTGTTCGAGATCTGCGATGAGCTGATCTCGGTGATGGGCGGTGCCTATCCGGAGCTGCGAGATCGTCGTGATCACATCTTGCGCACGACGCGAGGTGAGGAAGAGCGGTTCATGGCGACGATCGATGAGGGGATGAGACGCTTCGAGGAGGTGGCGCCCACCGGGCGAAAGGGTGTCGTGTCGGGCGCCGACGCCTTCAAGCTGTACGACACTTACGGTTTCCCGCCGGACCTGACGGAGCTGATGGCGCGGGAGCGCGGCTATACGGTGGATGTCGAGGGGTTCGAGCAGGCGCTGGAGCGGCAGCGGCGGCGGTCACGCGAACGTCGTGAAAAGCCGGGAGCCGAGGCCGCGGCGAAGCTCGTGCCGGCGGGCGCGGTCTGGGAGAACTACGCGGATGGTGACCAGGAGTGGGTGGGTTACGATCAGCTGGTCGTCGATACGGAGGTCTTGGCGGCGGCCCGGGAGAACGGGCGCATCTTTCTGAAACTGCGGACGAATCCGTTTTATGCTGAGGCGGGCGGCCAGGTGAGCGATCGCGGCTACGTCGAGGGTGACGGCTGGCGCTTGGAAGTCAAAGATGTCTTGCGCCACGAGCAGGACGTCGTGGTCGTCGGCCCCGTCGAAGGCGAGTTCAAGCCGGGCGCCGTGCGGGCGACGGTCGATGAGATCCGCCGGGATACGCAGCGCAATCACACCGCCACCCATCTGCTGCACGCCTCGCTGCGTACGGTTCTGGGTGAGCACGTGACGCAGGCGGGCTCTCTGGTCGCGCCCGATCGCTTGCGATTCGACTTCACGCACACCGGTCCGCTAAGCGAGAATGAGATCGACGAGGTCGAGCGGCTGGTCAACGAGCAGATCTGGGCGGACAGCGAGGTGACCAAGCAGTTCCTGCCGTATCGCGATGCGATCGGACGGGGAGCGATGGCGCTGTTCGGCGAGAAGTACGGCGATGTTGTTCGCGTCGTCGAGGTGCCGGGCTTCAGCCTAGAGCTGTGCGGGGGCTGCCACGTCAGGTCGACCGGCGAGATCGGCTTGTTCAAGATCGTTTCGGAGACCGGCTCGGCCGCCGGGGTGCGCCGGATCGAGGCGGTGACGGGTCCGCGCGCCTACGAGACCCTAAAAGAGCGCGAGCGTTTGCTCGCACAGCTCAGTCGGCGACTCAAGGTGCCGCTCGACAATCTGTCCGGGCGGATCGACACGCTGATCGAGGAACAGCGGGCTCTGAGGGAACAGCTTCAGAGCAGCGTCGAGCGCGCGGCGGAGGGCGAGGTCGAGCGGCTGATCGATGGCGCCGCCGAGGTGAACGGGACGAAGGTTGCCGTCGGTACGATCGAGGCCGCGGACGCGGACATGCTCCGCGCCTTCGGCGATCGGCTGCGGGAGGAGCTGGGGAGCGGCGTGGCGGTGGTCGCGGCCAAGGTCGGCGACCGCCATTCGCTGCTGGCCGTGGTTACCGATGACCTGATCGGCAAAGGACTGCGGGCGGATAAGGTCGTGCGCGAAGTCGCGAAGCTGGCCGGCGGCAAGGGGGGCGGTCGGCCCCACATGGCGCAGGCGAGCACCGGGGGCGCGGAGCCGACAGAAGCGGCGCTGGGCAAGGTGACCGAGATCGTCCGCCCGATGCTCGAGCAGGCGACTGGGCGATGACCAGCGCGGATTGGCTCCGGCAACGGCTGGCGGAGACACCCGAGCCGCTGCGTGGCGGCCTGGAGGAGCAGATCGGGCGGTTCGAGCCAAGCGCCGACATCTCCGACGCGCTGTTCACGGCGGCCTGCCGGTTGCTCGACGGGGTCCGGACCGGGCTCGACCGGCGGGAGGCCGCCATCGATCTGCTCGTGGCGGACGGACTGCTGACGCTGGCATGCGAAGCATCGGCGCGCACCGATCAGGCTCGGCTGGTGGAGCGCTGCCGTGAGATGGGGCCTGGCGGCGAGCTTGGCCAGCTCGCTCGGCGCTGGACGGGTAGGAGCTGAGGGATATCGAGAAGAGCAGGCGAAGTCGCCAGAGGCCGCCGGGGATGGCCGACCTCCACACTCACGTGCTGCCGGGGGTGGATGACGGAGCGCCGGACATGGATGCCGCGCTCGACACGCTGCAGACGCTGTACGGCGATGGCGTCGACGCCGTCGCCGCCACGCCTCACCTGAACGCCTCGGACTTGCAAGGAACTCTGCGGACCCGCGCGGATGCGGCGTGGGATGAGCTGGTCGGACGAGCGCAGGGGATCCTTCCCCAGCTCAGGCTCTACCGAGGTTTCGAAATACAGCTCGACACCGCGCGCCCCGATCTGGGCGATGCCGCGCTGCGCCTCGCCGGCAGCCGTTTCGTGCTGGTGGAGTTCTTCGCCTTCACGGTGCCCCGGAGGTCGACGGCGCTGCTGTCGCGGATCGTGGCCGACGGCTGTGTGCCGGTGCTGGCACACCCCGAGCGCTACGCGGGCTACGACCGCGGTTACAGCGTGATCGAGGAGTGGCGGGACGCGGGTGCGCTGATGCAGCTGAACGGTGGGAGCCTGCTCGGGGAGTACGGGGATCGGATCCGGCTAACGTCGCATCGGTTCTTGAGCGAGGGGTGGATCGATGTGATCGCATCGGACAACCACGCGCGCATGAATCGATCGCCGTCGTTGCGCAGCGTCTGGGACTATCTGGGTGAGCAGGACCTGAGTTCTCAGGCGTCGCTGCTGCTGGCGGCAAACCCGCACTGCATCTTGAGGGACGAGACACCGCTGCAGGTGGGCCCTCTCGAGTTTCGCAAAGGGCTGCTCGCGAGGCTGACCCGAACGTTGAGGCAATCTCGATGACGCGAGGGCGGGCACGGATCGAAGCTGGACTTGGCCAATCGGTGGAGCTAACGACACATGGTTGAACGGCTGATCGACCTGACGCGAAAGCGCGCGATCGTCACCGGAGGCTCTCGTGGGATCGGTCGTGCCACGGCGCTGATGCTGGCACGCGCGGGCGCGGATGTGGGGATCGCGTACCGGGCGCGCGCTGAGGAGGCGGCCGCCGTAGTGGCGGAGATGCAGCGCGCCGGCGTACGCGCCTGGGCGGTCGCGGCCGAGCTGGGCGAGCCGGAGGGGGCGGCGGCGCTGTTCGAGCGCTGTGATGCCGAGTTTGGCTGGCTCGACATCTTCGTCGCCAACGCCGGTATCTGGCCTCCCGAGCACGTGCCGCTGGTCGAGATGACGAACGAACAGTGGCACGAGATGGTGAAAACGAACCTGGACTCGGTCTTCCTCACGACGCGAGAAGCGGCGAAGCGGATGGCCGACGGCGGCAAGATCGTCATCGTCAGCTCTACCGCCGGGCAGCGCGGCGAAGCCGGCCACAGCCACTATGCCGCGACCAAAGGCGCGGTGATCTCGTTCGTGAAGTCGCTGGCCGTGGAACTCGCCGATCGTGACATCCAGGTCAACGCGGTAGCCCCCGGTTGGGTGGAGACCGACATGGCGGCCCCCGCCCTTCAGGGCTCCGAGCGCGACAAAGTCATCGCAACGATCCCGCTCGGTCGGATCGGCAGCGCCGACGACATCGCCGGCCCGATCCTCTTCCTCAGCTCGAAGTTGGCGCGTCACGTGACGGGAGAGGTTCTGAACGTGAACGGCGGCAGCGTGCTCTGCGGCTAGGTGAAAGGTCTCGACCGGAAACTCGCCGTTCCCGCGGCCGTGCGCGAGATCGCCCGGCGCCTGGAGGATAGTGGCTACGAGACGTGGGCGGTGGGCGGAGCAATCCGCGACGCTTTGCTGGACGAGTACCGATCAGACTGGGATCTGGCCACCGCGGCACGACCGGAAACGGTTCGCAAGCTGTTCCGACCCTCGTACCCGATCGGTTTGAAGTTCGGGACGGTGGGCGTGAGGGGCTCGGATGGCCGGCTCTACGAGGTGACGACCTTCCGCCGGGACATCGAGACCGACGGCCGCCACGCCGTCGTCGAGTACGCGGACACGCTGGATGAGGATCTGTCGCGCCGCGACTTCACGATCAACGCGATCGCCTACCATCCCCTGCACGACAAATTTCACGATCCGTTCGATGGCTGGTCCGACCTGCAGCGACGTACGCTGCGCTGCGTCGGAGAGCCGGCGCTCCGTTTCGCCGAAGATTACCTGAGGGTAATGCGTGGCCTGCGGTTCGCGGGCCGTTACCGTCTCACGATCGAGTCGCGCACGTGGACGGCGCTCAAGGCGGCCGTGCCAACGCTCGGTCGCCTGTCGGCGGAGCGCGTGCGGGAGGAGTTGCTGAAGACGCTGGCCGCTCCGGCCGCGACGCCGGGGCTGGCGCTCTACCGCGAGTCCGGGGCGCTGCAGGTGTTGGCTCCGGAGTTGGCCGGCGCGGAGGGCTGGGAAGAGATCTGCCGGACCGTCGACCTGCTGACGGCCAATAGACTGAACCTGCGGCTGGCCGCGTTGCTCGCACCGGCGGCAAGCGAGGTCGAGGCGCTGATGACCCGGCTGCGCTTTTCCAACGCCGAGATCCGCGACGTGGTGGCGCTGACCCGGGCCCTCGACCTGGCCTTGCCGACCGCCGGAGACCCGGTTTCGGCACGGCGCTGGCTTCGCCAAGTTGGTCGGGAGTGCGGGCGCGACGCGCTGCGGCTCCACATCGCCCGGGCGCGGGCAGGGGGGTTGGACGCCGAGGGGCGGTCGGGCCTGGCAGCGCAAGCCCGGGAGGTTCTGGCGACGATTCGCCGCGGAGACCCGGTCGCTTTGGGCGACCTCGCCATCGACGGCAACGATCTAAAGGCCCTCGGCCTGAGCCCCGGTCCGGAGTTCGCCCGCATCCTCGACGCGTGTCTGGACGAGGTGATCGTGGACCCCCAGCTGAATCGGCGCGACCGTCTGATCGAAATCGCGCGCCGTCACGTGAGGGGCTGAGCTGGTCGGTGCGCGGAGGAGCGACCGATTGCCGCGAGGACCTGATGAGATGAGCGAAGAGCTGGATCTCTTTCCCGATTCTCAGGCGCGACGTCCCACCCCGCGTGGCATCGCCGACGAAAGCTCGCCGGCGGCGCCGCTCGCGACCCGCATGCGCCCGCGCACTCTATCGGAGTTCCTCGGCCAGCAGCACCTGGTCGGGCCGGGACGCATCCTGCGGGAGATGATCGAGCGCGATGAGCTTCAATCGCTCATCCTCTGGGGACCGCCGGGCAGCGGGAAGACGAGCCTGGCGCGGATCATCGCCGATCGGACCAACGCCGCGTTCGTGCCGTTCAGCGCGGTCACCGAAGGGGTCGCCAGGGTCCGGGCCATCATCGCTGAGGCGAACGAGCGGCTGCAGGCGACGGGCCGCCGGACGATCCTGTTCTGTGACGAGATCCACCGGTTCAACCGCGCCCAGCAGGATGCGTTCTTACCGCACGTGGAGGCGGGCACGATCATCCTGATCGGGGCCACGACCGAGAACCCGAGCTTCGAGGTCAACAGCGCGCTGCTTAGCCGCTCGCGGGTTCTGGTCCTCGAGCGGTTGGATGAGGCGGACGTCCGCGAGATCTGTGAGCGGGCGCTGCGAGACGGCGAGCGGGGCCTGGGGCGATTCGAGCTCGACGTGGAGGAGGCGGCGCTCGACCTGCTCGCGCACGGCGCCGACGGCGACGCTCGCGGCGCGCTCGCCGCGCTGGAGATCGCCGCGTCGATCGTGGGAAGCGGCGGCCGTGTCACTCGGGACGTGGCGGCGCAGGCGCTCCCCCGACGCTTCCAGCGCTACGACAAGTCGGGCGAGGAGCACTACAACCTCATCTCGGCGCTCCACAAAGCGGTCCGCGGGTCCGATCCCGACGCCGCACTCTATTGGCTCGCCCGCATGCTTGATGGCGGTGAGGATCCGCTCTATGTCGCGCGCCGGCTCATCCGCATGGCCGTCGAAGACATTGGGCTCGCCGATCCTCACGCCCTCGCCGTCGCCGTCTCGGCCAAAGACGCCTACCATTTTGTGGGGTCGCCCGAAGGCGAGCTGGCTCTGGCCGAGGCCGCCGTGTATCTGGCGACGGCGCCCAAGTCCAACCGGATCTACGAGGCGTACGGCGCGGCGATGGGGCTGGCGCGCGATACGCCGGCGGAACCGGCGCCCCTGCACATCCGGAACGCGCCCACCCGGCTGATGCGCGACCTGGGTTATGGAGCCGGCTACCGCTACGACCACGACGAGCCCGACGCTCATGCCGGCCAGGACTTTCTGCCCGGATCGCTGGCTGGCCGGCGATTCTACCGGCCATCGGAACGTGGCTACGAGGCGGAAATCGGCCAGCGTCTGGACGCCTGGCTGGCCAAGCGGAAGGCGGCCCGGGAGCGGGGCCGGCCGCAGGGCAAGGGGAAGAATCGTGAGGGGGCCGGCGGGGTAGAATCTTGACGGGGATGAGCGGACGACCGCAGCGTTGTGTCTGGGAGACAACCGAGAGGAGCTGAGGCAGAGATCGCCAACCGTAATCTGATCGAGGTCGAATCACCGCAGGAACGGGCGCTGTTGCTGAGCGCGCCGGGATCGGGGATCAGCCGGGATTTGGCGCGCGACCACCTAAACGAGTTGGCTGCGCTCACCGACACGGCCGGGGCCGCCGTGGTCGGGACGGTGCAGCAACAGCTGCCAGCTCCGCACCCCGCCTACTACATCGGGACGGGCAAGGTCGAGGAGTTGCGCTCGGTCGCCGCGGACCGCGGTGCCAGCCTGGTAATCTTCGACGAGGACCTGACGCCGGTTCAGGGTCAGAAGCTTGAGGAGATGCTTGGGGTCCGCGTGATGGATCGAACCGAGCTGATCATCGACATCTTCGCGCTGCGAGCCCGCACGGCCGAGGCGAAGATGCAGGTCGAGCTTGCGCAGCTGCAGTACCTGATGCCGAGGCTGAAGCGGATGTGGAATCACTTGTCAAGGATCCGGGGTGGCATCGGACTGCGCGGCCCGGGTGAGACACAGCTGGAGACCGACCGGCGGATCATCCGTCGGAAGATCAGCGAGTTGCAGAAACGTCTCGATCGGGTCGCGCGTCAACGCCGGACGCAGCGCAAGGGACGGGTCGGTGAGTATCGGGTCGCGCTGGTCGGTTACACGAACGCGGGCAAGTCGTCGATCCTCGCGGCGCTTTCGGGGGCGGACCTCTTTATCGAGGACCGGCTGTTCGCGACGCTCGATCCCGCCACGCGAGCGGTGGATCTGGGCGATGGCTTTCAGGCGCTGATCACCGACACAGTCGGCTTCATCCGCAAGTTGCCCCACCACCTGGTGGCCTCGTTCGGGGCGACGCTGGAGGAGCTGAAGGAAGCGGACGTCCTCTGTCACGTCGTCGATGTCGCCCACCCGAGGTGGCAAGAGCAGCACGATGTCGTGGAGGGCGTCGTGAGGGAACTGAGCCTTGAGCCGAAGCGTCGGCTCGTCGTCTTCAACAAGGTCGACCGGTTGACCCACGCCGAGGAGGAGGCGATTCGGGAGCGGGCAAAGGCACTGATCGGGCCGCACGTATTCACCTCGACGGTGGAGGAGGGAGGCCTCGAGGCGCTGTGCACGATGCTGCGGGACTGGATTCGGCAGGAGTGGGCCATCGTGCAGCTCAGCCTCCCGGCAGAGGCCGGGAGCGTGCTGGCGGAGGTCTATCGGGAGGGCGAGGTGCTGGTCCGGGAAGAGCGTGGCGCCAGCATCCATCTGATGGCACGTCTTCCGCGAGGCGTGCTGGGTCGCCTTCGGCAGCGCCAGGGTGTCGCCGTCGTCGAGGCGCCGCCGGCCGCCTGAACGGTGACCAACTCGTTCTGGATCGTTGGCCCGGGGCGGGTGGGACTTTCGCTGGCCTCGCTGCTGGCGGATGGGGAGCGCGCCCCGGTGCTCGTGATCTTCGGTCGGCGCCCTCGACCACCTGATCACCCGCTCTTCACGCAGCAGCGCGCCCGCTATGAAACGGGGCCGGTCTCGAAGCCGCCGGCCGGTTGTCGGGTGTTGCTGGCGGTACCGGACCGTGCCATCGCCGGGGTGGCCGCGCAGGTGGCGGGTCTCGGTCGGGCGGAGAAGGGGTGCGTCGCGCTGCATCTGAGCGGCGCCCAATCAGCGCGGGTCTTGCAACCGCTTGCCGACGCGGGGTACGCCGTGGCCTCATTGCACCCGCTCCAGACGTTAGCCGATCCAAGGCGCGGTGCGGAGCGTTTGCGCGGGGCGTTCTTCGCGTTCGAGGGCGAGCCGGCGGCGCGGGGGGCGGCTGGCGAAATCGTAGAGGCGGCGGGCGGTCGAATGCTGGAGGTTCACGAAGCGGACAAAGCAAGCTATCATGCAGCGTGCGTGTTCGCCTCGAATTACGTCGTCACCTGCGCCGGGGTGGCGGCGCGTCTCCTCGCGGGGGCCACGGGCGTGAGCGCTTCAGAGGCGGTGGCGGCGTTGCGGCCGCTGTGGCGCGGGGCGGTGGCGAACCTCGAGGACCTGGACCCGGGTCGAGCGCTGACCGGGCCGGTCGCCCGAGGGGATATCGAGACGATCCGGGCCAATCTGGCCGCTCTCGAGGGGGACACGCGCGACCTGTACCGGCAACTCGGGCTTCAGGCGCTGGAGCTGAGCCGCGATCTGGGGCTGGAGGAAGAGTTGGCCGCGGCGATCGAAGCCGAGTTGCGCGGGGAGCGCACCCGAACGGCTGAGGGTGAATGAGGCTCTACATCAATCTCGACCACGTCGCGACGATCCGGCAGGCCCGAAAGACCGACGAGCCCGACCCCGTTCGCGCGGCCGTGCTCGCGGAGTTGGGCGGCGCCGAGGCGATCACCGTGCATCTGCGCGAGGATCGCCGCCACATCCAGGAACGAGACGTGCTGCTCCTGCTGCAGACGGTGCGCACCGGTGTGAATCTCGAACTGGCGGTGGACGAGGCCGGGTTGAAATTCGCCCTGGAGCATCTTCCCCTTCAGGTCACGCTGGTGCCGGAGCGGCGGGAGGAGATCACCACCGAGGGGGGCCTCGATCTGGCAAGCAAGGAGCGTCAACGCCGCGTTGCCGACGCTGTAGCGCTCCTCCGCAAGGCGGGCATCCGCAACTCGCTGTTCGTCGATCCGGTCGAGGCGACGGTTCGAGCCAGCGCCGAGCTGGGCGCCGATGCCATCGAGCTGCACACGGGTGAGTACGCCAACGCCAGCCCGGGCGGCCGCCCGGCCGAGTTGGAACGGCTGCGGCGGGCGGCCGTGCTCGGCCGCGAGTTGGGACTGGCGGTGCATGCCGGTCACGGACTGACTTACGAGAACGTGACGCCGGTGGCGGCGATTGCGGAGATCGAGGAGCTGAACATCGGACATTCCGTGGTTAGCCGGGCGGTACTCGTGGGAATGGAGCGGGCTGTGCGGGAGATGGCGGCGCTGATTTCGAACGCACGCCGGTCGATGGGGGGTTAAGGGAGATGGCGCGATCACTTCTCGATTTCTTTGCCGACGAGGCGGGCGACTACCTGAAGAAGCTGTCGAGCGCCCTTGCGGGCGCGGGCCCGCCAAACGCCGATGAGCTTCGGCGCCTGTCCCGCGCGCTCCGAGGCAGCGCACGGATGGCCGATCAGGACGCCATCTCTCAGGCGGCGGGCGCCATGCAGGGTCTGGCCCAGGACCTGACGGCCGGCCGCCGCCACTGGAGCCCCGAGTTGGGTGAGAGCTTGCGATGGGCGCTGGGCGAGATCCGCCAGCTCGTCGAGTCGGTGGAAGACCCGCCGGCGGATGTGGCCGCTCGCGTCGAGGCGATCTCGCGGCGGCTCGGCGAAGCGCCGCCGCTGGCGCCGCCGCCGGCCCGAGATGACCAGCGCTTCCGTCGGTACCTAGGGACGGAGCTTCGCGGCCTCGCCTCCGAGATCGGTGACGCCCTGGGCGTGCTCGAGCGGGACCCCCGAAACCGCGAGCCGCTCAAGAGGCTGCTGCGAAAGATCCGGCCGCTGCGGGGGATCGAAGGCGTCGACGATCTGCCCGGTGTCGGCACGGCACTGGGTGCCGTGGAGGAGGTCATCCTTCGGATCGCCGACACCGCGGCCACGGTGGGCCCGGGTCACCTGGCGCTTTTCCGCCGCGCCCAGCAGGCGCTGGAGGACGTGGCGACGGAGCTGATCCGAGGTGGAGAGCCGGAGGAGGTTGCTGCGGCCGGTGAGGAGATCGAAGATCTGAAGGAGCGCGTGCTCGAGACGGCGGCGCAGCGAGAGATCATCTGGGTCAGCGAGCTGTTCGACGAAGTGGGCCCGCACCTGATCGAGTGTCCCATGGCCGATCAGGGGGCCGGCTCGTGGGATGCTTTTTTCGCTCTGGAAGCGACGGGCAGCCTCGACACCATCGACCGGCTTCGGGCCGAGCTGGCTGTGGACCCGTCCGCGCCCGCCAGGATCGGCGAGCGCCTCGCCGTGACGTTTCGTCAGCTACGGGAACGGGCGGTGGCCTTCGAGCACGGTGCGATGGGCCGGGTCGCGCGCCGTGCCGGGGCGGCGGTCAAGGCGGCGGCGGACGGCCCACCGTGGCGTCTGCAGAGCATCGCCAGCGAGCTGGCCAACACGGTGTCCGCCTTGCGTGAGTACATCGATGCCAGCGGCGAGGATGCTCGGCACCGGGCGCTGACGCGCGCCGAGGCGTCGCTGGAGGCTGCGACCCATCCGTCACGGACCGTGGTCGATATCGAGTCCCTGACCTATGAGCCGGTCGACGCCCTCGCCCGGGCACGGCGGCTGTCCGGAGAGGTCGAAGGCATGTTGCGTGGCGGACAGCCCGACTTCGGCCGCGCGCGGCAGCTGCTGGAAGAGGCGCTAAGCCTCGTCGAGCACGCCCTCACCAAGGCGGGCGCGAGCCGATGACCCGGGGCTGGCAGACGGTTCTTGGCCTGACCGTCAGCCTGCTCCTTCTCTATTGGGCGCTCCACGATGTGTCGCCCGCCGCGGTCTGGGGACACATTCAGGACGCGAACGTCTGGCTGCTCCTCTTGAGCATCACGATCCAGACGGTGGCCTTCGTGATCCGAGCCATCCGCTGGAAGGTGTTTCTCGAGCCCGCCCTGGCCCGCTCGGAGTTCCGCCCGCGTTTCGCCAGTACCTGCATCGGTTTCATGGCCAACAACCTGCTTCCGGCTCGCGTCGGCGAGTTCGTGCGCGCCTATGCGCTGAGCCGGAGCCAACCGATCAGCGTCAGCGCCTCGTTCGGGTCGCTCGTGGTGGAGCGTCTGTTCGATGCCCTGACGCTGGCCGCGTTCCTGGCCGTCCCGCTGTTCATTCCCGGCTTTCGGATCGCGCCTGGCTTCGGTGATCAGCTCGCCAGCAAGGTGCTCGGCGTGTTCTTCATCCTCGGCGGCGGTGGCTTGGCGCTGCTGCTGCTGATCTTCCGACCCGATCTGGCCGGGCGCGTCTTCCGGGCCACTCTGGGGCGCCTGCTGCCGCGCCGAGTCGCCGACAAGATCTCCGAGATCATGGAATCGTTCATCGAAGGGCTGGGTGCGATGCGAAGGCCGCGGTTAGTGGGGGTCGGCTTCGCCTGGTCCGTCGTACACTGGTGCTGGGGTGCGCTCGCCCTTTACGTCGGCCTGCTGGCGTTCGGCATCACCGAGCCGGGATACCTGGGGTCTGTCTTCTTGCAGGCGGTCAACGCGTTCATCGTGTCCGTCCCGTCCTCGCCCGGCTTCTTCGGGGCCTTTGAGGCGAGCGTGCGGTTGGGGTTGAGTCCCTTCGGCGTCCCGTCGGACCAGGCGATCAGCTTTGCTATCGCCTTCCACATCGGATCGTTCGCCCCGGTGACGCTGATCGGCCTTTATTACCTGGGTCGCCTGGGGTTGAGCTGGGGCGAGGTCCGGCACAGCGAAGAGATCGTCGAGGAGAGCGCGTGAGTCTCGCGTGCGATGGTGGGGCGAAAGCGGTGAGCGACAACCGGCAGGTGGCGAGGTGACCGGCGAGCCCTGGCTGGAGACGCGAGCCCGGGCGAAGGTCAACCTCCGCTTGCGGATCTTTCCGCGGGGGCTCGACGGCTACCACCCTCTCGAGACGATCTTCTGTCGCATCGACCTCGCCGATCGCGTTCGACTGAGGCTCCGCCGCGACCCGGGCGTCGCATTGCGCGTTAGCGGCCCCGAGCCGGCACCCGAGGGGTCCCAGAACCTCGCCGCTCGAGCCGCCGCGCTCCTGCTCGAGCGAGCTGGGGTCTCGGAGGGGGTCGAGATCGAGCTGGAAAAGCACATTCCCGCCGGGTCTGGACTGGGTGGCGGCTCCGGCGACGCGGCGGCGGTCTTACGTTTGCTGGCCCAGCGACTCCCACGCCGACCGCCGCCCGAGGAGGTGGCCGAGCTGGGCGGCGAACTCGGCGCCGACGTCCCGTTCTTCCTTGCCGACACACCGATGGCGCTGGCCTGGGGTCGCGGGGACCGACTCCTCTCGTTGGCGCCGGTTCGGACTCGTCCGATGCTTCTTCTTTTGACCGGGCTGCACGTGTCCACTCAGACGGCCTACGCGCTCTGGGACGAGCACGCGGAGCGGGAGCTCGCACGGGCGGCCGGCCCGTTTCTGACCCAGGGCTCGGCGCTCTCGAGCTGGTCCGGGTTGAGTGCGCTGGCAGATAACGACTTCGAGCCGGTGATCTTCGCCGAGCATCCGGACCTGGGAGCGCTGCGGGCCCGGCTGGAGGAGAGTCGGCCCCTGCTGGCGATGCTCTCGGGCAGCGGCTCTGCGTTATTTGCGGTCTACGATACTCGGCGGAGACGGGATGCGGCGGTGGAGAAGCTGAATGCGGAGAAGATCGGCGCCCGGCTGGTTACTGCCCGCGGGCCTGTGTGAGGTCGCTGGCCCAACGCGGGTCGCCGATCTCGGAGCGAACGAGCTGTCCTGCCGGCGGAGGTAGCAGGGCCACGTCCGCCTCGGCTGCGTCGAGGTCGCGGCGTCGCCAGTAGGCGTAGGTGTGAGGCGCACAGGAGACGACGGTGACCTCCGCGTTGGCCCGCCTGCGGAAATCGTTGATGTCGGTGCGGGACAGGTAACAGTTGCGGCTTTGAGCCTCCGGGTTCGCGCTGACCAGCCCCAGGCGCGGCGACGGATGGTTGTGCCAGGTTCCCACGACCTTCGAGCTGCCTCTGCAGCTCGACGCCTGCACCCGGCCCGTCTCGGACACGAGGATGTGGGGCATCCGGAAGTCGCTGATGTAAAGGTCGGCGCCCCGACGTTCACCTTCGAGACAAAGGACAAGCTCGGTCTCGAACTGATCGAACAGCAGCGCCAGGTTGTCGGCGACGGCAGGCGCGAGCACCAGATGCCTGAACTGGCCGTGGGCCGTCCAGTCGGGACCTGCGGCGGTGTGCCCCAGGGCGACCGATGCGGCAATTGCCATCAGCCAGGTCATGCGTTTCACTGCTCAGCCTCCCATTGTGCAGAACGTGTCACCGGTTCTTGGAACGCGCCCGTTCCGGCTCGCGGTTCCAGTCGAGGTCGGTGATTCCAGGGGCTGTGAGGGGGGATTCAGGGAAGACAGCAGGCGGGGACGTCGTTCCTTACCCTCGAAGACCCACTTTGTTCGCTCGCCCGATCGGTCGGGCCGCGATCCGGCGGCGAAGGTGCCCGGGCTTGCCCGGAGCGGCGACACCGTTGAGATTGCGGCTTGGAACTCGCCGCGTTTGGCCCGTCGTCTAACGGCAGGACGCTGGACTTTGGATCCAGAAATGGTGGTTCGAATCCACCCGGGCCAACCTCAGCCTGACTCGAAGAGCCTGACAGGCTCTGGGCTCACCGCGCCCGCCTGCCTCAGGCCTCCCAGCCACACCTACCCCGACCCTCTGCAGGGCAGGGATCGTGCCGTACCGGCGTTGTGGCCACAACTCTACGAGAAACAACGACTTACGTCTCTCGCGACCGCTGCTAGTGCGGCCGGATGGTGGATCAAAATTACCGATCGTCGTGCTCGCCTTGACCGAGGCCGGGCTGTCGAGTAGCCGGGTGGGGAGCGCCTGGTCCGGTAGGGGTGGAAGGATTGCCAACGCTGGCTGAAACGATAGCTTCTCCCGGAAAAATGAGAGGTGGTGGCCGCGAGCGGTGACGATCGCCGCTCCTTGGTGCCCGGTGAGGGGTGCCCGTGGCGAGTAGTTAGGTGTCCGTCGAGGGAGTTCGGCCGCCGCCGTTCGACGAGATTCGCGGTACGAACAGCTGTGGAGCCAGGCGAGGAGAAGATGCGTTTGTTTACACCGGTAGCACGAGCGCTGGCGTTCGTCATGATCGTCGGCAGCGCCGCTCCGGCCGCCGCCCAGGAGTCGGGTGAGTGGCTGGAGGTGATCGACGATGCCGAGAACGAAGAGTTGATCTTCATGGTGGGGCCGCTCGACTTGCCGGCCCGCGCCGGCCATCACGCGATCGCCCAGCCGCCGCTCTCGACCGGGGTCGTTCCCATCGACGCCTACCTGTACGGATTCGATGTACAAATGGTCGACGCGCAGGGCGAGCCGATGACGAACGCGGTGCTGCACCACGTCAACCTGATCGATCCCGACCATCGCGAGCTGTTCAGCCCGGTGGCGCGGCGGCTCTTTGCCGCGGGCAGCGAGACGCAGCCGGCGTCCATGCCCAAAGTGTTGGGTGTTCCGCTCGAGCGAGGGCAGCGTCTGATGGTGAGCGCGATGTTCCACAATCCGACGGAGACGTCGTATCCGGGAGCGCGTTTGAAGGTGACGCTCAAGTACCGGCGCGAGGGCTGGATCTTCCCCCTGACGGTCTACCCCGTCTATATCGATGTGATGGGTCACGTCGGTGAGAAGGACTTCGATCTTCCGCCCGGTCGCAGCGAGCGCTACTGGGAGGGCAGCCCGGCCGTCGCAGGTCGCTTGCTGGCCGCAAGCGGTCACATGCACGATCACGCGACCTCGCTTAGTTTCGAAGATGTGACGGAAGGCAAGGTGTTGTGGCAGACGGGTCCGGAGCTGAACGAGGCCGGACGGGTGGTGGGGGTGCCGCTGGGCAAGTTCTGGTGGAAGGGCGGCATCGCGCTGCGGCCCGACCACACCTACCGGCTTACGGTGGTTTATGACAACCCGACGGGTGGCCTGCTGAAAGGTGGCGGTATGGGCGTACTCGGTGGCGTGTTCAAGCCGGCTCGCGGTGCCGAGTGGCCGAGCCTCGATCCGAAGGATCCGGATTACCTGGCCAACCTCGAGGAGACCCGTCAGACTGCAATGCAACGGGCCATGGGAATGGGCGCGACCTCAGGCGAGCACGGTCACGAGCACGGCCACTAGCCGACGGCGGAGAGGCCGCCCGGCGTCTCAGGAAGGGAGGGCGAGGAGAACGAAGAACGCCGCGTAAGCGACGACGAAGACCGCGCCCTCCCAGCGCGTCACCCGCAAAGTGGTCCAGACGAACGGCAGGACCAGGATGCTGAGGGCCAGCATGACCGGCGCCTCGACCCGGATCACGGAGGGCGAGACGTCGAGTGGCCGGGTCAGGGAGGCGCCGCCGAGCACGGCCAGCAGGTTGAAGATGTTGGACCCCACCACGTTCCCCACCAGGATGTCACCTTCGTCCTGAACCGAGGCGGCGATGGCTGTGGCCAGCTCGGGCAGGGATGTGCCCAAGGCCACAACGGTCAGCCCAATGGCGAGCTCGGAGATGTGGAGGGCGCGAGCGGTGACCTCGGCGCCGTTCACCACCATGTGGGCGCCGGCGAGTAGAACGCCGAGGCCGACGATCGTGAGGGCGACGTGCCCGGCGAGCGTGCCGCCGGCCGGAACGAACCTCTGATAACCGACCTCGACCGCGGGCGACTCGCGGCGGGCGCCTTCGACCAGGTAGAGGGTGTAGGCGAGAAACCCCACAGCAAGAAACACCCCGTCCCAACGGGTCAGCTTGAGGTCGAGGGCGAAGATGTAGAAGGCGAGGGTGACGAAGATCATGATCGGCACCTCGCGGACCAGCAGGCGCATCTGGACGCGAATCGGGCGGATGAGAGCCGCGATGCCGAGGATCAGCGCGATGTTGGCGATGTTGGAGCCGACGACGTTGCCGATCGCGATGTCACCGCTCTCGCGCACCGAAGCGACGACACCGATGAGCATCTCGGGCATCGAGGTGCCCATGGCGACCACGGTGAGCCCGATGACCATCGCATTGACACCGAGGCTGCGCGCCAACCGAGACGCCCCTCGGATCAGCACGTCGGCGCCCAGATAGACTGCGACCAGGCCGACTATGAATACCGCAATTGATGGCCACATCGGCCCGGAAATCTGGAGGGCGCGGTCGTTCCGGACAAGGCGGCCCCGCGAATCGAGTGTGCTCGGATTCGAGCGGGCCGTGGAACCGGCCCGGGCCGGCCGCCGGGGCCGCCGTGCAGTTGACGCTCAGATTAGGCCGGGATAACTTGCGGAGCCTTTAAATACATGGGTTTTAGGAGCTTGACCGACACTTCTGCCATCGATCCCAAAAGCCGGGAGATGATGCTTCTCTCGGGTACGGCAAACCGACCGCTCGCCGAGCGCATCGCGGAGCGGCTGGGTGGAACGCTGTGCGATGTGACCATCAAACGTTTCTCGGACGGCGAGATCTTCGTACGCATCGATGAGAACGTGCGCGGCCGGGACGTGTTCATCGTCCAGCCGACGGTGCCGCCGGGCGACAACATCATCGAGCTGCTGTTGTTGATCGACGCGGCGAGCCGGGCGTCGGCCGCTCGCGTGACGGCGGTGATCCCGTATTTCGGCTACGCCCGGCAGGACCGTAAGGACCAGCCTCGCGTCGCGATCGGGGCCAAGCTGCTCGCCAATCTGATCACGACGGCGGGAGCCGATCGGGTGCTGTCGGTCGATTTCCACCAGCATCAGCTGCAGGCGTTCTTCGACATTCCGGTCGACCACCTGTACGCCATGCCGGTGTTCGTCGAGCACTATCGCAAGCTCAAGCTCGAGCCGCTGACCGTGGTGGCCAGCGATGTGGGCGCGGCGAAGATGGCACGGGGCTATGCGCGGCGTCTGGGCGGCGAAATCGCGATGATCGACAAGCGAAGGCCGTCGCACAACGTGGCGGAAGCCGCTGCCGTGGTCGGAGACGTTGAGGGCCGCAACTGTCTGATCCCCGACGACATGATCGATACGGGTGGCACGATGGTAGAAGCGGTGCACGCTCTGAAGGCACATGGGGCGCAGGAGTTATACATCTGCGCCACCCATGCCCTACTCAGCGGTCCGGCGGTTAGCCGGCTGGCCGAGCTGCCGGTCAAGGAAGTGGCGCTGGCCGACACGATCAACCTGGCCGAGGGTAAGCAGTGGCCGGCTCTGCGCGTGCTTCCCGTCGCGGGTCTCCTCGCTCGCGCCATCCGCTACATCCACGACAATGAGAGCGTGAGCAGTCTGTTCGACTAATACGATTACTCGATCACCGATAGACGTAAGGGTATGACGGAATGAGTCCAAAGATAACGCTCGAAGCGCAGCAGCGGAGCGAGACAGGAAAAGGGGCGGCGCGGTCGCTTCGCCGCGAGGGCTTCGTCCCCGGGGTCATCTACGGCCATGACGAGGAGACGCGCCTCTGCAAGATCGAGTCGAAGCGGCTCGAGAAGTTGCTGACGTCGATTGCCTACGAGAGCACGTTGATCGATCTCAAGGTCGACGGTGGCGAGCCGTCGAGCGTGCTGATCCGTGAGGTCCAAATCCACCCGTATCGGGCGGAAGTGCTGCACATCGATTTTCTCGCTGTCCACAAGGGCGAGAAAGTGAAGCTCGAGGTGCCGATCCGCCTGGTCGGTGTTGCGCCGGGTGTGAAGGAAGGCGGCATCATGGAGTATGCGCGTCACGAGGTGGAGATCCGCTGTCTCCCCTCGCAGATCCCCGAGGTCCTCGAGTGCGACATATCGAGCCTCGGCATCGGTGACAGTATCACCGTCGCCGACCTGCGAGTTGCGGAAGGCGTCGAGATCCTCGAAGACGCGCACGCCACGATCGCCGCGGTCGTGCCGCCCACCGTTCACAAGGTCGAGGAGCCGGAGGTCGCGGCCGAGGTCGAGGCCGAAGAGGCGCCCGAGCCCGAGTTGGTCGGCCGCCAGAAAGCGGTGGAGGAGGAGGAAGAAGAGGAGGATTAGCCCTGAAGGCCGTCGTCGGACTGGGCAATCCGGGAGCCCGGTACGATGCCACGCGCCACAACGTTGGCTGGTGGCTGGTCGATCTTCTCAAGCGCCGCTGGTCCGCCACCCCGTTTCAAGATGAGGATCTCTGGCTCCGGTCGGTGGCCGAGCTGTCCGGGGTGGGTGAAGTGTGGCTGATCAAGCCTACTCTGTACATGAACCGCAGCGGCATCGCGGTGCGGCGGCTCGTCGAGTCCGCCGCCCTCGACACGGCGCGCGACTTGCTAGTGGTCGTGGACGACGCCGCGCTGGAGCCGGGGAGACCCCGCTTCCGTGCCCGCGGGTCGGCGGGCAGCCACAACGGTCTGCAGTCGGTGGAAGACGCCCTGGGTACACGGGAATACGCGCGGCTCCGCATCGGCGTCGGCGCGGCTCCGCCCGGGGTCGATCTGTCCGATTGGGTGCTCTCCGAGTTCGACGACGCGAGAGATGAAGACGCCGTGCTCGCGGTGCTGCCGCGCCTGGTCGAGGGGGTGGAAGTCTGGGCGCGGGATGGTATCGACACGGCGATGAATCGGTACAACACGCCGCCGATTTCCGAAGTCTAGAGGATCGGAGTCTCTGAAAACAGAGCCTTGAGAATACAGGAGGGGCAGTGACGGATCTCGCGGTGAACTTTGCGGCACCCTCCGGGGTGCTCGGCCTGCTGGTTGCCCTGTTTATCTATATCTACCTGAAGCGCCAACCGATCGGCACGGAGCTGATGGGCGAGCTGGCCCGTCAGATCCAGCTCGGAGCCCGCGCGTTTCTCAGGCGTGAATACTCGGTGCTCATCCCATTCATCGCGGTCGTGGCGGTACTGCTCTACCTGGCCCTGAGCTCGTTGCCCACGTCACTGGCTTATGTCGGTGGCGCGCTTTGCTCGCTGCTGGCGGGGTTCTTCGGGATGAACGCTGCCACGATCGCCAACGTGCGCACCTCCGAGGCGGCGCGATCGGATGGGCAGGGGAAGGCGCTGCGCATCGCGTTCAACGGAGGCGCCGTGATGGGGCTCTCCGTCGCGAGCCTCGGTCTGCTGGGCATCGGCGCGCTAATGCTCGTCTACGCCAGCACGCTGGCGGGAGACTCGGCGTTCAAAACCTTCAGCGAGATCGTCGCGGGGTTCGCGATGGGTGCCAGCTCGATCGCGCTGTTCGCGCGCGTGGGCGGCGGCATCTACACGAAGGCCGCGGACGTCGGCGCCGATCTGGTCGGTAAGGTGGAGGCGGGAATTCCCGAGGACGACCCCCGTAACCCGGCGACCATCGCCGACAACGTCGGCGACAATGTGGGGGATGTCGCCGGGATGGGTGCGGACATCTTCGAGTCGTACGTCGGCTCGGTGATCGCGACGATCGCGATCGGAGCCACCTCGGCCGAGATCATGTCGGGCCAGCGCCTGGCGGCGGTCTCGCTACCGATCCTCTATGTGATGTTCGGGCTGCTGGCGAGCTTTGCGGGGATCTTCTCGATGAAGCTGATGGAACGGCTGAACCCGGCCGCGGCGCTGCGCTACAGCACCTTCATCGCCGCGGGGATCTTCTGGGCCGTGGCGTGGTGGGTGACCAGCCAGCTCGACATCTTCGCGGACACGATTCAGTACGGAAAGTTCGGTCCGTTCTGGGCGATGCTCGGCGGCTCGCTCGTCGGTATCTTCATCGGGCTGTCCACCGAGTACTACACGGCGGCGCGGCCCATCCGCAAGATCGCCGAAGCGTCGCAGACCGGCGCCGCCACCAACATCATCGCCGGGCAAGCCGTCGGTATGATGTCGACGGCGATCC
>CAYGAJ010000013.1:0-25018 GCA_964347815.1 uncultured Gemmatimonadota bacterium | reverse complement strand
AACCGATCAACCGAATCAGGTCGTGTAGCGAGCCCGCGTAGATGCCCTCGATCCGGCCGAACATGAAACCGAAGATGCCGAAGTAGTCGATCTCCTCCAGCCCCATCAGAAAGTAGAGACCCGCCAGAAACTGCCAGTGCTTCTTCTCGGGCACCTGCATCTCTCGGCCGTGCGCGAAAAGGACGATGGCCGTGGCCAGATAGACGAAAAGGTTGGCCGGCTCCACCAGCCCGTACTCCGCCGACAAAGACAGGTAGATCTTCGGCACCAGCCCCCGCACCGGCAGCCCGACCGCCAGCACACCGAGCGCCAGGCCGAAGGCGATCGCTCGTCGACGCCGCGCTGAGGCGGCCGCCCAGTAGGCGACCAGCGAGGCGCGGTGCCGCGCGAATTCCACCAGGAACAGGAAGACCACGACGTACCCGGCCACCCAGTTGACCAGAGGTCCTTTGACGATCGGAGGGATGGGCGGGAGGAAGAGAAGCACCGTGTGCACGGCGAGCAGCGCCATACCCACGCGCCCCCACCCGGACAACCGGCGGTAGATCAAGTCGGACGAACCGTTGGCTTGCCCATCAAACGCAACTCCCCACCCGGCGGAATCGGACTGATACGGCGCGCAAACATTAGATCGCGCAGCGCTCAAAACAGGCGAGATTCGCTGCATAATGCAAGGTCCGCCGGCGATTGACCACCGCGAGCCGTTCATGGTTCGTCCGCGTTCTGCGTTGCCACGGCTAGGCTTGCAAGGTTGGCCTTTGCCCGTATCGGCGAGGCATAGCGCTTGCCCTGTCTCCCAGGGACAGCCGATCCCAATCGACCGCCTTGGCTGATCACCCCGCTCGAGTTCAATCCCCCGAACTCGCAGTGCCCAGTACCCAAGGGGAGAACAAGTGTTCGGAAGCCCGCAGATGGCATTCCGCAGCCAGGACGGTTGCGCGTCGTTTCGCGCACTCGTCGTCTCGGCACTGCTGCTGGCCACGCTCGCGCCCGCGGCGTCGGCCGTGCAAACGCAGGCGATGTGGGGTGAGCCCGCACCGATCTTCGGCACGCGCGACGCCGTCTTGCTCGCCGGCCTGGTGGCGCTGCATGCCGCGCTCATCCCCTTCGATGGCGATCTGCGCCGCGAGGTACGTGAAATGGACGGTGCGGCGGCGGACGCCCTGGCCCGGACCGTCGAACCGATCGGCGGCTCGTCCTACTGGTTGCAGGGCTCGGCCGGAGCGTTTGTCGTGGGGAAGGTCTTCGGGGCGAACCGGGTAGCCGACCTGGGGCTGCACGCCTTCCTTTCGATCGCATTATCGAACACTGTCACCGGCGGCTTGAAAGGTCTGAGCGGGCGATCGCGGCCCAACGCGGCCCTCACCGTGGACGAAGGCACCGACCTGTTTCACCACGATCCGCACGCCTGGAGGCTCCTCGGCGGATGGGGAGAAGCCGATCGGCGCTCCTACCCCTCGAACCACGCGACGACGGCTTTTGCCGTGGCCACGGTGCTCTCGGAGGAACTGGGGGGAGTGACGCCCTGGCTCGCCTATCCGATCGCGGGTCTCGTAGCCTGGTCCAGGCTGCACGACGACGCGCACTGGGCCAGCGACGTCACGCTCGGGGCCGCGGTCGGGATCTTCAGCGCTCGCCTGGTCGTGCGCTCGTTCCACCGGCAAAACCCCGGACCGGAGCGTTGGCTGCTGCTCGAGACCGATCCGTTGGATCGTGCCTTTCGCTTCGGCGCCAGGGTGTCGATGGGCGGTACACGGTAGACCGTAGACCGTAGGGTCCACCCACTGTCTGTGGTTCACCCGCCTAACCCTCCTGTTAGCCGTCCATAGCTCTACCCGGCTCCTACCGCCCACGCTCTACCGTCTGCCGGTCTAGCCGGCTGTCCACGGTCTAGCGAGACCCTCCTCATCCGCTTGCGCCCTCGCGTATCACGGATTAGACATGAACTGCGATGCCAGTCCTGCGGTTCATGCGGTGCTCCGACATCTCCAGAGTCGGGCGCCGGCCCGCAGATTCACCGCAACTCAGGGGGAGCGATGCGTGGCAAGCTGTTGGCATTGGCGGGCCTGGCGCTCTTCGTCGCAGCCCATCTGCTCGGCACCGGCTGTACCCAACCACCGACGCTCAACGCGATCGCGCCGGGCCAGGGTTACCCGCGGCAGCTTCTGGCGGTGGACGGCACCACGCTGTTCGCCAGCGTGGTGTGGGACGTGGGGCTGCCCACCGAGACCGAGATCTACAACGGGCTCTTCGGGACCGCCTACTTCCAGATTCCCGATACGGCCGCTCCGGGCGTTCACCCGGTGGCGCTAAGGAACAGCAACGGCACATCGGCCTCGCAGAACGTCACGGTGCTGGCGCCGTCCGGCGCCTTTCCGGCGCCGCGGATCGAGGACATCGGTGTGTTCGGCATCTCTGGAACCGCTCCGGTGAACGTGCTGCTCACCGTGGTCGCGGCGAACCTGGACACCGACGCCACGGTCGCGGTGAACGGGACGACCGTCACTTCGGTGCGCTGGGGCGCGCTGCCGATCGATTATCTGCTGACGCACACGCCGGCCACCTACGGTTACCCGATCTACCACTACACGCAGATGCTGAGCGTGGTGGACAGCGTGGCCTTGGGCTCGACGCTCACCGTGGTCGTCACGAACCACGACGGGCTGGCCGATACCGCTACCTACATGCTTCCCGGCGCCGTCGCTTCGCTGGACAGCGATGGCGACGGCCTGCTCGATTCGTGGGAGACAGGCGGCTATGTGGCCCCGTCCGGCGACACGGTGAACCTGCCGGCGATGGGAACGGACAAGTGGCGTAAGGATGTTCTGGTGGAGGTGGACTGGATCGCGGCCGCCACACCGAACGCGACGATCTGGGGCACCATCGATACCGTCTTCCAGTTCGCGCCGGTCCTCAACCCCAATGGGTCGCGAGGCGTCAACCTGATCCTCGACCGCGGTCAGGGCGGCGCGCTCACCGGCGGTGGCGACACGCTGGCGGACCACACGACGATGGACTTCGGTCCGAGCACGGCGGCGGGCTACACGGACTTTTTCACCTACAAGACCAATAACTTCGACAACGACCGCCTGAACGTCTTCCATTACGCCATATTCGGACGCGCGCGCCCGAACGGCAGCTCGGGTCGCGGCGAGGTTTACGGTAACGACTTCATGATCACCTTTGTCAACTTCGCGGTCTGGGCGCAGGCGGTGGCGCAGGTCGGCACTTTTGTGCACGAGTTCGGCCACAATCTCGGCCTGACGCACGGCGATGTGAACAACACGCCGGCGCAGTGGAACGAGACCCGGAAACCGAACTTTCCGACGACGATGAGCTATCGCTATCAGTTCCCGGGCGTTTCGATCGACTGCGACTTCACATCGGAGGCAATCCACACGTTCAGCCAGGGCGCGTTCGCTCGGATCAACGAGACCAACGTCAACGAGAACATCGGGATCTGTGACAACGCGCCGCTCGACATGAACGGCGATGGCGCCATCACCGTCGGCCAGATGGATGCGAGCGCTGACGGAGACAACACCGACGTCCATGACGACTTTGACCAGTGGGGCAACCTGTTGCTCGACTTCGACGCGCCGGGCTCGCGCTGGAACAACAACTAGGAGCTCCTCATGCGAACGCTGGCTATACTCGCCGCACTGGCGCTGACGATGATCGCTTGCCAGGTAGAGCCGCAGCCACCCGCGGACCAACCGCAGCACCCGTTGCTGGAGAACCTCGAGCCTCCGCCGCTCAACAGACCGGTCACGGTCACGACAAAGCCCGGGGAGCAGGTCGCTCCGCGGCTGCCGGCCGGCGAGCAGGCGGCGCTGTTGCTGCTGCAGGACGGGCGCCCGTTTTCCGGCACGCTGCGCGCGTCGGGGGAGCTGACCGTGGGTGACAGCGTCATCGATTTCCGGCCGGCACAAGGCGCGGCGCTGCAGATCCTCTATCGGACCCCGCGTGGCTTACCGTCGCTGCGAGCTGAAAGCCGTCCCGGCCGCCTCGATGTGGTCGAGCGCAGCCGTCCCGAGGGCGCCGACCGCCGCGTGGTCGTGAGCGACGACGCCGGTCTCGTGCTGGCGCAGATCTGGCGGTCCTCGCCGCGACCTTTGCAGGTCGAACTGCCCGGCGGCCTCGCCCTCGCCCAGGCGTCGGTGGCGCCGCAAGACACCGCGGCCGGCTACACCGAGGTTCCCTTGCAGGCCCGGGTCCGCGGGGAGCGCGTCGCCACCCTCGCGATCGGTCAGGCGGTGAGCGTGCGAACCGGGGCCGGTCCCGTGCAGGTTTTGACCGAGGTCAGCCATCGCTTCGTGCCCGACGATCCGCAGACCGCTCAGTACCCGGGCGGCTATATCCTGCACGTGTGGGTGACTCGGTCCGAATGACGCTCGGGCGCCGTCGCTCGGTCTGAACGCCCAGGGCGATCGCGACCCCACTGTCCAACGCGCAGTTAGGTGATGCGCCGGGCGTACGTCCGGCATCCCACCAGCGGCACGGGTGCGCTCCCGCCGCGTCGCGTCGCTCCAGGCGCGAGCCGCAACGCAGCAGCGCTCGACGTTTTTCGCTGAGTTCACGAAGACGGATGGAGGCAAGTATGGAGCGTCACGACCGCGACACCGGAGCAGCCACGAATAAGAGGCGCGGGAGCTCGGCCCGGAGACGCGCACCGAGGTGCCCCAGGGCCGGAAGCCTCGGACCTGTCGGTCTCCTCCTGTCCTGGGGCCTTCTCCTGGTCCTTGGGTCACCCGAGCGACTTCTGGGGCAGGCGACCTCCTACGTCTACCCCGGCGCCGAGTGGGAGATGATCGCCGAGCCCGAGGAGGCCGGCTACGCGAGCGAGGGGTTGGAGAAGGTGCGCAAGTACGCGGACGCGTTGGAGACGACCGGGTTGGTCGTCGTCGTGGGAGGGCGCGTACTGCTCCAGCACGGCGATCTCGAGGAGCTGAGCTACCTGGCCTCGGTGCGGAAGAGCATCCTCTCGATGCTCTACGGGAACTACGTGGCCGACGGTACGATCGACCTCAACCGGACGTTGGCGGCCCTGGAGATGGACGACATCGGTGGGCTGATGCCGATCGAGCGCCAGGCTAATATCGACCATCTGATCACCGCTCGCTCCGGCGTCTACCACCCGGCATCCAACTCCGGCGACAACACCGCGGATGCCCCGGAGCGAGGGTCGCAGCGGCCGGGTCAGCACATGCTCTACAACAACTGGGACTTCAACGCCGCCGGAGCCGTATTCGAGAAGTTGACCGGCCGGGACATCTATGATGCGTTGCAGACCGATCTGGCCGAGCCGATCGGGATGCAGGATTTCGACCCCGAGCGGCAGCGGAAGTCGGGCAACTTGGAACGCTCCCAGTATCCGGCCTATCACATGTGGCTCTCCACCCGGGACATGGCTCGCGTCGGCTACCTGATGCTTCGCGAGGGACGTTGGAAGGGTAGACAGGTCATTCCCGTGTGGTGGGCGCGGCGCATCGTCAGTGTGGTGACGCCGCTCGAGGAGATGAACCCGCCTTACCGTCGCTACCGTGGATTCGGGTACGGCTATATGTGGTGGGTGTGGGACGGCCAGGACGTCTACCCGCCGCTGCAGGGCGGATACTCGGCACGCGGCGCGTTCGGCCAGTACATCACCGTCCTCCCGGCCCTGGACATGGTGATCGCCCACAAGACCGCCGTCCCGCCGCGGCGCCAAACCCCGTGGGAGGAGTATTACGGGATCATCCGCCGCCTGATTCAGGCGCGTTGTGGCGGTCCGCAGCCGCCGGAGTACTGCCCGCGCCGGGAGCAGTGACCAAACCGCAAGCCGGCGGCACGGGCGGACGGGCGGCAACGTGTTGAGCAAATCGACTTAGAGGAGTGGAGCCTCATGGACTGGACGACTCTGCTGGAGAGAGAGATCGAGACGGCCTACCGGGCGACCGAGAAGCTGTTCGACCGGGTGGGCGACGACGCGCTGGACTGGAAGCCGTCCAGCGGCAGCAACTGGATGACCACCGGCCAGTTGCTGAAGCACATCACCGAGGCTTGCGGCGGCGCTTTCCGCCCATTCGTCACCGGTGACTGGAGGCTGCCGGACGGGACGGATCTCAGCGAACTGTCGCCGGAGGAGATGTTGCCACCCGCCGAAGCGATGCCGGCGGTCGGCGCGGTGGCGGAAGCCAGGCAGGCGTTGGGCGAAGACAAGAGAACCGCCCTGGCCATGCTGGCGACGCTCACGGCGGAGGATCTCGGGAGGCCGACGACCGCGCCCTGGGACCCGACCGAGATGCCGCTGGGCCATCGCCTGCTGCAGATGGTGGAGCATCTGAAGCAGCACAAGGCGCAGCTCTTCTACTACCTGAAGCTTCAGGGCGCGCCCGTCAATACGAGCGATCTCTGGGGGATGTAGGATGCGCCGGCGACGCGGACGGAGGCTGGGAGACGTCCGGGCAGCCTGCGCAGCGTTTGGACGCTGCGGCTAGAACCGCAAGAGCATCGCCGCCCAGTGGAAGCCGGCCCCGAAGGCGGTGAGCAGCACCAGATCGCCCGGGCGGATTCGCCCCTGTTGGCGCGCCTCCCAGAGCGCGAGCGGTACCGAGGCCGAGCCGGTGTTACCGTATTCCTGGACGTTGACAAAGACCTTCTCCTCCGGCACGCCCAGCGCTTTGCCCGTCGCCTGGATGATCCGCAGGTTGGCCTGATGAGGTACGACGAGGGCGACCTCGCCGACGTCGACGCCGGCCTGGGTCAGCACCTCGTTCGCGGCCGCGGACATGCGACTCGTCGCCTCCTTGAAGACCTCGCGCCCTTTCATGACGATCCACTGGTGCAGCCCTAACTCCGCCCGCTCGATGGTGAACGGCGAGCGGGTGCCACCGACCTCGGCCATGAGGATGTCCCCGCGACTGCCATCGGTGCCGGCCGTCGCGGCGAGGATCTCGGCTGGTTCATTGCCCCGGCCGACCACGGCAGCCCCGGCCGCGTCACCGAACAGCACGCACGTGTTGCGGTCATGCCAGCTCATCAGCCGTGTCAGGAGCTCGACGCCGATCACCAGGACCCGGCGGCTGCCATCCCCCACGCGCGAGCGGGCGATCTCGAGCCCCAGCACGAATCCGGCGCAGCCGCTACCGGCGAGATCGTAGGCGGGAACCTCGCGGGCACCGAGCCGCTGTTGTACGAAGGAGGCGGTGTCGGGGGTGTAGACCTCCGGCGTGTCGCTCGCGACGATGATCTCGTCGATATCGGTCGGTGTGAGCCCGGCGTCGGCCAAGGCGACCGTCGCCGCGGCGACCGCTAGGTCGCTGGTGGTCTCGTCGTCGGCGGCAAGCCGCCGTCGTTTGATTCCGGTCCGGGTCGTGATCCACTCGTCCGACGTGTCGACGTACGCAGTCCACTCGTCGTTGGTCATGATGCGTTCCGGCACATAGGCGCCCAGCCCGATGATACCGATTCGGCTCTGCGTCATGGAAGCATCTCTCCGCTTCAGGGATCGGAAGTAGGCTGATCGTCCACCGGGGCGGGCGTTTGGCGACCGGCCTGACCCTGCCGCTCGAAACGGACGCCGTCATCACGCGGATTCCAAGCCCGCCGTATCCTAACGCCGACGGTCCGCGCCGCCAGTGTCCGCTGAATCTCGACTCTTGTTTGAGCCCCTGCCGCGGTCAGTTATATTGGCGCATTCCCGATGGCCACCATCCCCAACCTCAGAAGAGAATAGCCGCGATGTCGAAGAGAAACTGGCGGACCACCTCGTGCGGCCTAAGGATCCAAACCCCTCGTCGCCACCGGGCCCCGGCGCTGATTACGGCGCTGGGCCTCGCCCTGTCGGTCTTCACCGGTCAGCTGCGCGCACAGCACGAACACCATCACATAGCCCACGGCGTCGAGCTCAGGGTAGACGACGACACGGCGGCCGGGGTCATGACCGTCCGCCTGGGGCCGCTCGACCTTCCGGCTCGCTCGAGTCATGACGCGGTGGCTCAGCCCCCGGATCGTCTGCTCGTCATTCCGTTCGACGGCTGGCTGCGCGCTTACCATCCGCGCTTGACGGACGGGCAGGGGCAGACGGTGCCGGGGCGGCTGCTCCACCACGTGGCGTTCTGGAATACGGAGCGCTCCGATTTCCTCTGCCCCAACAAGGAGGAGCACATCTTCGGGGCGGGCGGTGAGATGAACGACTGGATGGCGGTGCCGGGGGTGGGGTACCCGGTGGGGAAGGGCGATCGGATCCGCGTCAGCACGATGTTCCACAACCCGACCGAGACGAGCTACCCGGACACGTACCTCGAAGTGAAGGTCGAGTACGCGCGCGCAGTTCCCCAGGCGGCCCCGCTCAAGAGCGTCTACCCCGTCTGGTTCGACGTGCAGGAGTGCGGGTCGTCGGACTACGACCTGGCGCCCGGCGTGAACGTGACGACGGGGCAGGTGACGATGCCGCTCTCCGGCCTGCTGCTGGGGGTGGGTGGCCACCTGCACGACTTCGGCACGGGGCTGAGGTTGGAGAGCGCGAGTCGAGACGAAGAGATCGCGGTGCTGACCCCGGAGACGGACGCGGCGGGGCGCCTGCTCTCGATGCCGATCGTCACCTTCTTCATGCAGGGTGGGCACCGGTTGCACGCCGACGAGGTGGTGCGGGTGACGGCCTCCTACGACAACCGAACCGGCGGCCGGCTGCCCGACGGCGCCATGGGCATCGTCGTCGGCTACTTCCTGCCGGATGACGCCGCCCAGATGGCTGCCCTGAAGCGCGAGGGCGGAGGTTAGCGCGGGAAGCGGCCGTTTTCGACGGCCGGAGACGTGAATCGACGGCCGCACGGCTTAGAAGTCGGATTTCCAGCTCCGCTGGCCGTGTGGGTCGACCAGCACCATCCTGATCCAGTCCGGCCGCGTATCCTCCTCGAAGTTCTCAGCCAGCTCGTACTTCGTCGCCGCGTACATCAGGTCAAAGGCGCCTCCGGCCTCGCGCCGTTTCCAGAACTCGGCGGTGCCGATGGCCAACGGTGCCTCGGGGCAGATGGCGAACACGGAGATCGGCTTCGGGCCGACGCCCATCGCCATCCTACCCTTGTCGCACGATCCCGCCTGAACGCCGGCCGGCCCGGCTCGGCCTCCTCGGCGGCAGCTGCGTGCCGGCTGGCGCCTGTCACATTTCACCCCCGCGGCGGGCTCCTTAAGCGGTGGACTAAGGGTACCGAGCTTTCGGACTCCGGGCCCGCCTGTCACACCGCGATCTCCCAGGTTCACCCGTGGTTCACCTCAACTCGGAGGGTCCGATGCGACTTGACGAACGACGGAGCTGGCCGCTCGCTGTCCTCGTGCTCACGCTTCTGGTCGGCTGCAAGCAACCGACGACGATCGCCGAATCGGAAACTCAGGATCTGACGGCCGAGCTTGGGCCTAACACAGATGAGGACGATGATGACTATGGGGCCGTGATCCCCTTCGACGACGCGGAGGTGTTCTTCGAGTTCAACACGACCGACAACGATCTGGGCCTTCAGATCTTCCTCGACGCGGAGGGTTGGAAGAAGGTCAAAGTCTCCGACCCGAATGGCCATAAGATCGTTCAGTTCTTGACCGCAGGGAACCTCTCGGAGCTGGGCATCACCGAGCTGCGGTTCGAAAGCGCCGAGCCATCGCCCGCCGAAGTGTTGGCCCTCTTCCCGCCCGGCGAGTATGAGTTCCGGGGTAAGACGGTCGAGGGAGACCGGCTGGGGAGTACCGGCGAACTGTCGCACGATTTCCTGCCCGCACCGACCTTTTCGCCCTCCGACGGCCAGGAAGTGGACCCGAACAACACCATCGTTACCTGGAACGCGCCTGGTGCTGAGCAGGTGGAGGTGATCATCGAGAACGAGGACACGGGCGATGTCTTCGACGTCATCGTCTCAGGCGCGATCACGAGCCTGAACGTTCCGCCGCAGTTCCTGCAGCCGGACACCGAGTACAAGATCGAGATTCTGGCGATCGCGGATAACGGCAACAGGACGATCGCCGAGAGCGACTTCGTCACGATGCCGTAACGACTTGCCGTAGGCTGCCGCGGGGTGTGAAGCCGTTCACACCCCGCGGCGGACCCATCCGCGGCGGGCACAGCCGCGTCCTCTACGCTGGAAGCTCGCCCGTCGTCGCGACGAAGGCAGGGAGCTGGAGCCTGCGCCGGTAGGTGCCAGGGGTGAGGCGGGTGATGCGCTTGAATAGGCGGCGGAAGAAGGCCGGATCCTCGTAGCCGACGGCCCAGCTGATCTTGTCGATGGGCTCGCCGGTTCTCTCCAGTCGCCGCTTCGCTTCCTCCACGCGCAGATGCTGGACGTACGAGATGGGCGTGTGCCCGGTCGCCTTCTTGAAGCTGCGCTTTAAGGTGCGCGCGGGCAGGCCTGACCGCTTGACCATCTCCTCCACCGGTGAGGCGACCGCGTAATGATCGCCCAGCCACTTCTGGGCATCGAGCACCGCAGCATCCCCGTGATCCATCGGCGCGTCGAACACGGCGTAGGGCGCTTGGCCATCCACATGCCACTGCAGGAGCATGAACTTGGTGATCGCCTGGGCCGCCGCCGGTCCGATCTCCCGGGCGATCAAGTACAGCACCAGGTCGTGCCATGACGCCGACGCTCCCGACATAACAAGCTCGCCCCGCTCGCCGGTGACGACGAGCGCTTTCTCGAGCCGCAGGACGACGTTCGGAAAGTTGCGCCGGAACGTCTGCCCATACGCCCAGTGGATCGTCGCTTCTCGACCGTCCAGCAGAGCCGTCTCAGCCAGCAGCAGCACGCCGGAGCAGGCCGAGCAGAGCATGGCGCCCCGCGCGTGCATCTCTGACAGCCAATCCACGACCGCAGGGTAGCGTCCGACTTTCCACTCACCGCCCGCGACCATTACGGATGGGATGATGATCATGTCTGTGTGTTCAACGTCTTCGACAGTGCGATGGGCCGTGATCGGCAGCCCGCTCGCCGTGTTAGTCGCTGCGCGCTTCGGCGCGACGATCTCGGCCTTGAAGGGGTTTTCGCCGGGCACGGCGTCGTCGAAGGTGCCCAGCAGATCGAAGCAGTTCAACACGTCGTAGATCCCGCTCAACGACGAGACCATGGCGTCGGGAATCGCCAGCAGGCTCACCCGCAGCTTTTGGTCGCTCTGGATCATTCCGATCCCTCTTGGCACAAATGAACCGGTTTTGCCAATTCTCGTGCTTACAGCCCCCGGTCGCAATCGTCACCGTGTGGCGACGCAGTCGGACACACCGATCGATGTTCGCGGGCAGCGCGGAAGAGACCTGAAAAAAGCCGACCCGGGGCGGTCAGGCGGTGAGCACCTGTTCGCCGTCCAGCGTCGCCACGATCACCGCGCCGCAGGAGTCGCTGAGCACGTTGACGGCGGTGCGGAACATATCGAGGATCCGATCGACGGCGAGGATGATCGCCACACCCTCCAGAGGCAGTCCCACGGCGGTGAGAATTATCGACATCATCACCAGCCCAGCCATGGGCACGCTCGCCGCTCCGATCGACGCCAGCAGCGCTGTAACCACGACGATCAGCTGTTGATCGATACTCAAGGAGAAACCGTAGAGCTGCGCGATGAAGATGGCGGCGACGCATTCGTACAGCGCCGTCCCGTCCATGTTCACAGTCGCGCCGATGGGCAGCACAAACGATGAAATCTTCTCCGACACCTTCGAGTTGTCTATCACCGCCTCCATCGTCAGAGGAAGCGTGACGATGCTCGAGCAGGTTGAAAAGGCCGTCACGAGCGGGGGCGGCATGCCTTTGTAATGCCGGAACGGACTCTTGCGTGTGATCAAACGCAACAGGAGGGGCAAAGTGATAAAGGCATGTATGAACAGCCCGATCAGGACCACCAGGAAGTAGAAGCCCAGCGATCGGAAGGCTTCGAACCCTGTTGTGGCGACGATGACGGCATTGATCCCGAACACGCCAAGCGGCGCGGACCAGACGACCATTCGGGTCAGCTTCATCATCGCTTGAAAGGCGGCCTGAAAAAAGTTCTCCAGCGAGGCGCGATGGGCCTCTCCAAGCTGGGTGATGAAATAGCCGAAGAGGATGCAGAAGAAGATCACGGGAAGGACGTTGCCGGTGGCCAGCGCCTCGAAGGGATTCTCCGGAATGATGCCGATGATCAGGTCGATAACGCTCTGCTCCGCCGCCGGTATCTCCGTAACGGTTTCTTCCAGCTCGATCGCCGAGCCGACGCCGGGCCTGAAGATGTTTACCAGGGTGAGGCCAGTGAGGATCGCCAGCAGGCTACTGGCCACGTAGTAGCCCAGCGTCTTGGCGCCCAGCAGGCCGAGATTCTTCCTTTCGCCGACGCTGATGACCGCCGCGGTGATGGAGGTGATGATGAGCGGCATGATCGCCATCCGCAGCAGGCGCAAGAAGATGTCTGACAACGGCTCGGCGATGGGGACGATGGCATCACCGAACAGGCGGCCGCTGATCATGCCGGCGAACAGACCGACGAATATCCAGAAGGTGAGGGACTTGTAGGGTATTCGCATGGCTCATCCATCGGCATCGCGTTGACGGGGGTGTTGAAAGCTAGAGGAAGATCGGAAGACCCGAAAGCTGATTACTGCTGGACGGGCTTGGCGCGTTCGCGGCTCGCAGCCGCGACCACCCCGAAGATCAGCAACAGGCCGAGCATCCCGCCGGCGCCGACGGTCAGGCCCGGCTGCGTCCCGACGATGACGGCGAGCAAGACCACGTAGAGGGCAACGGTGAGCCCGGGAAGCCAAAGGCCGCCTGGAACCTTGAAGGGGCGAGCGAGGTCGGGGCGTTTCTTTCTGAGCCGGAAGAAGCCGAGAAGAACCATCAGATCGACGCTGATCGCCACCAGCATCATGAAACGGATCAGCCACTCGAACGCGCCGGTCAGCGCCAGCCCGAGAATCACCGTGGCGATGAACAGGAGGGCGGGGCCGGGGGTGCCGCCTGCGGTGACCCGGGTGAAGGTGAGCGGGGCGAGCCGGTCACGGGCCAACGAAAACGCTACCCGCGGCATGCCGAGAAAATTCACGTTCAGGCTGCTCACCAGGATGAGCAGCCCCGCGACGATCACGAACGTTCCGGCCATCTCGCCCAACACGCCCCGCACCGCATCCTGCGCCACCAGCACCGAGCCCGCCATCTCGCCCGGGGTCAAGGCGCTCAGGAACGCAACGTTGATCAGCAGATAGAGAACGGCCACCGCCGCCGCCCCGCCCAGCAGGATGCGGGGAAGCGACCGCCCGGCGTCCCGCGTCTCCTCGGCCATCTTCGCCGCGTCCTCCCAACCGTAGTAAGCAAAGGAGACGGACTGATAGGCCAGGGCGAAGCCGAGCAGGGCCGGGCCGCCCGCTGTTGCGAAGCCGGAGGGCTCTGTGAACCCACGCAGATCGCCCGACCAGAGACCCGCGGCGGCGATCGCGGCGAGCACGGCGACCTTCACGAGCGTCGTGACGTTCTGGAAGCCTCTGCCCACCCGCAAGCCGCCGTAGTGGATGAGGACGAACGCCAGGACCACGACCGCCGCGAGGATCCGCACCGACCCGCGTCCATGCAGGAGGATGATGTACTCGGCGATCACTACCGCCTTGGCCGCGCCGGAGAAGGCGCGGGTGACGAGCAGCTCGGACCAGCCGGCGACGAACCCGGCGACGGGGCCGAACGCCTCACGGGCGTAGACGTACTTGCCACCCGCTTGGGGTAGCGCCGCCGCCATCTCCGCCAGCAACAGCGTGCTCAGGGCTGCGACAGCCCCTCCGAGCAGCCACACACCCAAGATCAGCCACGGATCTCCGAGGTAACCGGAGATGAGTCCCGGGGTGCGGAGAATCCCCGCGCCGATGACGATCCCGACCGTGACGGCCAGACCGTCGCGAACGCGGAGGATGCGGTGGAGCGGTGCCGCTGGGGTCTCCCCGGGGCGCCGGGTTGTCGCCATGTTTGTCAGGTGCAAAGGATCAGCTCGTTCCGGGCGTCCGGGCAAGCTGCCGGATGGCGTGGAACAACGCAAATTGCGCCAGGCTGTGCCGACCAGAGCGTCGGGGCGGCCCGTGCCCCCGAGCCGCCGCAGCCGTCCCCCGGAGCGGCGACTCCGAAACGGAGGGGACTATCGTGAAGCGGGACCTGGCTGGAGGATCCAATGGAAGCTGATCTCTTAGGGACTCTGGGTCGGATCGCCGGCATCGGCGGCATCGCGTTGGGCGTATTCCTTTTGCTGTTTCGTGACGTCATCCGGCAGAAGATCTTTCCGCAATTCACGAAGAAGCAGAGCTATCGCATCATCCTCACGTTCATGATCCTCACCTGGTCGGTCGCGATCGCCGGCATCGTCGCCTGGGTGATGAGCCGGGAGGGTGGGGAGGAAACCTCGGGCTCCCAGGCGCGAGTCCTGACGGCGAGCCTGTGGAACGTGGAGCTGGACACGAAGGGCAGTTTGGTGGGGTCGACCGAACTGCCGGCTGCGGTCTGGGAAGAGGGCGAACAGGCGGCGCTGGACAGCGTCGTCAGCTTTGTCGCCGGTCGGCTCGGCGTGTCGGATTCGGCGACGGGGTCCCCGGTGGAGATCACGGTCCGGATCCCGGCCGATCCTCAGACTGGCGTGCCCGAGGTCGAGCGAGAGCCTGCTGGCGTTTTCGAGGTGCTTCTCTGGGAGACATCTGGCGGTGACAAGCTTCGGACCCCGCTGAGTACTGGAGCGCTTCGCAGCGTTACGGGCGACTACCATATCGAGGTGCGGGTGCCCGGCTACGCGGCCGTCGTGTTGGGCGGAAGACCGGGCCAGGCGCTCGATACGGCGCTCGTCCTCGAGCCCAGCCCGGTCTCGATCGGGATCGAAGAGTTCACGGGAGAAGGAGCGGGGTTCGCCGACAAGCTCGCCGCGCGGCTCAGCCGCCATTTGCGTTTCAAGGTGGTCAGTCCCAGCATGCTGGAGGCGGTGCGCCGGGAGGTCGAACGGCACAATCGGCGCATCCGCGAGAACCCCATGGAGCAGATGCCGCTGCGCGAGCTCGGGGTAGACTATATCGTCTCCGGCAGCCTGGGTCGCGCCTGAGATCTCAAACCCCGCGGGCTCAACCGGGGCTCGAGAGCCCTTCAAAGCGACGAGCAGCAACCCAAAGACCGCCATCATGAGCGAAACGCTGTTTGAGAACATGCTCTACGCCACCGCGCCGCTCGTCGCCTTGACTAACCCGGTCGCCGAGCTCCCGATATTCCTCTCGATCGTCGAGAACCGGTCGCGGCGCGGCAAGCGGAAAGCGGCCGTGACGGTCGCTCTGGGCGTGCTGCTGGTGCTGCTGGTTGCAGCGCTGGGCGGTCTGCGAATCCTCGACCTGGTCGGGATCAGCCTGCCGGCGTTCCGCGCCGCGGGCGGCCTGCTGCTGGTCGTGATGGGGCTCGAGATGGTGCAGGGGCGTGAGACGGCTTTACAACGAGAGTTAAAGACGAGCGAAGATCCGGAAGATCAGCTCTGGGTGCCGCTGGTGATGCCGATGCTGGCGGGACCGGGGGCGATCGTCACGACCGTCTCCCTGACGCTCCGGGAGACGGCCACCTCTTGGCTGCCTGTCGCCACGATCGTCGCGATCGTGATCTCGGCGCTGGTGGTGCTGGTGTCGCTCATCTTCGCGGCGGAGATCGCCGCCCATTTCAGCCGGCGCGCCCGAAGCATCATGATCCGGTTCTTCGGTCTGGTGCTGGTCGCCATCGGCTTTCAGATGGGTTTCACAGGCGCTTCTGAGTTCTTCGGGCTCGCCACGCCGAGTCTATAGTCGAGCGCCGCGACGGAGATTCGAGACTCGCCTAACGGCCCAGATACGCTCGCGCCTCCGCCAGTTCGAGTCGTGCGGAGCCTGGCGCAGCGACGTCGAGCAGCGCTCGATAGTATTCCATCGCCTTACCCGTATTTTCCGCCTGCCTAGCGGCTCGCGCGGCGCCCAGGACTCCGTTGAAACGGCGCGGCGCCGTCTGGAGCGAGCTTTCGAAGGCGGCCAGCGCGTCCTTCGGCCGTTCCAGCTCCAGCAGCAGATCGCCGAGTAGCTCGTACGCGGGCACCAGAGCGCCTGGCGTGACGGCGTGTTTTTCGGTCGACCCCTCGAGTTCGACCGCCCCGCGCATCAAGCTCTCGGCCTCGTCATGCCGCCCTATGGCCAACGCTTGCCAGGCCGCCGCTTCCAGACGTGCGATCTCGATTTGAGTGGCGAAGTACGTCTCGCCCTGGGCCTCCGCGGCGGCGCGCAATGACGCCAGCCGCTCGACGGCGCGGCTTGCGGCCGAGCGGTCACCGGTCCGCGCGGCTCCGAGGGCACGGGCGAGCCAGGTGACGGACTCGGCCCAGGGGTAGTCGTCCCAGGCGATAGAACGTGAAGGGCGCGGTGCCAACGATGCAGCTTCCGTCCAAGCGCGGCGCTCGACGGCGAAGCGAGCCGGGATAGAGGCGAGGTGAAAGGCCGTCTTAAAGGAGGGCTGCAGATCGCTCGTCGCCTGCAGCTCGGCCAGGGTCGTCCGGGCGATCTCATCCTCGCCGCGCTGCAAGTAGGCGTAGACGAGGTATTCGACCGCGTGTGGGTACTCATCCCATACAAACCGGCCCGCTGGATGTCTGAGCGCCGCGGCGGCAGCGCGCCGGTTCAGGCGAATGACGTCGTCCCAACGCCCCAGACGAACGAAGATGTGCGTCGGCATATGGAGGGCGTGCGGATTGTCAGGAGCGATGTCCTCATAGCTGCTCACGATGTCGAGTGATTCGGTCTCGCGGCCCACGACATCGTTGGCGTGGATGGTGTAGTGGACCGCGCCGGGGTGTTTGGGCTCGTCCCGGTGGATGTCGTGGAGGATCTTTGCCGCCCGTCTTTGGTGACTCGTCCCACCCTCCAGTTGAGCCGTGGCCAGGTGTGCGAGGACGTAAAACGCGGCCGTTTCACGGTCCTCCGGCCTTCGCTGGTAAGCCTGTTCCATCCCGTACTCGAACCGCCGGATGCGCGTCCAGTAGTCCGCCGTCTCGGGCTCTCGGAAGAAGCCCTCGACGGCGGCGACCAGTAGACGCTCACGCTCCGTCGGTGGATCGAGCGCCTTCGCCTTCTGCACCGCCTCCCAGCCACGCGTCAACTCGGCCGGCCCCGGGCGCGTCGGCCAGAGCGGCTGGAACAGCGACATGGCGATGCCCCAGTGGGCCATCGCGCAGTCCGGGTCGCGGTCGGCGATTTGCTCGAAGCTCTCTCGTGCTTGCGGATAAGTCATGTGGTGAAGGAGCGCCACGGCGCGATCGAATTCGGCTTGCACGGTAGGGTTGCAGGAAACCTGAAAGTCGACGACGCCGAGTTCCGCGGTATGCTGTCCGGCATTTTGCTGCGCCGCCATCGGCGTTGGTGTAACGAACAGCGACGCTGAGACTGCAAGAACAACCACGCAGCGATCGAGACCAGACGTGTCCATGACCGATCTTCTCCTGCTCAACGCTGTTGAGGAGGCAGTGTGACTGAAGACGATCGACCCGATGGCTGATCAGCTCGGACCGTACGATCGTCCGGCTACAGGTTCAAGCTAGGTTGCCGCGTCGCTCGCGCGCAAGCAACTTGGACGGCGCCAGCAACGCGCTCGCGGACCCAGACCACAGGAGCCGCCTCAAAGTGGTCTTTCGCGTGCCAGTACCCGCAAGACCTGGGAGTAATAGCGCATGAACATCGCACTCCGCCGCCTCGCGCTGACAATGATCTTCGTCCTCCCGGCCGCGACCGCGGCCCAGGAGTCGCCCGGATCTTCATTCAAAGATGTGATCAGCCTGCGGAACGCCGGTTCGCCAGCGATCTCCCCCGACGGTTCGGCGGTGGCCTACGTCGTCAGCGCCGCCGACTGGGAAAAGAACCGCTACGATCAAGAAATCTGGTTGGTTCGTGACGGTGGCGAGCCGTTCCAGCTGACCCGCACGAAGGATGGCAGCAGCGATAGCCCCGCCTGGTCGCCGGATGGCCGCTGGATCGCCTTCACCTCGGACCGGGACGAGAAGCAACAGGTCTACCTGATACGGGCCGAGGGGGGTGAAGCCTGGCCACTCACCTCGACCGAGGGTGGCGTGAGCGGGTTCCGCTGGTCGCCGGACAGCCGCCGTATCGCGTTCTCCGCCAGCGAGACCGAGGGCGAAGCCGAGAAGCAGCGGAAGGAGAGTTACGGCGAGTTCGCGGTGGAGGATGAAGAGTACCGCATGACCCACCTTTGGGTCATCGACCTGCCCCGCGAAGGGGACGAGCCGACTGAGCCGCGGCGTCTGACCGATGGTCGCGAGTTCACCGTCGGCGGCTTCGAGTGGTCGCCGGACGGCACGCTCATCGCCTTCGAGCACCGGCCCGACCCGTTGATCAACTCGTGGCTTGAAACCGACATCTCGGTGCTGGAGGTGAGTTCCGGGGACATCCGGCCGCTCGTGAATGGACCCGGTCCGGATCTCGATCCAGCGTGGTCCCCCGACGGCGCCTGGATTCTGTTCCTGGAGCACACCGAGGACTTGGGCTCGCTCTACTACCGCAACAGCGAGTTGGCTCGCATTCCCGCCGCCGGCGGAGCGATCGAGGTGCTGAGCGAGAGCTTCGATGAGGATGCCTGCTGTGCCCGCTGGAACCAGCAGGGGATCTTTTTCATCGCCAGCCAGGGTACGCGCCGGCAGCTCTTTCGCCTGGACCCGGAGCGACGCGCCGCGGCGCCGGTCAGCGAGGAGCCGTACGCGCTCTATTCGGCCGACTTCTCCGCCGACGGTCGAAGCGTGGCCGTGCTGGGGGAGGGGCCCAACACGCTCAACGAGGTTTACCTGAGCCGCGTTCGTCCCTACCGTCCGCGACGGCTGACCCGCATGACGGATCAGGTCGCCGGCTGGGCGCTCGGAGCGCCGGAGCTGATCCAGTGGGAGAGCGAGGATGGCGCTCGCATCGAGGGCGTGCTGTATAAGCCCGACGGGTACCAGGCCGGGCGCCGCTATCCGCTGCTCGTCGTCATCCACGGCGGTCCTTCCGCCACCTCACGGCCGGAGCTGCTGACCGGCTACGTCTACCCCGTGCACCAGTGGCTGGCCCGCGGCGCCGTGGTGCTGCTGCCCAACTACCGGGGCTCGGCCGGATACGGCGGGGCGTTTCGCGCGCTGAACGTTCGCAATCTGGGCGTGGGTGACATGTGGGATGTGATGTCGGGCGTCGAACATCTGGTCCAGAAGGGGATCGCTCATCCGGACAGCCTCGGGGCGATGGGTTGGAGCCAGGGCGGTTACATCTCGGCGTTCCTCACCACGCATACCGACCGCTTCCGCGCCATCTCCGTAGGAGCGGGGATCTCCAACTGGGTGACCTACTACGTCAACACCGACATCCACCCCTTCACCCGAATGTACCTGAAGGCCACGCCCTGGGAGGATCGGGACATCTACGCCACGACCTCCCCGATGACGACGATCACGTCGGCTTCGACGCCCACCCTCATCCAGCACGGCGAGTTCGACCGGCGCGTACCGATACCGAACGCATACGAGCTGTTCCAGGGACTTCGAGACATGGGGGTCGAGAGCCAGCTCATCGTCTACAAAGGGTTCGGCCACGGCATCAACAAACCGAAAGAGCGACTGGCCGCAACCTGGCACAACTGGATCTGGTTCGCGCGTCACATCTGGGGCGAGCAGGTGGAGATGCCGCTCGAGGAGAAGGAGGAGGTGGCGGCGAACGAGCCATGAGCTCGTCTGCGCGGGGCTTCCGTCTTCGGGCTTGATGATGATGGCGGCAGCGCCCGGTCGCGGGTCGCTGGCTCGGAGGATCACTGGCGCCTAGTTTCGGGTCTGTGCGACGGCCCCCAGCGGTGGGCGGTCTCTGGAGGTCGCTGGCGGGTTTCCAGGTGTGGCCCTGTGAGCGCAAGGAGGCACCGATGCTACGAGTCGTACACCTCTTCGACATCAAGAAGGGCGTCGATGAGCGCGCGTTTATCGAGTGGCTCGACGCTCAGCTCGACTCGGTGGCGCGCAAATTCGGCTGCGTCGACAGAAAGAACTGGGTGCTCCTCGGCGGCTTCACCGGATCGTACCACAGCCGCAAGCCGGTGAAGGGCCGTCCCAGGTTTGTGAACGAGGCCTTCTGGATGGACCAGGCCTCGGCCGACCGCTTCCGCGAGTGGCTCACCAACGATCCGGAAGGAAAAAAGTTCCACGACAAGTGGTTCGGGTCGATCACCAACCACACCGTCCTGCGCTACGTGCAGGGCTGGACGCCCATCCCTATGGAGGCGTGACGGAGTACGAGGCTCCCGGCTCCCTCAAGCGCCGAGCATCGCGGGTGGCGGAGCGGGTGAATCCGGGTGCCCGTCGCGCCCGTAGTTGAAGTAGCAGGCGTCGAAGCTGAAGGCCACCGGTCCCACCAACTCATGATGATGCGAATTCACGTACCCCGAGGAGTCAACGTCACCCCGCCCGAGTTGATCGCTCACCGCGGCTATGCGCTCCGCTACCCGGAGAATACGCTCTCCAGTCTGCGCGCGGCCATCGAGGCCGGAGCCCGTTACCTGGAGTTCGACGTGCAGCTGACCGCTGACGGCGTCCCTGTCCTCTTGCACGACGCCGACCTCTGGCGCACTGGCGGAATCGAGCGGAGCGTCCTCGATCTGACTCTCGAGGAGGTGATGCACGTCGAGGTGAACGAGGCCGCGCGCTTTGGGATGCAGTTCAGCGGCGTTCACGTTCCGCTGTTGGGCGAGGTGACGACGCTCCTGCAGGACAACCCGGGCGTCAGAGCGTTCGTCGAGATCAAGCGGGCGAGCCTCGTACGGTTCGGGGTCGAGTCGGTGGTCGAGCGTGTCGTCGAGATCTTGATGCCGGTGCTGGACCGCTGCGCGGTGATCTCGTTCGATCGTCCCGCCATCGAGCTGGCCCGCGGTGTGGGGGGAGCCGCGGTCGGGTGGGTGCTGGAGGAGTGGACCGACGACGTCCGGGCTAGCGCGGAAGCGCTCGGTCCCGAGTATCTCTTCTGCGACTACCGCATGATCCCGGGTGGCGCCGAGCTCTGGCCCGGCCCGTGGCGTTGGGCCCTCTACGAGATCATCGAGCCCGACCTCGCACTGTCGCTCGCCGCCAGCGGCGCTGAGTTCGTGGAGACGATGGCGATCAAGGAGATGCTATCGGACCGGCGTCTCATCCCCACCCGGCGCCGCGCCTAGGAAGACGCTGCCGAGGATCACATGTTGGCAATGAGCGCCTCGAAGCGCGGATCACCGCGCAGAGGATTGAGGTCGGGGTCGTGCTCGAGCCACCCACGGTTGCCAAAGCCGACCCGGATCGCCTCCTCGAGGCAGGCGATGGCCTTGTCCTTCATGCCTTCCAGCGAGTACAGGCACGCCACGTTGTAGCGCACCGCCGCGTCCTCGGGATCGATGGCGAGGGCGCGCTCGGCCCAACGCACACCCTCTTCCAAGCGGCCGAGGCGGCAGAGCGAAACGGCCCGCATCGTGGCCGCTCGCGGATCGTCCGGGTTCAGGTCCATGTGCTTTTCAGTGACGGCCAGCGCCCGGGTGTAGGCGGCCAACGCCTCGGCCTTGTTGCCCAAAGCTTCGTGTGACTGGGCGGCAAAGAACGCTGCCTGATAGTCCTCCCGCGCCTGGAACGCCGCCTCGAAGCGCTTCGCCGCCTCGTCCAACCGGCCCTGCTGAAAGCAGGCGCGCGCGGAGAAGTAGTGGGCCTCGAACAACTTCGGGTCGAGCTCGATCGCCGACTGAAAGAGCTCTTCGGCCTCCTCCAGCCGCTTCATCAAGAAGAGCGCGAATCCCCGCGCCGCGTGCGCCTCCGCGAGGTCCGGAGCCAGCTCGAGGGCTTTGCGGCTCGCCTCGTCCGCGCGCTCGAGATCTTCTTGGGCCGAGGGGTAGTACATGTGAACCAGGGCGCTGGCGTTCGCGAGGCCGGCAAAGGCGAGGGCGTAGTCGGGGTCGATCTCGATGGCCCGCTCGAACATCTCCCGGGCGAACTCCAGGCTCTTTCGTCGTGTCTGGTGGAAGAACTGACGGCCGCGCAAGTAATACTCGTAGGCCTTTACATCGGCCGTGGGCACCCAGGTGAGAGCGCGGCGCTCGTCCTCCCTGAGTATCACGCGGAGAGCTCGAACGACGTTCGACGCGATCTCGTCCTCGATCTCGAAGACGTCTTCCATCTCCCGGTCGAAACGTTCGGACCAGAGGTGGTAGCCGCTGTTCACATCGATGAGCTGTGTGGTGACGCGCAGCCTGCTGCCGTGGACCTGGACGCTTCCTTCCAACACCGAGCGCACGTTGAGGTCGCGGCCGATCGTGCGTATGTCCTCGCTGCGTCCTTTGTAGGCGAATACCGACGTACGCGAGACCACGCGTAGCCCTTCGACCTTGCTCAAGGCGTTAATCAGCTCTTCGCTGATGCCGTCGCTCAGGTACTCGTTGTCGGAAGTCTCGCTCAGGTTGGCGAAAGGCAGAACGGCGATCGATTTGCCGGCCTGCTCCCTGGGGCCGGCCGCTCTCGATCTGGCCGGCGCTCCCAATTTCCACGTGGCCGCAACAACGGCGGGCAGCGCGAGCAGCCAGATGACGATGACCGACTCGCTCAGCGGTTGTGTCAGGTCGAAGTGATTGGTGACCCAGTCCGAGAACTCGAGCAGGCCCCAGCCTGCCGCCAGGTACACTCCGACCACGTGAGGGATTCGGCGGCGAACCAGCTCGCCGAGTAGAGCGGCTGACATATTCTCCTCGCCGTCGCCGGCGGCGCTGGAGGACTTACGGGTGCGCCCCGGGGCAACGGTCGTAGCGTGTTCGAACTCGAGGAGGTTGGGGCCGCCTCTGAAACACTGGGTCAATATAGCCTGTGCCGCGCCGAAATTCAGCCCGTGTCGGGTATTGACTCGACCCGCCGGGCGGGCTAATGAGAGGCGCCGCTGCCTCCGTTTGACGGCCACCGAACACGCGTTGGGAGAGCCATGCAGGGAGAACCGTTCTTTAACGAGATGATCGGCGTCCTCGCCGTGATCACAATGATCCCGGTCTTCTTCCTCTGGTTGGAGAAGAAGACGAAGTGGAAGGTCTTCGATTTCCTGCCTGCGATCATCTGGATCTTCCTCGCCCCGATATTCCTGAGCAATCTGAACGTCATCCCCAGATCGAGCCCGATCTATACGACGTTCCGTGCGTTTGCCGTCCCGATGTTCATCGTGTTGATGCTGCTTGACATCAACATCCGCGAGGTGCTGAAGGTGGCGTGGCGCGGGGCGGGGGTCATGGTGCTGGGGGCGATCGGGATCGTCGTCGGCGCCGTCCTCTCCTTCTACATGTTCAAGAGCGGACTTCCGGAGGATACCTGGCGGGGCTACGGCGCGCTGGCCGGCAGCTGGATCGGCGGGACGGGGAACCTGGCGGCCGTGGCCGACAGCCTGGAGACCCCGGGCGAGATGGTGGGGATGGTGGTCCTCGTCGACAACTTCGTCTACGTCGTCTACTTCCCCATCATCCTCACCTGTAAGCGGTGGGCCTCCAGCTTCAACCGTTTCACTCGGGTATCGCAAAAAGACATCGATCACATCGCCGAGGCGACGGCGAGCGTGGAAAAGAAGACGCACGAATTACACTTCAAGGACGTGCTGACGCTCCTCGGCTTCGGTTTCCTGGCGATCCTGGCCGCGGAGCTGGTTGCGGGGGTGATCCCCGAGCTTCCCCCGGTGCTGACCGAGCGCACATGGGCGATTTTGCTGGTCACGACGTTTGGGATCGCGCTCTCCGGCACGCCGTTGAAGAACGTGCCGGGCACGGAGCCGCTGTCGATGTCGTTGGTGTACATTTACATGACGATGATGGGCGCCCAGGCGGATTTGCGAAACATCGGCGGCGCGCAGTGGTTTCTCATCGCGGGTTTCGTCTGCATCTTGGTACATTTCATCTTCATCGTCATCGGGGCGCGCCTGTTCCGCATCGACGTGAGCATGGCGGCGGTCTCTAGCGTGTCGGCGGTGGGTGGGGCCGCTTCGGCCCCTGTCGCCGCCGGCTACCACCGGGAAGAGCTGGTGCCGATCTCGATCATGCTGGCGCTGATCGGCTACGGCCTCGGCAACTACCTGGGCGTCGCCACCGCGTATCTGTGCAACATGCTCCTCTGATCAGCGAGTCGCGGACGTGAGACAAGTCTACCACCTTGCCCTCGACAGCCACACGACCGAGGGGGCGGCGTTCGCGCTGCTTCCCGGCGATCCGGAACGGGTGCCCAGGCTGGCGGCGGCGCTCGACCCGGATGCACGTCAGATTGCCCAGCGGCGCGAGTACCTGTCGTACCTGGGTCGGCTAAGCGGTCAGCCGGTGCTCGTCACCTCGACGGGGATCGGCGGGCCGTCGGCGTCGATCGCCATCGACGAGCTGGCCCAGCTCGGTGTGCGCACGTTCATCCGCGTGGGCACGACCGGTGCGATCCAGTCGCGAATCGCGGTGGGTGACGTGGTGATCACGACGGGTTCGGTGCGCCTCGACGGTGCGTCGACCCACTATGCACCGATCGAATATCCGGCGGTGGCCGACCACGAGGTCGTCCGGGCGCTGGTTGACGCCGCGGCGGAGCGGGGCACGCCCTTTCACGTCGGCATCACCGCGTCCTCGGCCACGTTCTATCCGGGGGAGGAGCGGTCGGACTCGTTCAGCGGCTACGTGTTGCGCAGTTTCCGAGGCGCCACCGAGGAGTGGAGACGGTTGAACGTGCTGAACTACGAGATGGAGTCAGCCACCGTGCTCACCGTCTGCAGCGCGCTGGGCCTTCGCGGGGGGTGCGTGACCGGGGTGGTGAACGTCGCGGCGGGTGATCCGATTCGCGAAGACGACCTCGAGCGGGGAGAATCGGTGGCGATCGCCGTGGCGGTGGCGGCGACGCGGCGGCTGATCTCCGGCTGAGCGGGGCTCGACCTCCCGCGGCGCCCGGCTGGAACCCCAGGCGCCTTTCGCGCGTCTATTCATATAGGGGCAGGTTGAGAGCCGACCCGCTGGGGCCGGCCAGCTGCGGTAGATCT
>CAYGAJ010000012.1:0-25208 GCA_964347815.1 uncultured Gemmatimonadota bacterium | reverse complement strand
CGGTGTACCTGGCGTGGAGCGGGCCGCGCGGCATCGAGTTCAGCCGTTCGCCGGATGGCGGAAAGAGCTGGGAGGCGGCTCGCACGATCTTGGACCAACCGGGTGGCTGGGATCTCGAGATCGCGGGCTTATCCCGGGCCAACGGGATGCCGGTGACGGGCGTCGACATATCGAACGGGCCTCATCGCGGCACCGTCTACATCAACTGGGCGGACCTGCGGAACAACGACGGCGAGGATGGTGACGCGGACGTGTTCATCGCGCGCTCGACCGATGGCGGCGTTTCCTGGAGCGCGCCGTTGCGGGTGAACCAGGATCCCGTCGGCAACGACCGCGATCAGTTCTTCACCTGGATGAGCGTCGACCCCGTCGACGGCAGCGTGAACATCATCTACTACGACCGCCGCGAGGGTGACGGCCGGGGTGTCCACGTCTATCTGGCCCGTTCCACCGACGGCGGCCGCAGCTTCGCAGAGCGGCGGATCAGTAGCGAGGCTTTTGAGCCGGTCCCGGGCCGCTTCTTCGGCGACTACAACGGCATCAGCGCCTACGGCGGCCGGGTGGCCTGTCTCTGGACGCACGCGACGCCGGAGGCGAACGTGCTACGCGCCGTGGTGCTCGACTTCCCGGGTCGGCCGAATCCGTAGCGCCACCACCTGGGGATGGTGGACACGCCTCGCCTTCAGACGCCGCACATATTTCCATTAGCAGGTCGCGTAAGTGGCTGCCGGAACTCTCCGACGGCCGGCCGGCGATCGCCGCAGGGACCGCTGCCCGCGTGGTGTGTCGAATTCACTCCGCCGGTGTTCGGTTGCGGAACACCCATCCCGAATTCCCTGGCGGCCGGCGCGGGATCCGGGGCCCGGCCCGATGTCCACCCTTCCTTGCTTTTTCTATGACCGACCGATCCCAGCTCGATCTGGCACAAACCTTTCAAGTTGCAGGCATCTGATGGTCCACGGATCCGACGGGGGCCTCGACCGTGAAGGCGCTCAAGCGATGGAAGGAACGGGACGAGCCATGAGATCGGTCCATCGAACGCTCGCGAGGCAGGATTTCCTGATGATCGGCGCCGTCTGGCTGGTCATGGCCGCGATAGCACTCGCCGGCGCGCTGTCGGCGCAATACCTGTCGCCTCCAACTCCGGCGGGCGCCGGCACGGTACCGGGCCTCACCTCGCCTAGTGCCCTCGACACCTGTCTCCCCTTCTCGAGCTACTGCGGGGTTGCGCTGGTGCTCGTGCAGCCCGACACGCCAGAAGCGGTTGCCCTGAAAGTGAAGCTCCGCGCGAACGTGGTCGACGCGGAGACTTTCGCGAAGCTGCCGGTACCCGTGCTGCTAGGGCGCAAGCTGCGCCCCTACGAATCCTCCAGCGACGTCGCCGCCGCGGTGATCAACGAGTCGACGGCCCGCTTCCTCTGGCCCGACGATGAGTCCATCGGCCGGCGGATCCGTGTGTCCATAGGCGACAGCGCACTGCGCTGCGTGGAGATCGTGGGTGTCATACCGGACATGAGCTTCGGTCGGGGCGCGGTGTCGCACGTTCCAACCCTTTACCTGTCCAGCCGTCAGTTCGATCTGGCCGTGAAGATCTTTTTCGCCAGCGATTTGGACGCCCGCGGGATCGCGGGGGCCTAGCTCGGAGACTTCGGGTCAGACTAACGGTTTTGACCTGACATACCTGGCCCCCGACGCGCCGTCGGAGCCGAGGCGTTCGAGCCGGTTCCGGACCGCTTCTTCGCCGACTACAACGGCATCAGGGCTTACGGCGGCCGGGTGGCCTGTCTCTGCACCCCTGCCATCCCCCGAGGCGCACGTGCTGCGAGCGGCGGTGTTGGATTTCTAAACCGGTAGTAAGCTCGATCAGCTGGTGGGCTCGCCCCACGCTCGCGTCGACGGCTGGAACCCCGTCCGTCACGCCGGCACCCTTCAAAGCCGCACCAAGCAAGGTTTACTGGAGCTGAGCGGAGAGCGGCGTCACCGATCTGCTCGGGTAAGCCGCTCTGCTTTCCCTTAGACCCGGGACCGGTAGTCGAAGACGTAGGATCCCGGACGATGATCTCTACGGCGTAGGGTTCGTGGGTCGGACCTGTCGGGGCGAGAATAAGCCCCGGCCGCACGTTGAGGAGGGACCTAACGAAACGTCTTTCAATTAGACCCTGACGACCGGGGCTTGGATCGTATTGATCACCGAAATTAGAATTAGACGTTGGAAAGTCAACGCGTTTAGCGATTCGGCTCGCTGGCACGATCTTTTTTCCTGGGGGCGGGTGCGGCTGCTTCGCGGTCGAGACCGACGATCGACGGGATAGTCGTCACTGATCACCTCGCTGGGTAACCGAGGCTCGGGGCTCATCGGTGTATCTCTGCCGGAACAGGGTCGGCCGGTCCTGAAGGCATAGACTCGTCGATGCCGAGGTCGACGCACCGGCTGACAGGCTGGCCGGAACGGCGGAGCCAGCGGCGGCTTGTGTTGGACGAAGGGATTGCAATATTGGAACCGCTGCCCGGCTAACCTGTCTCCAAAAGGAACTGAGTCCATTGCGTGTGCTGATCGCAATACCGGCTTTCAACGAGGAGGCCACACTGGGCCGTGTGTTGGCTGACCTGCCCGGGGCGACTGGCGGTATCCCTGACTCGGACGTCCTGGTGGTCGACGATGGCAGTGCCGATCGGACGGTGGCGATCGCGCGCGAGGCCGGTGTGCGGGTCGTGAGCCATCGTCGCAATCTTGGGCTCGGAGCGACCTTCAACACGGCAGTGGGGCGAGCGCTCGATGAGGGCGCTGACGTCCTAGTGACCATCGATGCCGATGGCCAGTTCGACACGCGCCAGATTCCCGAGCTGCTCGAGCCGATCGCAGCCGGCGACGCCGATGTCGTGACCGGCAACCGATTCCACCAGCGAAAGCGGCCCGCTGGGATGCCACGAACGCGGTACTGGGGCAACCTTTTCTTTTCCGCGCTCTTGAACTGGCTTCTGGGTGAACAACTGAGCGATGTGTCGTGCGGTTTCCGTGCCTATTCGCGTGAGGCGCTACTCAACCTCAATCTTCTAGGCAGCTACACTTATACTCAAGAGTCGATATTCGACCTCGTCTTCAAAGGCCTTCGGGTGACGGAAGTGCCGATCACGGTTCGTTACTTCGCCGACCGCAAATCTCGAGTCGCCTCGAATCTGGTGGGGTACGGCTTGAACTCGCTGAAGATCATCATCCGCACGGCGAGGGACTTCAGGCCGCTCCGCTTTTTCGGGGTCTTCGCGGCCTTCGTGCTCGCGATCGGCGCATCGTTGGATCTCTGGCTCGTCTTCTTCTGGCTCCGCACCGGCAGCTTCTCACCGTACAAGTTCGTCGGGTTCACGGGGACGGCCCTGCTGGTGGTCGGTATCTTGATACTCGGCTTCGCGCTATTGGCCGACATGCTCGACCGTTTGCGAGTGAATCAAGAGCGGGTGCTGTACCAGCAGCGGAGAGTGCTCTTCGATCAGAGAGCCAAATCGGTGCATCGAGAGTAACGGGCGGATTCTCGCTTGAATGACCACTTTGCCAGCTGAGAGGGAGATGACCCGGAACCGGTTGGCGTTGCGAGTCGCCGTGCCCGTCGTCGGTGTCGCCGCCGTGGCCCTGAGCGCCTGGGCGTACTGGCCGGCGCTGCGGGCGGGCTTCGTTTTCGATGACATCACAAGCATCGTCGACAACCCGGCGCTGCACTGGCAGACCCTGTCTTGGGATGGGATTCGCGGCGTACTCGAATCGGCGTGGCTGCGGCGGCGGATCGTCGCCAACATGACCTTTGCCTTCAATCACCTGGTCGGTGGTCTTGACCCAGCCGGGTATCATCTCGTCAACATTTTGGTGCATCTGGCCACGGGGGCGGCATTGGCGCTGCTTATCTGGGTGTACCTTCGGTCGGGCTTCGAGAAGACATCGGGATGGTACAGGCTCGCGATCGTGGCGGTGCCCGTGCTCATCTTTCTGGTCCATCCACTGAACACCCAGGCGGTGACTTACGTAGTCCAGCGCATGGCCTCCCTTTCGACGTTCTTCACCATCCTGTCGATGGCGATGTATGTGGCCGGACGAACCGTGAGTCGCCGTGGGAAAGCCGGGCTGTGGTTTGCAGGATCAGCACTGTTCTGGTTGCTGGGCCTCGGCACTAAGGAGAACGTTGCGGTTCTCCCTCTGGTGCTGCTGACTTACGAATGGTGTTTCCATCGCGCCTATTGGGGCGAGCGGCTACGCCGCGTCTGGGCAGGCCCCGCGCACCGACGCGTCCTGATCGTTGTCATCGCCTTTTCGGCCGTCGGTCTCCTGGCGGGGGGGCTGCTTGCTTTCTTCGGCGGCAATCCATTCCGCCTGACTTATGAATGGCCTAGGCGCGGCTTCACCGGCATCGAGCGGATGCTGACCCAGACGCGCGTCCACTGGCTTTACCTGGGCCTTCTGCTCTGGCCGTCGCCCGGCCGTCTGAATCTCGACCACGATTTCAGCGTCTCGCGTGGACTGCTGCAGCCACCCTCAACTCTGATCGCCTTACTGGCGTTGGCACTGCTGGTGGCATTCGTCGTATACCTCGCGGCCCGGCGTCCGCTTGTCGCATTCCCGTTGCTCGCATACTTCGAGTTCCACGCGCTGGAGTCGGGACCGGCAAGTCTCGAGCTGGTCTTCGAGCATCGAATGTACTTGCCCATGACGATGTTAGCTCTTGCCCTGGCAGCTGTTATGAATGGACTGCGTGGCCGGATGCGGGTCTTTGTTCCTGCCGGCGCGGCCGTCGTGATCTCATTGCTCGCGGTCGCGACGCGGGCGCGGAACGAGACGTGGTCCGATCCCGTGGCTCTAGCCTACGATGTCGCTCAGAAGTCGCCTATGAAGCCACGCCCGCAGACGAACCTCGGCGTCGCTTATAGGAATGCGGGCCAGTATGACGAAGCGGAGAAGGCGTTCCGGCGGTCGCTGGAGCTGGATGCCCGGCGGTGGACGACGCATTACGCGCTCGGCGCGCTCTACCTGGACATGGGGCGGTACGAGGAGGCAGAAGCAGCATTCCGCGAGACCGTCAAGCTGTCGCCGAGGGCCACGAGGGCCGCTTATGCGATCGGTGAAGCGCTCGAGGCCCAGGGCCGGACCGCGGAGGCATTCCGCTATTACATGGGTCTCGGCTCGCGGCTTGGCATGTCGGGCCGGGCGTTCGAGGCGATCGAACCGCTGCGGCGGGCGGTGGCGCTCGACCCTGGAAGCGCGGTGGCGCACAACTCGCTGGGCAACGTCTATCTGATCGCGGGAATGATAGAGCAGGCGCTCGACGAGTATCGTGCCGCCGTTGAGCTCGGGCCCGATAACGCGGAGGCGGTTTACAACCTGGCGATTGCGTTGGATAGAGCGGGGCAGACTGAAGAGGCCGTGATTCACTACCGGCGCTTCGCGGAGATTGCGCCACCAACGCTTTCGCGACAAGCCAGCATGGCCGAGCGGCGCGCTCGCGAGCTTGAGTCGCGATCCGGCCGGTCACGCCCCTAGCGGCAAGACTCTACTGGGAGTCGCTGTACGTGCACGTCCTTCTAATCCCTTCCTTCTACTCGACGCCGCAGAACCCAGTCGCTGGGGCCTTCTTCCGCGATCAAGCGCATGCGCTGCACAACCACGGCCTCCGAGTTGGCGTCCTGTCTTGTCCCCAGAAGGCTCCATGGCAGAAACCGCTGCGTCCCGGGGCGTGGCCTGCAGGCGTCTTCTGGGAGGACGACGATGGTGTCGTGACGGTGAGAGGGTACTGGCGGCGCTTTTGGCCGGGCTACAACCGTCTGCGGTTGAGAGGATGGGTTCGCCACGGTCTGGGTGTGTTCGAGCAATACTTGCGTAGAGAGGGTCGGCCGGATCTCGTCCACGTCCATGCAGCTGACCCGGCGGGGCTTCTTGCCGTCGCAATCAAAGCTCGCCACGGAATCCCTTTCGTGCTTACCGAGCACACCTCGCGGCTCGCCTTGGGTACCGGCAAGAGGATCCGACGGCGGGTCGCGGCGGCCAGCATACGTGTAGCGAGCGCTGGGATGGCCGTGAGCCCAGCGCTCGCAGATATGTTGGCGGCACGCCTTCCGCTACCCTCAGGCGGTTGGCGCGTGGTGCCGAACTGTGTGCCACAGCAGTATCTTGACGTCCCGCTGCAAAAAGCCGTGGCCGGTAACGACAGTACTTTTCGCCTGCTCACGGTCGGCAACCTGGTGCCGATCAAGGGTCACGAATCACTGCTGCGAGCTTTCGCCGCTGCCTTCAAAGATGACCCGACGGCTGACCTGCGTCTGGCGGGCAAAGGACCGCTCGAGCCCGACTTGCGAGGCTTGACGGAAGTGCTCGGAATCGAGGGACAGGTGCGATTCTTAGGCCTGCTTTCGCGTGAGCGGGTCCTGGCTGAGATGTGCGCATGTGATGTATTCGTCCTGCCGAGCTTGTTCGAGACGTTTGGTGTCGTACTGATCGAGGCGCTCGCGGTCGGGCGGCCGGTGATCGTGACGAAATGTGGCGGCCCGGAATACATCGTGCACGGTGCTAACGGCCTGATCGTTGAGCCTGGGAATGTGGAGGACCTATCGCGCTCTCTCCGTAAGATGCGGGATGATTTCCGTCGCTACGTGCCTGAAGATCTCAGGCGTGATGTGACGGAACGGTTTGGGCCGGAGCTGGTAGTGGGGAAGCTGGTAGCCATATACGAAAAGGTGCTCCAACAGTAATAGTGAATGGCGATGGAGTTTCCGTAAAGATCGTAGAGTGATCGGAGATAACGGGCGGCCAAACAATAACTTGTAACAGCAGACGCGTCGCTCCGCCTCAAATCGAAAACCATGGGAGACAACGTTCTGAAGCTGCGCAATAGGCTCCAAGTGCTGCTGCGAAACCATCGCTTGCTTAACTACGTGTATGGTCGCGCCTATTACATCGCGGCTGCCCTGACGAAAGGGTACCCAGCCCGGCGTGACTCAGAAGTCATCCCAGCCCCGTTCTTCCTTATCGGCGCCGCGCGATCTGGCAACACGTTGCTGCGTGCGTTACTAGTCGGTCATCCCGAAATCGCTATTCCTCCAGAATCATACGTGTTGCCGCGCGTTGTCGAGAAGTGGGAGCAGTTGTCGTTTCTTCGCTGGGATGACCTTGTGAGGGTTGTAATCGGAACTTTCCAGAGTCACCCGGAATTCCACACTTGGAACATTGACCTCAGCGCAGTATATCCGAAGGCACTGGCCATAGACGTGAAGCATCGCTCGCTGGCAGCGATAATCGATCTCGTCTACAGGCACTACGCCAACGAAGCCTTTCCTGGCGCCCGTGTGTGGGGTGACAAAACCCCGTTCAATACGGAAAACTACCGTGCAATTCTCCGTCTCTTCCCGCAGGCGCGCTACATTCACATTCTGCGTGATGGCCGGGACGCAGTGAGTTCGTCACTCGAGGCAGGTTTGACTGAGGGCGACGTCGAGCGGGCATGCAGAGAGTGGCTGTTGAGAGTGCGTAGTGCAAGAGCCCTGTCGAGACGTGTCGACAGCTCGAGATTCCTCGAGGTCCGGTACGAGGACCTCGTTACGGACCCGCGCTCAGTCCTACAGGGGGTATGTGATTTTCTGGAGGTGCCTTTCGAGGAGCAGCTGATGTCACATGAGCGTGTCTTCAAAAGTCTGGGTGATGTGGAACACTATGCTCATCATGCGGGTGTGGCCAAGCCGATATCAGCAGCGTCGGTCGGCAGGTGGAGACAGAGGCTCACGGACGACCAGAAGGCCATCGTAAACCGAGTGTTGAGGCCACATCTTCGGCAATACGGTTATGATTGAGATTCTCCTCTAGAGTTCCGTCAAGAACTTCATCAGCCTCTGCAGTTTCGGTGCCCACTCCATGTGCTGGCGAGCGTACTCACGCATACGATCGGAGAGACTGTCCACCTCCTCGCGGGCTGTCATGTCTTCGGCGAACTGGATGATCCTGTCCATCTCGATCATCGAATCGTCGTTGGGTACGGAGAGGAAGAACTTCATCGTCTCTGGAACGAGCTGAAGGTCTGGATCGGTATGGCCAATAACGAACGGAATTCCTCTCGCCGTGTAATCCCTCGTCTTTAGCGTACTGTGTTCTCCCAGACCGCATTCGAAAAGCGCCAGGCTGCCGACCGCCAGATTCATCTGGCTCATCAGTCCATCTAAATCCGACCCCAGGAGGGTGCCGTGAAACTCGACCTCCACGTTGCGAGGGAGAGGTGTTGCTCCGACCGGCGAACGCAACCGGCCCACCAGGTGTGCCCTGATACGTGTCTTCCCCCGATAAGCTGAGAGTGAGCGCAGGAGTCGCTCGGTGCCGTGCCAGGGACTTCCGCGGCCACCCATGAACGCGAGGTGCAGCGTACCGCCCTTGAACGGCCTAAATCGGGTGTGTCGTACTCGGTCGACCAAGATTCCGTTGGGCACCGTAAGGGAGGGAAGGTCCCTGCCTGACCGCTTGAGCTCATAGAGCCTGGTCTCGTCCGAGACCGCGACGATTCCGCGGCACCGTTCGAGGTATCTCGGACCGTATCGGGTCTCCTGCTGTAGCGAGAGTTTCTTGTGGAGTCTTTGGAGGGGCGGTTGCTGAGTCCGGAGCCGCGCGCGCCGCTCTTCGACCTCCTTGGTATGGTGCTCGGAGACGATCTTGTGACGGCTCGCAAACGCCTCTGCCCCGCGGTCGGCCATCGGATAACGGAGCAGAAGCAGGTCGTAGGCATTGCAGTCGATCGAGTCTTCGATGAGTTGGAATCGCCGCAAGGCGTACGCCAGATGACTCTTCGGTGAACCCCGGGGCGCGTGCACAAATCGAAGCCGTCCGCGCTTTCCCTCCCGGGAGGGGTTTATCACGACGATCTCGAGGTCAGTGATGCCCAACCGCTCGAGGGAGATTCCCTGATCATTGATTTTCTGTTCGACCCCGGGAGCGGAGCCAGCCAGGAGGTAGATGTAGGCGAATCGGGCGCTCACCGTGGTCTCAGCCGCTTTCCAGCCAGTGCCCGAGGTCTCTGCCAAGCAGTCGACTCAACTTCTCGACATCCGGTCTGAATACCTCAGCAAGCTCGGCGCGGAAGTCTTCTTCGAGTCGTGGGCGGTCAAAGACCTTCGTGTAGCCCTCGACCGGTATAGCCAGGAGGCGTTTGCCCTCCAATCCAAGCGCTCGTTTCGCACGCAGGACAATCCGACTCAGTCGCCGGATGCGAGCCAGCTCTCGCATGCGGAGGTCGATCCAGGCAAGTGGCCTTAAAGTGAAGCCCTTGTTTGGGTTGACTCTCGGGAAGTGCTCGCGTCCGTCAGGCGGAAGGCCAAGGAAGGTCAGAACCTCTTCGTATGCAGTTCTTGCATTCGAGACAAAGTCATCGAAGACGATGATCTCGACCTGCTGGGCTGGAAACACTCTCAGGAGCCGTTCAATTTGGCTTCCCAGAGAACACACGTCTTTGTACTGGAGGAGTGCTGGGATGCGCGTAGTCCTAGGTATCTCCTTTCCCTGTCGCCGCTTCTCCTGTAGCTGCCATGCGTGACGAAAATCTTGAACGTTCTCCTGCAAACGATAGTAAAGCTGCGAGTGCAGGGAATACGCCATCTCTATCGGGTTACGAACCATGGCTATGATACGCGCCTGTGGATTGAACCCCCGGATGCGTTCCAAAGCGATCCCGGAATACAGGTAGTGAACAGAAGCTTCTCCGATTGCAATGTGTCTCTCATCGGCATCCGCAAAGAGGCCGAGGTACTCGTCAATGGATTGCGGTACCCAATGACGGTCTCCAGAGATCTCGGAACTAAAGTAGGATGGTTCCTTCGGCGAGGACATGAACACGTTTGCATGTTCTCGCAAATACTCACTGAGGGCGGTAGTGCCGCACTTTGGGGCCCCGACGATGAAGAAATTCGGTCGACCTGGCATCGTCACCTCTCTGGAGTGAGGGGCAGAATCGTCGGATTCAACCGCAGTTTCCTCAACGCCACTGCCAGCATCGCGGCATTCCACGAAACCGTGCTTGCAGCGGTGGCGATCGCCGCGCCGCGCGTTCCGAAGGCGGGTATCAAGAGCGCGTTCAACGTGATGTTCGCGGCGGCGCTGCCACCGAGGATGCGAGCTGCATGGGATTGATGCCCTGTCAGCGTCAGGAGGCCGCCCACGGACCCTGCAAGGCAGTTCACCGTCTGACCAGCTGCCAGGATCAACATGGGCGCGTAGGCCTCTGTGAACTCCGCTCCGAAGACGGCCAAGAGTTGTCGGCCCGCAATGATCAGTGCTACACTAACGCTGGCGGCGAAGACAAAAGCCGCCCAGGCGCCTACGGTCAGCGTCCGCTGCAGCCTGCGCCTATCCCCAAGCGCGTAATATTCCGCAATCATTGGTCCGGCCATCGTGCCTACGGCAGCCAACATGAAGGGCACGATGGCCGCCGCCCGGCTTGCGATGGCATAGATGCCCGCTTCTGTCGTGCCTCTCAGGAAGCCCAGCATGAGCGTGTCGGTGGAACGGAGTACAAGCCCGAACCCGGCCATGAGTAACAGTGGCAGGGAGACCGCAAACCACTCTCGCGGTCGATCGATTGGCGCCGCGTCTTCACCGGCCACGCGATGCAGCGTCGCATTCACGAGTGAGAGCGTGAGGACCGTGGCGCCGATGTTGGCTGCCATCGCGATCGGAGCGGTCACCCCCTCCGAGTTCAAGAAGTAAAGTCCCAGAACGCCGGCAGCGAAGAGCAGCGGCCGCAGTACTTGAGAAGACCCATGAGCCGCGAGGATCCTCTTGAATCCCCGCAGAGAGGCACTCCGCAGTTCCAGCAGCGACCAGGCCGGTACCAACAGGCAGCTGACCCAGAAAACGCGGGCGAGCTCGTCTCCGATCTGCGGGCGCAGAACCGCGACGACCACGGCCAGGATGGCGGCCGTTAACAATGACAGCAGCAGCACGACCTGCGCGCTGCGTCTCAGGAATCCCCGCAGCAGCCCAAAGCGGTTGGTGGAGCTGTATTCGGACACGAAGCGGACGGCGGCCGATCCGAGTCCGGCGTTCGAGAGAATGACCAGCAGGCCGACCCAGGTTACGGCGTAGATGTACCGGCCGTACGCGTCGGCGCCTAGCACCCTCGCCAGCAGCGCCTGATTGGCAAACACGATGAGGGTGCCCGCTGCGCTCGCGGCGAAAGCCGTTCCTGCGCCGCGGGCCAGTCTGGCCGCCGGTCCACCACCGGAAAGCTGGACGAGGAACCACTGTAGGCCCCGCGCCGGCCGATCAGCCATCGACGGGCTCTGCAGCGGTCAACTTCTGGACGACGAAGGCGGTGACATCGATCTTCTCATCCAGCATCCGGTCTCTTCGCGCCTGAAACTCGGGTTGACGCTTCAGGCCGCCGGCCAACACGTCTCGGCAACGTGAGAGCCATGCTTGCGCTTGCCCCGGCCGGTAGTTGAAGCAGAGCTGGTAGCGATGCTCCAGCTCGTCGGTGTACGGGGTGCCCAAGGCGTCGATATAGACGGCTGGCGTCCCCAAGATGGCGCTCTCCGAAGCCATCGTGGAGCTCTCTCCCACGTAGAGCTGGGCGAAGCACATCAGGTGATGGATGTCACTCGGTGGAACCGGCAGACGGAGATCGGCCAGGTCTTCGGGCAGGGGGTCCTCGGAAGTGACGAAGACGCGGCCGTACTGTCGCAGAAGTTCGAGGAGCTCGCGTTTCTCCCGGTCCGAGATGCCACCGCCCTTCCGCCTGTCGTGCCACGCGCGCCAGGAGACGAAACGGACGACGCTGTAGGGTTCGTCCGGCTTCACACCCGCGCTCTCCAGCACGGCCCGGTTCGGAGCAAATCGCTCTGGATGCAGGTAGGCCAACTCGTGATAGCCGGGATAGGTGACGTGCCGACCCAAGACCCGTCGCCGGTAGCAGTCTGGTGTGATTACCTCCGTGGCGAACGGATACGACAGCAGGTTGGAAAGGGTCGCGTTCTCAGTATCGTAGAAGATCAAGTTGCGTGTTCGCGTGATGAAGCCCACGGGAGCCGTAGAGATGCCGGCGATACTGGCCATAATGTCCGGCCGCTGGCGGCGAACTATCCGCAGCAGCTTGGCGTTGCGAACAAGGAGCTCCGTGCTTAGCCCTGCCTTCGTTGACGCCTCACGGCTGATCACCTCGTAAGGCAAACCAAACTCTCGTAAGAGTTGCAGGTTGATGTCCTTGTCGCGAGCGGTGATCCTCACTTCGTGACCCGCCGCCCGCAGGAGCCCTATGGCGGGACGGAAGAAGTGGGCGTGCGCGGGGTGAAGGATGTCGAGCAGAACCTTCATCGACTTGCTGGTTGTGATCTGTTTCGCGTCGGGCCTACTATTCGCAGTTGCGAGCGTATTATACCGGGACCCGTGTGCGCGTGCCACTGGCCGACACAGGCCTGCGACGTCAGCAGCGGCGACTGTCATCGAATTGCTGGATTCTGTCGCAGCTCCGACCCACCCCACGGCTTCAACTGGGGTGCGGCACGTGACTGACCGCTCAAAGTTTGACCGACTGCTGTGCTGGAGAATGTCGAAGACAAACGTGCTCAGCATTCTGAGATTGACCCGTCGAAGCGCAACGACTCATTTGACTCCGCTCGTGCGTTCGGCCGCGGTCGGTCGCCTCCATGTTATTCGAGAGGACGACCTCGATCTGGGATCGAACAAGGTCGTGTTTCATGTGGCCGGTCGCGGGCGGCGGTTTCCGCGGCTAGTGCGCCTGTTCCGCGCCGGGCTTGCTGTGTGTCGACGAGAAGCCGTCGATGTGGTAATCGGTTTTTACCTTGTCCCCTACGGCCTGCTGGCATGGCTGCTGGCGAGATCGACCCGGCGGCCCCTGGTCTTGAGTCTCCTAGGGACGGATTTCAACGTCCACTGCCACGCTTGGTACGGCTTCGTTCTGCGGGCGGTCCTGAGAGGCGCGGACGCTGTCACGGTGACGGGCGGGGCGATGGCTGACCGCCTGGCTTCTTGGGGCGTGGCGAAAGAAAAGCTGAACGTTCTCCCTCACGCGATCGACGTGGAGCGCTTCCGGTCGGAGACACGGCCCGAGGATCGCGACCTGGACCTCCTCTACGTCGGGCGGCTGGTGAGATCCAAGCGGGTGGACCTCGTCTTGCGAGTGTTCGCCCGGGTGCGCGAGCGCATCGCGGACGCGCGCCTGACCATCTTGGGCGAGGGGCCCGAGCGCGCCAGACTCGAGGAATTGGCGAGGGCCATGGGGATCGAAGGGGGCGTGACATTCGCGGGTTACCGTGATGACGCCGAGCGATACTATAGAGAGGCCCGTGTGTTGCTCCTGGCGTCGGAGCGGGAAGGCCTTCCGCTCGCGCTCATCGAGGCGATGAGCAGCGGGTGCGTGCCCGTCGCGACTCGGTGCGGGAGCGTCGAGGACCTCATCGAGGACGGAAAGAACGGTTTTCTGGTCGCGATCGGTGACTGGCAGTCAATGGCGGCGCGAGTCTTGGAGATCCTCTCCCAGCCGGAAAAGTTGGCAGCGATGTCCGAGGCGGCGGTCGAGGTTCGGGAGCGTTACGCGTGGGACAGCGCGGTGGGCGCGTGGGACCGGATTCTGAGCGAGGTCCGGAAAGCGCGGGCGGCCGATTCGCCGTCCGCCCGGTAACGATTCAAAGCAGGGCAGGTCCGGGATACCTGGCTGGACGTTCTAGTACCGGGGCGAACCGTGCGGTGCGTGGCAGTCCACGCACTCGCCTCTGGGCAGGTCCAGATGAGCTTGAGATGAAGGCGGCGCTATCGAAGCGAAGATCTGCGCTCGCCGAAGTGCGGCCGCGGATTCGATGTCGGGCAAAGCGGCCGCCCCGTTCTCCTCGTGGCACGATGCACACACCCGACCGGAGCTGGGTTCCGCCAGCAGCTCCATCTCATATCCGCCGTGCATGACGTGGCAACCGGAGCAGGGAAGGTCGGCGTGCCCGCCGCCGAACGCGTAACGTCCGGGTTCGTGACAGCTCGTGCACAACATCCGCTCCTCCTCGACCGCCGGAAGCACTCCGCGCCGATCATGGGGATCATGACACGTCGTACACTCGATCACGGACCCGGTCTCGAACCTTAATGGCCTCGGCCTGATTCGAATGACCTCGCCGTAAGAGGCTGGTGAGACGCGCCGCCGCTCGTTCAACCTGGCGACGTCGAATCGGCCGAGGGGATGATCATCTGTCAGATCGTACTCTAGGTATCGACCGGTCCCGCTGGCGGACGCTAACTCTTGGAACTCAGCCTGCACCCCGCGGACTGCTGCGGTGGCATGACACCGCAAGCAGCTCTGCGACGCCGGTCCGATTCCGGGCGCATCCACCACGATCTCCGGAACGCCACCGGACTTCAGGTTTGCCTCACTGAACCCGGTATTGTGCGAGCCGTGGCATAGCGTGCACGCGTCTACCGATGGGTCGCCGGTAGCGACACTGGCGTGCTGGGCAAGTACCCCCGTGGCCGCCGGCCCGGTCAGCTGAGCCAGGAGTACAGCGGTCGTGGCCAGCCACGACCTCCAGGAGCTAGGGTCGGGTCCCCGCCTTCCTGCTCCGCTGAACCGGATCCAAGGTGTCATGCTCAGAAGCTCCTTGTCAGCTGCGCGACAAGCCGATCTTCCGTCCGCTCGAAGCCCTTCGTCCATGCGTTCCGGTCATAAGAGAGCCTAGCAGAGACCCGCCGTATCTGCCACTCCGCTCCCACGCCGGCTCCGACGAAACGCTCTGCTTGGAACGCCTTATCCGTCCAATCATAGGCCGAAAGGCCGAGATGAAGTCTCAGTCTGGATGTGGCCCGCCACTCCGCCCGCCCCGTGCCCTCGAAGATCTTGAACCTGCGGGAATTCGTGCGTGATGTATAACGGGCTGTCAGGTTGGCCTTGAGTCTGGGACCGAAGAGGTTGCTCCAACTCCCACGGATCTGCAGCTGCCTCGAGTCGGGGCTTGGGAACCGTGCGCGCTGCGCTAAATCCGCTGCTAGCGACAGGGACCCGATTGGAGTGCCTCCACTCAGCCGTGCGCCCACGCTGATGTCATCGAATTCTCGGAATGTGGGACTGAGGGCCTGAATGCCGTTGTCGATCAATTTCCGCGCAGCGCGACTGTGGTAGCCTGTAAATGGTCCCTTCCGTAGCGTGACCTCGTAGCTGTAAGTCCAGCTGTTCTCCGCGGCTTCCGCGCTGAGCCGGATCTGGTAGTCGACCAGTACGGCCGTACCCTCCGTCATGCGGCCCCCGGGAAGGGTGAACACCTCGAGGCGGGGCGGGGACTCTACGAGCCGATAGTCCAGACCCTCGACGAAGACGAGCGTACCATCCTCATTGGTGATGACGACTGATGTGGGCTCCGCCAGAGGTTCGTTGAGCACAAAACTGCCGCTCGCATCGATGACGTGTCTCTCGCCAACGACGGTCCCGACACCGTTTTCCCGCAACACGGATCGCTTGAACCACTCGTATCCGGCCCCGGCGGCCAAGTTGAGCGAGAAACCCATCGGCAAGCGCGTGCCCGCTGCCAGTCGCGAACGTGCGCGTCCGTACCGCTGTGTCCCTTGACGGAATGACCTCCCCCGGGCCTCACCGCCGAAGGCGATCTTCAAACGTGATCGACGACTCCAATTCCCCAAATAGCTCGCCGACCAACCGCGGTTGAAATCAGACAACACCGTCGCGTCGAACAACTGATAACCCAAACTGGACGAGAACGATCGGACATGCCGGATCCGAACCGACTGTCTCCAGTTGACTCGCTCGAACTCGCCCATGCCCGAGCGGGTGACATATACGAAGCCGGAAGTCAACCGGCTTCCCTTACCCCAGCGGAGCGTGTGATCGAGGTCCAGCAGATTGCGAACGAAGTCGCGGTCGCTGCTCCCGCTCTCGTAGTCGAGACGCTCGATGTCGAGTCGGAGCTTGCTGTTGCTGGCTGACAGTCTGAGCGTTCGGCGACGCTCGTCGACAAACTTGCTGAGCAGACCGTTGGGGCGGTAGAGTTGTTGCAGCGAACGATCCGAGTAGGTCAAACGAGCCGGTAGTGGTCTCCAGCGGGAGCCCAGCTCCAGTTCCCAGTCCGTTGCGTCCGTTTCCTGGTGAGCCCCAAACGCGAGGTCCTGATTCTCGGAAAGGCGGCTCCACCAGGCGCTGAAGGAGATCGGTGCCCCTCCGAGCAGGACGATTCGGCCGTACCCATTCAGTGTCTGAATCTGGCCGTTCGGTGAGTCGTCAAAGCCGGACCAAGCCCGTTGGCCCAGCAGCGGCCTGGCCACCAGATCGAACCTCACCAATCTCGGATCGGACACGAATCCGTTCAGTCTCAGCTGGAGCAATTCCCGCCAGACCGTCCGTGAAAGTGTCGGATTGGCCGGGACCTGGGACCAGTAGCCGTCGAAACCGAACTCGAGGACTCCGCTCACCTCGTCGACCTGTAAGCCCTGTGCCCGTGCCGGAGGTGCGAGCGCGAGCAGCGCGGCGATGAGAGCGGTGCCGGTTCCGATCCGCATGGGTCGGTCTATCCCGAGTCGCTCGGCTCGGGCTTCGGCGGCTCGACCGGGTCGGGTGGGTTGCGGTGGCAGCGTGTGCACTGGATGACGCCGAAGGCCTGGCGACCGTCATGGCATTCGCCGCAATACTCACCCTGCTGGATCGCGCGCATGGTGATCGTGGCGGACCCCTTCTGGGTCGCGAAAGGAGCCGGGTGACAATCCACGCATACGTAACGGATCCGATGCTTCCAGTGCGCGAAGATCGCGGGCGGGAAATCTTCTGCCATCCCGCTGGCGCTGTCACGCTCGAAGACCAGATCGGTGGACAGACTCGGAACGATGCGACCGGGCGGCATCTGGAGGACGGCGTGGCACCGCTCGCAGACCTCGGTCCCGAAGGCCACTTTGCCGTGGCAGACCCCGCACTTCTCGCCGGCCTGGATCTCGGCCATGCTGGTCTTCAATGGCCCGCGTGTCCGGAAGATCGCGGGATGACAGCTCTGGCAGCTCAGCCACTCGGTGTGCGTCGAGTGTGGGAAATAGGCCTCCATGGCGCCGAAGTAGAAGTCAAACGCGAATACCGGCGCTTCGTTCCGGCCCCCGATGACCCCCGTTCGCAGCGCCACGGCCCAGTCGATGCCACCGGAGGCGTGCCGCGGGAGCAGCGCCAGCACGCTGTCGGGCGTTTGGGCCGCTTCGGCGGGTGAGGGCAGGCGCAGCGTATCTTCGGGTGCGACGGCCCGCGCCGCGCCGCTCTCGGCGGCCGCCTCGGGCTTGGGTTGCGGTTCCGGCAGATCGAGGATGACCTGCGCGGCGCTGCGGCAATTCGCGCCCGCGAAGATCGCCGCGGCCAGTGCGGCCACCAGGATGGACTTAGCTCGGTACATCTTCAGCCTGCCGCGCCTTCACGAACCCGTAAACCGACAGCTTGTCCGGACCGTACTGGTTCGTCACGAGGATCAGATACTGCAGCTCGAACCGGCCGTCCACGTACTTCTGGAAGAGGTCGAGGTGGTCGTAATCGACGGTGACCTGGGCGGGCAGCCACATCGTGCCAGGCCCTTCGTAAGGGCCGCCGAAGAACATCAGCAACCGCCCCTCGTTGTCGAATACCTGCACGTTCTGAAAGGCCGCATCGACTACGAACAGGTTCCCGTCCCGGTCCACCGCGATCCCCTTGGGGCGCGCGAATTGGCCCATCGCGTCGCCGTAGCTCCCAACCGCGCGCACGAACGCCCCGTCCAGCGTGTAGACCTTCACCTGGGACGCCCCGAAATCGCTCACGTAGACCTGGTCGCCCGTCGCCCAGATGTTGGTGGGGCCACGGATCCGCTCGTCGACTTCAGCATCAGCGTTCGGAATGGTGGAGACGAGTCGGTGATCCTCGATGGTATAACTGCGGACCTCTCGCAGGCCGAAGTACGCCACCCACACTCGGCCCTGGTGGACGAATACATCGACGGGCCGCGATCCTTTGCGCTCGCCGAACGACGTCACGTAAGCGCCGGCGGTATCGAACACGACCACCTGCTCGCGTCCGGAGTCGGCCACGTACAGCCTGCCGCTCGCCCGGTCCGCGTGGCAGTTGACGGGCGTCCGCAGTTTTCCTTGCCCGATCGGCTTCCACTGCTCAAAGCGATTGGACCGGAGGTCCAGGACGTCGATGCCGCCGAGGACGGTATCGCAGATGTAGATCTTACCGTTCAGCAGGGTCACGCCGTAGGGCTTGATGATGCTTCGGTTACTCTCTTCCTCCGTCTCCTTCCCGAGGAGCCGATCCCAGAAGGACGGCGACCTCGGCGGCCCGACGTCCGCGGCGGTGCTGAACGCGGTGAGGAACTGTACGCGTGGAGTATCAGGCGGCGTCGGGAAGACCACCAGCGGTCGCTCCGCGGGCCCCACCGCGGCCTTCGAACCACAACCGGTCAGGGCCACAATCAGCAGCGGGATGGCGAGCGCCAAGCCAGCGCCCGGCACTCGCATAGCAACCTGATGATCCATCTCGGTCTCCCCCATAGCCTTGGCATATCCAAAAGGGGGCGCCGTCGACCAGCGCCCCCCAGACCTGCGGCGGTCGTCCGAGATCCGATTATCGGACGCCGCTGAGTCGGCTCGCGTCACTTAGAGTGGCACGTGGTGCACAGCGCGCTCCCGTCGTTCGACTTGATCAGGAGAGTAGGGTTGTTGTACTCGTTGTGCACCTTATGGCACGACGGGCACTGCACCTTGCTACTCGCGTCGAGCATATCCTGAGCGATCGTGCCAGGAGACGTTCCGACGCCACTCGACTTGGTCGACGGATCGTACAGAAACCCGTCGCTGGTCGACAGAGCCGTGTTGTAGACGAACGATACCGGGTGGTCGTCGTCCAGTTCCGTGCCGGTTGGGATGTTTAAAGTGTCCAGGAAAGTGGTTCCGGTGTTGCCGCCATAGGAATCGAGCGCGACCGTGCCGTCATGGCAGCTCAGGCACAGGATCGAGCTCCCATCCGGATCCCCGACTGTGGCCTGCATATCCGTGCCACTGTACGGATCCCAGGGTCCCGTCGTGACGTCGTGGGCCCACAGCGGCGCAAGGGCCACCGTCAGATCTCCGAAGTGCGGAGTGTGGCATACCACGCAGAGGTCGCCGTTGGCGGTAGCCGTCGTGCCTGTGTTCCCCGCCCAAGCCTCGGTGCGGAAATCGTGGGCGCTGCCCGAGATGTTCCCCGGCTGCGCGAGGGCTGCCGTCGTCGCCATGAAAACCATGGCGAGCAGCAGACCAATACAGCGTTTCATGGGTCCCTCCTCAACGTTGAGCTTGATGAAAAAAACCGCGGGCGGCAGCGTCCCACCGGCCTGCGGGCGGCGTTCTCACCGATGCGCAGATGGCCCGGGAGAATGTCTGCGAGCTATACCTCTGCGAGCTATACCTATGAGCAGCGTCCATGGTCCTGCGCCCTATGACGCGTTCGCGGCGGGAGTGGCGGTTGACTCCACCACAAAGGGGAGTCCGAGCAGGCGGGTCCCCTTTTGCTTTGGGCTTGCCAGCAAGAATTGTCTGTTTCTCGCCGTGCAGTGTTGGAGTTTTGATAAGCAAGAATTATTCCGCGGCTCTCAACGCCTGAGAGGACAGCTTCGGGCTCAGGCACGCAGCCTGATTGTCGCGCCGCTCACAGACCGATTCTTGTTATCTGGCCAGCCCCACCCGAGTCCTGCGTCTAAAACTGCCCCAGAATGTCCAGAGGGACGGGGCATCTTGCCACAGCTTGGGACATGGGTCTCAAAAAACCGTTATTGCCGTTGTGTAACGCGTCGGGCGAGGTACGCCGCGCGACGCCGCTCATCTCATCGGGGGACCGGTCCTAAAACGCGCGGGGCTAGGGCTGATCTTGATGTCTCTACGGGCTCAAGGCGTTGGCGTGCGTGTGGCAACTGGTGCACGTTTTAGTGGAATTGTGGTGATTTCTTTCCGTGTGTTCCCCATCGTAGTGGTGCCTGCCCAGAGCGTGGCTCGCGTGGCACACGTCGCAGACGTTATCCCACTCCCCCGGGAGTTGACTGCCGCTGGGACCCGCCTCGTCGCAGAACGAGAAGCTGTCGGCGAGGGCCTCGAAGACGACGGGGCGCGGGCCGCCGGGGCCGGAGCCACCGAGGGTGTCGCGGGGAAACGTGTCGAACGGGGCGGTGATATTGGCGCGCACCAGCTTCAGATTAGGGTTGCCCCGTGCGTTGATCTGGTTGCTGTGTGGGTCGTGGCATTGCATGCAGGTGACGCGGAACGGGGGGCAGCAGCTATTTCCCGTTGGGTCGTTCCGGTGGACGTCTACCGTGATCGCGGTTCCGCCCGGGCCATGGCAGCCCAGGCAGGTCGCCTCCACCGTCGTGTCGTTGAGCAACGGGCCTGACTTTCCGGAGTGGAGGCCGTGGCAGTACGTGCACTGGTGATTGGGATTCAGAGCGACGGCTGACGCCGCCCTGCCGTTGTCGAGCACGAGGATGAGGGCTCCTGCTGCGAGAATGAGCGTGGCAATACCCACGACCGTTTTCATTGGACACTCCCTCCCAGACTGTACACCTCGATGCGCCTGGGACGGTTATTGGTGACGAACGCGTCCTGATTCTCGTCGACGATGACGTCAAGCGGCAGCCAGAGTTCGCCGGGGCCGACGCCGAAGCTGCCCAACGTCTCGACCAAGCTCCCCGTGGCTCGATCGAGGATCTGGACCTCGCCGGCGACCGCCTCGACCAACAGGATGTGCCCGCGCGCGTCGATGGCCAGGCCCTGCGGCCGGGAGAAGCGCGCACCCAGCATCCCCTTCTTTCCGGAGTGGGTCTTCACGTGATCGCCCGCGTACGTGAATATCTTCAGCGCCGCGGGCCCGCCGTGATCCAAATCGCCGTAGTCGCTGACGACCACCTCCTCCCGCACGATATCCGCCGCGATGGCGGTCGGGTTCTGCAGGTACGCGTCGCCGGCGCCGGGGCTTGATATGCTGTAGAGGTAGGTGCCGTCCTTCAAATCGAACACCTTGACGGTCCCGGCCGTGCCATCGAGCGCGAATACGAGATCCTTTGCCGTGTCGACGGCGATATCGCTGGGGTCCGCGACCGCGCCCGGCCCGCCGAGCGAGTAGAGCCACTTCCCATTCGAGGTCCGGTAAACGTCCACCGTCTGGGTGGTCGAGTTTCCGACGATTAACCGGTTGCCGTTCGCCCAGGCGACGCCCAGCGGCCGGCCCGGAACCACGTAAGCGGCGACCACCTGGGCGGTCCCCGAACCCGCTTCGAACTCGACGATCGCATGGGACAGGAAGTCGGAGACGAAAAAGGTGCCATTCTTGCCCATTGCGATGCGCACCGGCGATTGCAGCTCGCCGGGCGCGACCTGCATCAGGCCCGGCTGGGTTCCGGTTGAGAATTGAGGCCCGCCCGTGGGTACTTCGTCGGCGGAGTTGTCCCGGCAGGCACCTAGCAGAATCGACGCGAGCAATAACGCTGCGGCTTGTGCAAAAGCCGACGATCGAACGCGCTGCATGTGGAGACCCTCCGTGACCTAGAGCGACCCGCAGAAGACATGGCGAGGACACTGACTTGAATTGGGGCTCCCCGCATCTCAGCCGGCAAGATCGGCCGCGCCGATAGCCGGAACTGGTACCCAGTTGGAGCAAGTTCCGCGCCAACCGACTCGTCTCGCGAGTCCGCTATCTAGAGGTTCCCCAGGCATCGCATACTGCCACTTGTCTAGGATCAGCCACGGGAGCGGGCCCGGGATCTGGACACCGCCCTTGGGTTGCGCACCAAGCGCTGTCGGCCTACTAGGTCTCGGTCTGCTAAAGGAGAATCGTCACGTCTGGAGGTGATCCGCGTGTTTCCATCGCAACCGCTTGGCATTCGCTCTTGCTTCAATCGCCGCCGACCTTCCCGGAAGATCCCGCCGAGTCTGGCTCGTCTGTCCCGTCTGATTCTGGTGCCGGTTCTTGCCTGCCCACTCATTGTTCCCAGTCGCGTTGAGGGTCAAGAGGCGCAGCGCCCCATGACGCTCGTCGATCTGATCGACGTCCCCTCGTTCCGCGACCCCCAACTCTCGCCCGACGGCGGAACGCTGCTCTATGTGCTGGCCGAGGCCGACTGGAAGGAGAACCGGACCATCAACCACATCTGGCGCACCGATGTGCGGAGCGGCGACGCGTTCCAGCTGACCCGCGGCGAGAAGGGGGAGAGCAGCCCGCGCTGGTCGCCCGACGGCCGGAGCATGGCCTTCCTGGCGGAACGGGGTGAAGACGAACACACACAGGTCTACCTGCTTCCGGCTGCGGGTGGGGAAGCCTGGCGCCTGACGAATCATCCGACGGCGGTCTCGGACATCAGCTGGTCGCCGGACGGCGCCTGGATTTACTTCCGCTCCGGCGACGAGAAGTCGGAGGAGCTGAAGGCGCGGGAGAAGGCCAAGAACGACGTCTACGCCTTTGATGAGAACTATCAGCAGCGGCACCTCTGGCGGGTCGACGTCGCGTCGGGCGACGCGCAGCGCCTCAGCGAGGGCGACTTCTCGATGCTCAACTACGAGCTGTCTCGTGACGGCCGCTTGATCGCCCACCACCGCGGCCCCACGCCGCTGTTCGAGGATTGGGGCCGGGCCGAGGTCTGGGTGATGGACGCCAACGGAGACGGCGCACGGCGGATCACCGACAATGGAGTGCCCGAGGGCGGGGCCGAGCTCTCACCCGACGGTCGCCAGGTGCTGTTCACCAGCGGAGCCAACGCGGCGTTCGAGTTCTACTACAACGACAACCTGTTCGTGGCGCCCGCGAATGGTGGCACGATAGAGATGCTGCTTCCGGACCTGCCGTACGAGATCGACGACGCGGAATGGTCCGCCGACGGGCGCGCCATCTTCTTCCTCGCCAACACCGGGGTGCGGCGCGAGCTGTTCCGATACGATCTCGCCAGCGGCCGGCACGAGCAGCTGACGCGGGGCGATCATACGCTGACCAACTGGCGCTACTACCCGCGCTTGCGCCGCCATGTCTTCTCGGTCTCGGAGCGCACGAACCCCGGCGACGTTTGGATGCTCGAGGAGAGGCGCGGCGCCCAACCGGTGCGCATCACCCGGGTCTTCGATGACCTGGCGGACGAATTCCAACTGCCCCGCCAGGAGGCGATCACCTGGAAGGGCGCGGACGGCGTCACGGTGGAAGGGCTGCTGTTCTACCCGCTCGACTACGAGGAAGGGCGGCGCTACCCACTGGTCGTGCAGACGCACGGTGGCCCCGCCTCATCCGACAAGTTCACCTTCGGCTCGTCCGGGGACTACGTGCAAGTCTTGGCCGCGCTGGGCTACATGGTGTTCCAGCCCAACTACCGCGGCAGCACCGGCTACGGCGATGACTTCATGCGCGACATGGTGGGCCACTACTTCCAGAACGCGCACCTGGATGTCATGACCGGCGTGGATCACCTGATCGAGCGTGGGCTGGTTGACGGCGACCGCATGGCCAAGATGGGTTGGAGCGCCGGCGGTCACATGACCAACAAGATCATCACCTTCACCGATCGCTTCAAAGCCGCGTCGTCGGGGGCGGGCGCCTCCAACTGGATCTCGATGTACGGGCAGAGTGACGTGCGGATCTACCGAACTCCTTGGTTCGGCGGCACGCCGTGGGAGGAGGACGCGCCGATCGACGTCTACTGGGAGCAGTCGCCGCTCAGCCAGATCAGCAAGGTCACGACGCCGACGCTGGTGCTCGTCGGTGAGAACGATCCGCGGGTTCCGATGCCGCAGTCGGTGGAGCTGTACCGCGCGCTCAAAGCGAACGGCGTGCCGACGCACCTGTACGTCGCGCCCCGCGAGCCGCACGGCTGGCGCGAGCTGCGCCACCGGCTGTTCAAGGCGAACGTCGAGCTGGACTGGTTCGAGCGGCACGTCATGGACCGCGAGTACACGTGGGAGGTGGCGCCGGGCGACAAGGACAAGGAGGCGGTGACTTCAGCGGTCTCTCACCGCTGAGTGGACGAGCGAATTGGCAGAGCTGCGGCACGCTAACGTCCTACATCGCGGTAAATCGCCCGGCCGGGTCTGCGCTACAGACTCTATAACGGTAGTTGCTAGCAATATCTGTTGTGTGATCGTGAGCGATCCTGCATATGAGAACTGGTGCGATTAGCTGAGCCCGGTGAGGAGTTACTCTAGCTCCACGGGAACTCAGCAGTGGCAGTATCTCACATACCCGCCCAATCACGCAGCTCGCACGCGATCGCGGCGTCTCCCTTCGCATCGGTATCTGCTTTACCACCAGACTTAACGACACCGGCCAGCGCCGAGCGCCGCTTGGCGCCGTTTCTCAAGACGAGGAGTTATCTCAGACGGGAACGTGCTCCACCCAACACGGCGCCGGAGACGGGTGGTGCTTGTGGATTCTCGCCCTTGAAGGAAGGTGATTCATGAAGACCGTGAAGATTTCCGCCGCCTTTCTGGCTCTGGCAGCCCTGGCGCTCGGTTGCAGCGAGCCGAACGCGCCGACGGACTCGGCCCGCGGAATAGCCGAGACCGCTTTCAACTTCACCAACGGGCCGGATTCGCCCGGCCCCGTGGTCGTTCGATACGAGGGCGTACCGTACTTCATCCTGACGAACGATCCGGTCGGCGATCTGATGGGCGTGCACGTGATCGTTACCGACAACGCCTTATGTGGGGGTTCCCAGGGCCCGTTTAACCTGATTGACCAGCAATTCGTCGACACGCCCTCCGAAGTAGAGCAGATGACGTCGCTGTTCAAAGACTCCGACAATGCGGTTGGGGTCTATGGGACTGCCGATTTCAACGAGTTCTTTGCCGACCCCTGCGGGTTCATCGAAGGTCCTAAGAAGATTGCCGAAGGCACCTCGGATTTCCACAGGACGGAATCGGAGAACGCCAACAACAATACGCGCACCTCTCGCTGGGTCGGCTTCCTGGATGGGGTCGACGGCAACACCTATCACTTTCTCGATGTCCAGAAATTCGTCGAAGGGCCGGGCTGGGTCGTGGAAGACATCAAGCTGACGCTCGTTCCGGGTAAGTAGCATAGCTGGATCCGGGAGCCCTTGCGCACCACAGAGTGAAACGCAGGAGGACCCCGTGAAGTACAGATTTCTTGTTGCCGCGCTAGCCGGCACGGCATTCGCTATCTCTGGCTGCCAGGATTCTGGGCCAGTGTCGCCCGAGTCGTTGCCGGCTGAGCTGGGGCCGAGTC
>CAYGAJ010000011.1:0-25309 GCA_964347815.1 uncultured Gemmatimonadota bacterium | reverse complement strand
AGCTGAGAAAGGGCATGTCCACCACCAGCAGCGCGCGCTTCAGCGCCCGCCGCACAGCGCGCGCGTGGTAGATCATCTGGTCGAGGGTCACCGGCAGCGTGGAGTCTTCACCGGCGAACACCTGACCCAGCGAGTCGCCGACCAGCACGCAATCGACCCCGGCCTCGTCCACCAGGCCGGCCATCAGGTAGTCGTACGCCGTGAGCACGGCGATGCGCTCGCCCCGCCCCTTCATGGCGACAAACTCGCGCGTCGTGATGCGCCGCGGCGCCCTCGAGGCGCTTTCCGGACGGTCAGCGGACATGGTCAGAGGGATCCAGAGACGATCTGCACCAACCGGCGCGGGGCCGCGCACGCGCCGGCGAATGCCGAAAGTTCATGATTAACAACGAATTAACAGCGGCGAACAAGCTAGAGAGCACCGGCGGCGCTGTCAAACCGATCACCTACTTCAACAGCACGAACTTGCCCGTGCCCCTCTGGCCGCCCACCCGGATCACGTAGCCGTATACCCCGCTCGCCGCCGGCTTGCCGTCCGCCAGCCGCCCATCCCAGCGGAAGGGCGCCACCGGCTCGACCGGGTCGAGCTGACGGCTCTGCCTGTAGACCGGCCGGCCCGAGATCGTGAAGATCTCCAGCGTCGCTTCTACGGTTTCGTCGCCGCGATCCACCAGGAACGGCAGCACGACTCCGGCGCCGTCGTTCGGGTTGAACGGGTTGGGATAGGCCGGCAGCAGCCGCAGCTCGCTCGAGGCACGCCGTCCCGCGCCGCTGGGGTCGGCGAGCGAGGCCGCCAGCAGCCGGGCGCTGTCGAGCGCGGCGCCGAGGGCCGCGCGCGAATCGGCGATCGCGATCAGAAACACGGCCGAACCTCCGCTGCGCAGCGGGCCGACCGTGACCAGCTGCGCCCAGTCTGAGACGCTGAGATCGGCGCTCTGGCGTCCACCCAAACGCATCAGCTGCGCCTTCCGGTCCTCGGTGAACCCTTCCAGCTCGGAGAGCACGCCCTCGTTGGGGCCAGCGATGTAGAAGCCGCCCACTTCGGTGCCCAGCGGCACGGCAGCGTGTGTCGCCGGGGCACGACCCGCGGCGGTCAACGCCATCCACGGTCCACTGGTATCGGTCGGCGTCATAACGGAAGCGCCCAGCTCCGTGTCCCACTCCAGGCTTTCCCGGCCGTCGAAGTCCCAGTCGAGCAGCAGCCCCGCCAGCGGCGCGTCCTGGGGCCGGTCGAAGACGACCGCCGCTTTGAGCGCGACGAAAGCCGCGCTGTCCCCCAGGGCAACCAGATCGGCACTTTGCGTGACGCTCACCCCCAGCGGACGAACCGCCCGATCATCGCTGAAGCTGAGATCGGCGTGCGCCATATCCGCCGAGAACGACAGCGCTCGCCAGTCGGTGTCCGAGCCGATCGGGTTCGACTTGAGGGCGGGCTGCTGTAGCACATCGACGTAGGCGGCGTCGGAGACACGGTCGCCGGCGGCGAACAGGAAGGCCCCACCCGTGAGCCAATCGACGCCTCGGAACGAGAGGCCCGGCGCACCGGCGACACGTCCGATTCGGCCCTGCGCGTCGAGGGAAAACTCGACGGCGGCCGCGCTGAGACGGATCGCGGTCGCGGTCGAAGCGGCGAGCGAGAGGGGGAACTGTAAGCTCGACCCGTCGCTCTGGAGCTGAAGGGCCAGCTTTCCATCGCCAAGTCGATCAGCCGAGAGATCCTCGAAACGGATCCCGCGGCGTGTGTGCGGTGGGATGGCCGGCGCCTCGACCTCGCCAAGGGCGGCCCTGTCAGTGCTACGTGTGAGTTTCGCACGCCCTCCGCCGAACTCGAGCAGGCCGCTATTCGAGAGCTGGATCGAGAGCGCGGCTGCAGCCGTGTCATAGTCCCAGCCGGCCACGGCGACCCTCACAGCGCCCAGCCCGCCGATACGGTTGGCGGCGGCCGCGACATCGATCAGCCCGGCGCCGCTCCGGTTGTCGAGGCCCGTGGGCGGCAGGTCGCGGGCCGTTGAAAACAGCGCGTCTTTGAGCTCGTTCGCGCCCGCCCCCGGGTTCAGCGCGCTCAGCAGAGCCAGAGCGCCCGTCACGTGCGGGGCGGCCCAAGATGTGAACGCTCCGGTTCGGCCCCCAACCACCGCCGTCCTCGGGCCGCTCGACCGGACCAGCGGAATATCGCCGGGGGCGACCACCTCGGGCTTGATGGAGCCCGGAGAGCACGGCGTTGGGCCACCGAGGCTGTTGTCCGAAACCACGATTTCCGCGCCCTCCTGCTCCGCCGCGCCCACCGCAAAGGCATTGAGCAACAGATCGGCGCGGTCGGCGGGAGAGGCCACCGTGTCGAAGCCGGCCGAACGGTTGCCGGCGGCGAAGACGACCGGCACGCCGGCAAGCTCGAGGGCATCGATGGCCCGATCAAACACCCCCTCGCACCCGCCCGAGCGGAAGCCCCAGGAGTTGTTGACCACGTCCGGAACGTCGGTAACCGTCGCCGGATCGCCGTCGGGGTCGAGCGCCCATTGCAGGGCCTGCAGCAGCACCGACCGTCGCGTGTACGTACCGCTCCCGAAGATCTGGAAGGCGTTGGCCGCCACCCACTCGCCGTCGGGCGCGACGCCGGTTACGACCTCCAGATCGCCCTGCACCACATGCGTGCCCGTCAAGTCGAGCAGCGTGTCCCCCGGCTCGAGGCTGCCCACCGCGACCGTCGCGACGATCGTTCCGTGGCCGACGCCCCCGGTCCCGTCGTCGTCGAACGGGACGGTCGTCAAACCCCACGGATCGAACCACGCCTCCGCCGCAGGGACCTGCAGGCCCCGCCACTTCCGCCGCAACAGCGGGTGGTCGCCGTCCACGCCGCTGTCGATGATCGCCACGACGGCGCCCGACCCCGTCGCCCCGACCTGCCACAGCTGGGGAGCGCCGATCGCCTCCAGACCCCATGGCAAGCCGCCGTTCGGGTCCTGAGCCACCCGCAGGCCCGGCGCCCAATACAGAGGCGCCCGCTCGGCCGGACCGGCCAGCTCCACCTCCACCAACCCGTCGTAGTAGATCCGCTGGATCCCGGACGTGGCCTCCAGCTCGCGGATTTGATCGGGTGTGAGCTGAGCCGAGATGGCGCCGCCGATCCACAGCACCACGCCCGCCTCGAGATCGAACGCGAGCGGCGCCGACAAGGAGCGCCGCAGCCGGTCGGCCGAGGCCGCGTAAAGGCCGGCCAGGTTGGAGGCCTGCTCGGTGGCTCGCTCCTTCCGCTGCCACCCCAGCGGCGCCGGCGCCTCGGCTCGGGCCACCTCGATGAGCACGGGCAGGCGCTCGGCCGGGGACGCGGCCGAGAGCGCGCGCTCGAGCTCGGGCGTGACGCTGGAGGGCTGTTGACCTTCGGCCGGGGGCAGGACGAGCCACAGCGCCCCCAGGCAGAGCGTGGCGGTCGCCGCCACCGCCCCGATGATCGACCTCCTTACTGTTCCGCTCACAGAGTACGTTGCCGCTTTCCGCCAGTGGAAGAAGGGGTTGGCCACCTCCGGCGTCCGCGCCCGCGAGCACGGTGCACCTCGGAGATTAGGAGCCGAATCAAGGGATGTAAATGTAGACCCCGCCCGGCCCGCAAGGATCCGTCGGACCGACCGTATCGACACGCGGCCGTCCGGCGCCTCAGGCTACGTAGTCCGACACCGTGATGTTGTATTTGTCGGCTTCTGTCGTCTTGACGATGGTCCGCGTCGGGCGGCCGGTCGTGGGGTCGGTTTCGGACAGATCGACCAACGCCGGCTCGGCAAGCTTGCGGCCGCTGGCGTCTGAGATCACGCGCACCAGCGGGCGGTGCAGCTCTTCCGGGTTGGGGCTCGGCGCCACCACCACAGACAGCTCGCCGGTATCGAGAATGCACAGCGTACCGATGGGATAGATCCCCATCATGTTGACGAACGCCTTGACCACGGTGGGATCGAAGCCACGTGAGGGGTTGTCACGCATTTCCCGCAGAACCTCGTCTGGGGGAAACGGGATGTACTGGTAGCTCCGTTTGCTGGTGGCGGCGTCGAAGGCGTCGGCCACGGCGACGATCCGTGAGAAGAATCCGAGCCAGCGCTTTCGCAGCACCCGGGGGTAACCCGTGAAGTCGGTGCGCATGTGGTGCTCGTACGCCGTCAGCATGGCCCGATAGGGCGGCTCCTCGAAGCCATGGAGGTCGAACAGCAGGATCAGGCCGAAGTCGGGGTGCTGGCTCATCACCCGCCACTCCTCCTTGTCCAACCGCCCCTCCTTGTTCAGCACGCTCAGCGGCACTCTCGACTTGCCGACGTCGTGAAAGAGCGCCCCGAGGCCCAGCTCGAAAAGCTGAAGGCGGCTGAATCCCAGCTTCTGTCCGAGCGCGACGGAGAGGATGCAGACGTTGACCGAATGGGTGAAGGTGTACTCGTCGTAGTCGCGCAACGTGGTCATCCCCAGCATCGCGGCTTCCTCGTGAAGCACCTGATCGACGATGCCGAGCACGACCCGCTTGACCCGGCGGCCGCTCCATGCCTTGCCGAGGCGTACGCTGGTCATGACATCCTTGACCACGCTGACCGATCGGGCGTAGGTGCGGCGCGCCGCCTCTTTGGCCTCGTCGCTGAGGCTCATCGCCTCGACCAGCGCGGCCGGCGGCCCCACCCGGATGTTCTCGATCCCCGCCTGCTCCATGCGCTCCTGGAAGGACTCCAGCAGCCGATCGGGGTCTTCCGGCTTCGTCACGAGCAGGGATAGGAATGATGTCCACTCGCGAATGTCGACCTGTCGGCTCGCTTCGATGTCACCGATCCCCTGGCTCTCGAGGGCTTTCCGAACGAAGACGAAGCTCGCGTAGTTCCCCAGGTCGAGACGGACCCGGACGTCGTTGAAGAAGATGAAGTCGCCGGCCAATCGAAACTGTAGGCGGCCTTCGCGGTTGAGGACCACACGCGTCGCGGCGTCCACCTCGGCCAGCGCCCTCTGCACAACCTGGTTCTCCAGGGGGTAGAGCCGCAGAGAACGCATGGTGGCGTAGATCGTGGCGAGGACCTTGCGCCCTTCGCTGCTCAGCAGGGCGCTGGTGTCGCGGATCAGTCCGTCTTCAGCCGTCTGCATTTCGACCCGCCTCCCGACCAGACGCGCGACTCGCCGCATGCACGGCGCTCAAGACCATCGCGTCCCGATCGTGTGCCGCGGCTTGCAGCGCCTGATGCGCCTCGGTCGCGTTCACCAGGCCCAGTGCCCGCGCGGCGCACGCACGTACGCGGCTGGGGTGTTTGACCCACAGGAAACGTCTTCCGTTCAACAGCCGGCCGAGCAGCTTCACGCTGTCCGCACCCGCGGCCAGCGCGTAAGCTTCGAAGAAGGCGAGCTGCTCGGTCAGGTCGCGCTTCTTCAGTTCGGATCCTTTGATGTACTGCTCGAGCTCCACCGAGCCGGGTGTGTATTTCAGCTCGGCCAGGCCGCGAGCCGCTGCCACGCGGACGTCGCGATTTTCGTCCTCCAACGCCCGCAGCAAGGGCGCCCCGGCGATCGAGGTCTTCAGCGCTACGAGGGACTCCACGGCGGCAAGTCGAACGCGGGCGTCGCGCCGCGACATCAAGGCCGCCACCGCCTCCGCCGCGCCCGTGAGCTTCAGCCGCGCGGCGATCCTCGCCGTCTCTGCCGCCACCCGCGGATCATCCGATCTCACCAGGCTGGCGATCAGTTCGGGGTTCAGGCCGGCCAGGCGTTCCAACGTCGCCGCGAGCTGATCGATCGCCTGTTTCCGCGTGAGCAGCGGCAAGGCCCGCATCAGCACGATGATCGCCTCGGCCTTGAGCGCGTTCAGCAGCGTCGCCAGCTCGTCGCTGTTCGGATCGATCGCACCATCTTCCAGCAGCCGGATCAGCTGCTCGACGACGATCGGCTGGCTCAGCTCTCCGATGATCTCGTCGACCTGCTCCTTGATCTTCGCGTCGTTCTTTCGCTCGGCGATCCTCTGCAACTCGCCCACCAGAAACGCCGCGTCTCCGAACTCACCCTCGGCCAGCACGCGCGGCAACATCTGACGCAAGATCCCCAGAATCTCGCCGCGACGCTCCTCGTCACCTATCTCGTACTGATCGAGAATGGCCAGCGTCACATCTTTCTTGACCGGCCGCTCCCATTCCCGCAGCAGCTCCTGCTGCAGGTGGGCGACATCCTTCTCATCCAGGAAGTAGAGCGAGGGCTCAAAGTCCTCGCGCAACGTCGGCGCCTGAAGCTCGGGCGAAAGCTCCAGCTCGGGCAGCATCGGCAGCTCGGTGCCCGCCTCCTCCTCGACTCCGCCCGTCACCGGCAGTGGCGGCTCGTCGCCCAGAACATCCACATATTCGTAGCGGATGCAGGAGAAGTCGCAGTTCCACATGAGCGTGAGCAGGTCGTCCTCGTCCTCGCTCAGCCCCCGCGCCAGGCGCAGCAAGTCGATGAACTGCTGCAGTTCGCGGTCCTCGACGCCCGGCAAGAACTCGATCCGCCGGATACCGTCTCGATAGAGCTGAAAGGCGACGTTCTCATGGGCGCCCGGTCGGCCCCGGTACACGGGCGCATCCATCCAGTGGATCTCGTTCTCGTGCACGGTGAAGCTGAGCGACGCTACGCGCGGCCAGATGCGGCCCATGCGGTCGCTGAGGTCGGCGTAGAACCGGTGCAGCAGCGGGTTCCCTTGAACGTAGAGCTGCGTGGCTCGGATCGTCTTCACCAGCGCGACGAAAAACTCCTTGATCTCGCGCTCGAGGTCTTGCCCCTCGTCGCTCGACGGACCGAGGTCCGAGAGGTCGATGTCGAGGTCCAGCAGCCCCGCTTCCGCCCCCCCGGCGTTTTCGGCGGGCCCGCCGGGGCTCGGCTCCAGGTCGCTCACCTCGGCACCGGCGCTCTCGGGCTCGCGCTGGTGAGCGCCACCACCCGCCTCCGAACGGAAGTCCGAGGGCTCGATGTCAAAATCGGGTAGCCCTTTGAGGATATTGTCGTCCATTACCTCGTCCCCCTCGACAACACACCTCTTCCCCGCCCGGGACGGATGACGGCGGTGGCTCGGATCGAGTCTCGCACTTCGATCTTCAATTCGGTGGTCGCGCGCCTCACTCGAAAAACGGTCTGGGAGCCACGAGCGGCTGGCAGGGGGTAGGAAGCCGGACCGGCGACGCCCGCATAATATAGTGCTTTCTCTTCGATTACGGCACCCGGGGGTCTCGGCCCCGGGGCTCCGGCGGCTTTGGGCCCAGGGCGCGGGCTCGGCGCCGGGTTGGGCCGAGGGGCTTGCGCTTCGGTCCATTTTCGGGTAACGTTGTTTCGGCTCCTATTCGGTGCCCATCCGCCCCCGGGGTCGGGGGGTGCCGGGATCGGTGACCGCAGTCAGGGAGGTGTCATGGCGCTCACCAAGAGGCAGCGCGAGATTCTCGACTTCATCGAGAGCTTCATCCAAAACTCGGGGTACTCGCCGAGCTTTGAGGAGATCGCCGATTTCTTCGGCTACCGCTCTCTGGCAACGGTGCACGAGCACCTCTCCAACCTGGAGCGCAAGGGCTACATCCGGCGCAGCTACAACGAGAGCCGCTCCGTGGAGCCGCTGGACAGTGGGCGTCGCCAAGGGATCGCCGCCTCGCTGCCGCTTCTGGGCCTGGTCGCGGCGGGCGAGCCGATCGAGGCGATCGAGAGCGATGAGACGGTCGCTGTTCCGGACGACATGTTGAGCGGCGGCGGTCCCCATTTCGTCCTGCGGGTGCGGGGCGACTCGATGATCGACGACCAGATTCGCGACGGCGACTGCGTCGTGGTCGAGGGTCGCGATCAGGCGGAGAACGGGGAGATGGTCATCGCGCTGGTCGGGGGTGACTCGGCGACGGTCAAGCGCTACTACCGCGAAGGCGACGGCCGAATCCGACTTCAGCCGGCGAACGAGACGCACGCGCCGCAGTACTACGACGAATCGCAGGTGCGCGTGCGTGGCGTCGTGATTGGCGTCATCCGCAAGTACTGACGGCCTCCGGCTCCGCACACGACTCACGGCAGCCCCGGAAAGCCGCCCCCTCACCTTCCCTCGTCACTCGGCGTGGCACCCGGGTTCTTCAGTTTTACGGCCGACCGGGTGCTAAGCCACACCTAAAGCGCTGTAATTCCTTGACATCCGGACTCAGGCCCGGGTAAGTTGCGGCCCGTGGCACAGCCAGATACCCTCACAAGCCACTGGCGAGTCAAGCTCGTCCTGCATTACGAGGGCCGGAACTTTCACGGCTGGCAGATCCAGCGCGACCGGCGGACGGTGCAGGGTGAGCTTTCTTTGGTGTTGGCGCGCCTGTGCGGAGAGGTATCAGGCAAGCTCACCGCGGCTGGGCGGACCGATCAGGGCGTTCACGCCGTCGGGCAAGTCGCCAGTGCCTTGATCCCCGAGCGCTTCGGGCCGGCGGAGCTGCGACGGGCTCTGAACGCCCTTGCCCCCCCGGACCTCTGGGTCGAATCGGCCGAGCCGGTAGGGGGCGACTTCCACCCGCGCTACGACGCCGTCTCTCGAACCTACGTGTACCGGCTCGGCGTGGACCCGGTCACAGCCTCGCCCTTCCATGCGCCTCACTGCTGGCCTTTGGGCCGTCCGCTGGACCGCAAGCGCCTGGACGAGGCGACATGCGCCATCCCGGGAGACCACGACTTCAGTGCGTTCGCCAAATCAGGTCAGCCTGAACGGGGCGTGCGCTGCCGCGTGCTATCCGCAGGCTGGCGCGATTCGCCGGAGACGAAGGCGATCTGGGAGTTCGAGATCACCGCCGACCGCTACCTGCACCGCATGGTTCGCTATCTGGTGGGCACGCTGGTCGAGATCGGCCGGGGCCGGGCGGATGTGGACGTGATGGCGCGGCTGCTTGCCGGTGAGCCGGGTGTTCGGGCCGCCGCGCCGGCTCCGCCTCAGGGTTTGTTTTTGGCGAGAGTGGACTATAGATAAAAGGATTGGGATAAATAACTTTGCAGCGTCTCGGTGCCTGCGCCGACCGCGCGCGGGCCACGGAAAAGAGGGGACGAACGCATGAAAATCTTTCTGGACACCGCCGATCTGCAGGAGATCCGCCGCGCCGAGCGCGCCGGGCTGATCGACGGCGTAACGACCAACCCCTCGCTCATGGCCAAGGTCGTGGGCGAGGCCGATGTGGCCGGATACATGAAAGAGGTGGCCGACGCCGTGGCCGGCCCGGTGAGCCTGGAGGTGTTGGCCACGGATGCCGATGGCATGTTCACCCAGGGGCGTGATCTGGCCCGGATCGCCAACAACATCGTGGTGAAGTGCCCGTTGACCGAAGAGGGCCTGGTCGCCACCCGCCGGCTTCGCGCTGAGGGCATCGGTGTGAACGTCACCCTCTGTTTCTCTCCATCGCAGGCGTTGCTGGCGGCGAAGGCGGGCGCGTCGTTCATCTCACCGTTCGTGGGTCGGCTCGATGACGTGTCCCACGAGGGGATGGAGCTGATCGCCCAGATTCGTGAGATCTATGACAATTACGGGTTTGACACCGAAATCCTGGTCGCCTCGGTCCGGCACCCCCTCCACTTCGTCGAGGCGGCGCTGATCGGCGCGGACATCGCAACCGTGCCTCCCGCGGTCTTGTGGAAGCTGCTCGAGCATCCGCTGACCGACCGCGGACTCGAAAACTTCATCAAGGACTGGAAGAAGGCGAAGCTGGTGGTCCCGAGCATGGAGGAGGCGAAGTTATAGAGACGCTGCGCCAGCCGCGCCGCGCGCTGTGGCGCGGCAGACTCGGTTGGGCCGGTGGCGTCGCCCTTGCCGCCGCCCTGGGGGTTCTGCTATTCGGCGGCCGGGGCTTTCTCGACGGCGCGGGTGAGCGGGAGGACGGTGTAGCGCAGGGCGACGCGACACGGACCGCCGCGGCGCTTGAGGCCGCGCCGACGGCCGGTGCCGGCCATAATCGCTCCGGCTCGAGACCCGCGGCCCTCTCCCAGGCACGCGAGACGGCCATCGTCGAGGCCGTGCGGCGAACTATCCCCTCCGTCGTGAGTGTCAACGTCATTCGGCGTCAGCGTGTCGTACCGCGCTCGTTCTTCGAGGAGTTCTTCGTCCCCGAGGGGTACGAGCGCGAGGTCCAGGGACTGGGCTCCGGCTTTGCCATCGCTCAGGGCGGCTTCGTGCTGACGAACGCGCACGTCGTGCAGGGGGCGACCGAGATCATCGTCGCGACCGTCGACGGAAGTGACTACCCGGCGGAGCTGATCGGGATCGACGAGCTGTCCGATCTGGCGTTGCTCAAAGCCGACGTGGATCTGCCCGTGCCCGAGTTCGGCGACTCGGACGGGCTGGTCATCGGTGAGCCGGCGATCGCCATCGGCAACCCATTCGGCTATCTGCTCTCGAATGTCGAGCCGACCGTCACGGCCGGCGTGATCTCGGGCGTGGGCCGCCACATTCTGCCCACCGCCTTCGGCGGCAGACGTGACGGCGGCGAGGTTTTATACGCCGACATGATTCAGACCGACGCCTCCATCAACCCCGGCAACTCGGGCGGACCGCTGGTCAACGCCGAGGGGAAGGTGGTTGGCGTGAACTCGACCATCTTCTCCCGAACGGGTGGGTCCCAGGGCTTGGGCTTCGCCATCCCGATCAACCGTGCCCTGCGGATCTCTGAGCAGCTGCGCACGCGCGGAGAGGTCCGCCGGCCCTGGGTCGGCATCGACGTCGGACCGGCCGAGCGCGATCGTGCCGGGCGGCGCCGGGGTGCCGCGATCACCCAGGTCGCGGCCGGCTCACCGGCGGAGCGAGCGAAGCTCGAGGCCGGGATGGAGCTGGTGGCCGTCGATGGGCGGCCGGTGAAGTCCAACCTCGACTGGGAGGCGGAGCTGCTGGACGTGTCGCCCGGCCAGACCGTGGAGTTGACCATCCGGGACACGCGCGGGCGCGAACGCGAGGTGAACCTGGTGGCGGAAGACCTCCCCTCGGTGCGCTCGGCGCGGGTGGAGGTGCTCTCGGGGCTGGAGCTGACGACGCTGACGGCGGCGATCCGGGCCGAGCGCGGGCTGCGCAACCCTGAGGGCGCGCTGATCGTCGGTGTCTCCGACTATGTCACCCGGATGACGGGCCTGCGGCAGGGCGATCTCATCGTGGAGATCAACCGCGCCCGGGTCACGAGCGCGGACGACGTCGCCGAAGCGCTCGATTATCTGGCCGGCCGCGGCGCCACGGTCCGAGTGATCTACGAGCGCGGTGGCCGGCTGTGGCGAGCTCTATTTCGGTTGGAGAGAGGATGACCGCGTGGCGGACCGCTACGAGAACCCTCTGATCACACGCTACGCCTCGGCCGAGATGGCGGAGGTCTTCGGGCCTCTGCATCGTGCCCGCATCTGGCGACAGCTCTGGATCGCCCTGGCCGAAGCGGAACGCGAGCTGGGCCTCGACATACCGACGGAAGCGATCGAAGCGATGCGGGCGCGGGTCGACGCGATCGACCTGGCCAGGATCGCCGAGATCGAGTCGGAGGTCCGCCACGAGGTGATGGCGCACATCCACCATTTCAGCGAGGTCGCCCCGGCCGCGCGCGGCGTGATCCACCTGGGCGCCACCTCGGCGTTCGTCATGGACAACGCCGACCTCATTCAGCACCGCGAAGCCCTCACGCTGATCCGGCGTCGCGTCCTCAGCGTGATCGCGGCCCTGCGCGTCCAGGCGATCCGCCACCGCGCCCTGCCCACCGTGGGCTACACCCATCTCCAGCCGGCGCAGCCGACGACGATCGGCAAGCGGGTCACTCTCTGGATTCAGGACCTGATCCTGGACTTGGAGACAATCGAGCACCGCCTGGCCAAGCTCCGCTTCCGGGGCGCGCGCGGCGCCACGGGGACCGAGGCATCGTTCCTCAGCTTGTTTGGCGGCGACGGCGCCAAAGTCGACCGGCTCAACGCGCGGATCGCCGAGCGGATGGGCTTCGACACGGTCTTCGGTGTGACATCGCAGACCTACCCGCGCAAGGTCGACGCCTCGCTCTTGAACGCCCTGGCGGAAGTCGCCATATCGCTCTCGAAGCTCGCCAACGACGTTCGGTTGCTCCAGAGTTTCGGCGAGATCGCCGAGCCATTCGGAAAGAAGCAGGTGGGCTCCAGCGCCATGGCACACAAGCGGAATCCGATGCGAGCCGAGCGCATCAATGCGCTGGCACGGCACGTCATCGTGCTCGCCCTAGATCCGGCCATCACCGCCGCCTCGCAGTGGCTCGAGCGCAGCCTCGACGACTCGGCGAACAAGCGGATCGCCGTGCCAGAGGCGTATCTCGCGACGGACGCCGTGCTGCTGTTGGCTCACAACATTGCGGCGGGCCTCGACGTCTTTCCCGAGGTCGCCGCGCGGCGCCTTCAGGAGCAGATGCCCTACCTGGCCGCCGAGCCCGTGCTCATGCATGCGGCTGGGCGCGGTGGCGACCGCCAGCGCCTGCACGAGCGCATCCGCCAGCACGCGATGGCCGCCGCCGAACGCGTCCGGAGTGGCGAGCCGAACGACCTGGTCGACCGCCTGGCGGGGGATGCGGACATCGGGGTGGAACGCGAGCAGCTCGAGCGTCTGCTGGCGCCGGAGGCGATGGTCGGCCGCGCGCCTGAGCAGGTTGACCACTTCGTGGCCGAGTGGGTCGATCCTCTGCTGGCTCGTTACAAGAACGAGGTCAGCGACGAGAGCCCCGTATTGTCTGTGTAAACCGACGGATCGCCAACGGAGACGGCAAGGCAAGGTTATGAGCGAAGCACTGACAACGGTTGGCCTCGATCTTCCCCGCTTCAGGGAAGGCAAGGTCCGTGAGATTTACCAATTGGGCTCGGATCTGCTGCTGGTCGCCACCGACCGCATCAGCGCCTTCGATGTGGTTCTGGGCCAACCGATCCCCCACAAGGGCCGCGTCCTCACTCAAATCTCCCGTTGGTGGTTCGAGCGGACCGGTGACATCGTGGTCAACCACCTGATCAGCGCCGACCCGGATGAGATCATCGAACGGCACCCGCCTTTGGCGGCCAGCCGCGAGCGCTGGGAGGGCCGGACGATGCTGGTCCGGCGAACCGAACCGTTCCCGGTCGAGTGTGTGGTCCGCGGGTACATCACCGGCTCAGCCTGGAAGGAGTACAAGGCCTCGGGCACGCTCGCCGGCGAAGCGCTGCCGGAGGGGTTGGTCGAGAGCCAACGCCTCGATCCACCCATCTTCTCACCGGCAACAAAGGCCACCGAGGGCCACGACGAGAACATCACCTTTTCCCAGGTCCGCGCGGTGCTGGGGAACGCTGTGGCCACCACGCTGCGCGAGATCAGCCTGAAGCTCTACGCGCGGGCTCGCGACATCGCCCACGAGGGTGGCGTGATCATCGCCGATACGAAGTTCGAGTTCGGGGTCTCGGACGAAGGCGAGATCCTCTTGATCGATGAGGCGCTGACGCCCGACTCGTCCCGCTTCTGGCTGCTTGCGGATTACGAGCCGGGGCGCAGCCAGGAGTCGTTCGACAAGCAGCCGGTCCGCGACTACTTGGACGGATTCGTGGCGCAGGGGAAATGGGACAAACGGCCGCCACCCCCCGTGCTGCCGCCCGAGGTGGTCGAGAGTACCTCCAAACGTTATCTGAAGGCGTACGAGATGATCACCGGCTCGCCCCTGATCTCGTCGCCCTAGCCCGGAGTTGCCGGCAGATGCGAGTCCCCCTGGCCCGTGAGGGCTACCCGTTCATACTGAGCACGGCGCTTCCGGCGTTCGTCCTGCTCGATGCGGCCCTGCTGATTGGCGGCGTCTTCTTGTGGACGGTCGCAATCCTGATCACCGTGCTCGCCATATGTGTGATCGCTTTCTTCCGCGATCCCGAGCGCCACGGGCCGAGCGGATCCCATCTCGTCCTCGCCCCGGCCGACGGCAAGGTGATCGACATCAGCACCGTCGACGAGCCCTCTTATCTGCACGGGCAGGCGCTGAAGATCTCGATCTTTCTTTCCCTGTTCGATGTGCACGTGAACCGCTATCCGGTGTCGGGCGCGGTCGAGCTACGGCAGTACGATCCGGGACGTTTCGAGCCGGCCTGGCGCCGCTCGGCCAGCACGTCGAATGAGCGATCCTCGACCGGTATCGACGCGCTCGGCGTTCCGGTCCTGGTTCGGCAGATCGCCGGGCTGGCTGCGAAACGGATCGTGACCTACGCGAAGGTCGGTGACCGGGTGCAGCAGGGAGAGCGGATGGGTCTGATCCGCTTCGGTTCGAGGGTCGATGTCTTCTTGCCTCTGCCCGCCGCCGCCGACGTGCGTGTGGGCGAGCGAGCCCTCGGGGGCGTGACGATCCTGGCCCGTCTGCCAGCCGGAACAGAATAGTGTCGATGATCAAGCGAACACGTTCAGCGGAATCGGGGCGGCGACGTGGGATCGTCATCCTTCCGAACGCGCTCACGCTCGGCAATCTGTTTTTCGGTTTTTGGGCGATCATCGCCGCGTTACGTGGAGACTACAGTCTCGCCGCCTGGCTCATCGTGCTTGCGGCCGTCGCCGACGGCATCGACGGGCGAGTCGCCCGCTATGCACGCACCGGCAGCCCCTTCGGTACTGAGCTCGACTCCCTCGTCGACCTGGTGAGCTTCGGCGTCGCGCCGTCTATACTGATCTACAAGCTGTTGCTGGAGAATGGCGACTGGAGCTGGGCCCTCGCCTTCATCTACGTCGCCGCGGTGGCGACTCGGCTGGCCCGCTTCAACATCGAGCAGGGCGGTCACGCGCGCCTTCACTTCCACGGGCTTCCCTCCCCCGTGGCTGGCGTGACTCTCGTTTCATTCTACCCCTTCAGCCAGACCCCCTTCTTCGCACAGAACTTCAGCGATTGGCCATGGACTCAGCTGCTCGGCGGTGGTATGATTGTGCTGGGTGGGCTGATGCTCAGCCATATCCCCTATCCGGCCATCCCCCGTCTCAGCGTACGAAACGCCAGGGGCCGTGCGGGAATCGCGTTCCTGCTGGTCTCCACGGCACTCCTGGTATGGAATCCGCGGCTCGTCGTGTTCCCGGTTTCGCTGGTCTACATCACCTACGGGATCGTCACGGCGGTGACGCTGGGCTTTCTCGAGCTTCTTCCCGACCGTGACCCGCTGGATGACGAGCTGGACGTCGATGAAACAGAGACACGCGATCTGGAGTACGAGGACATGCGGCCCCTGCGGGCGAAGCCGTCATCGGGAGAAAGCTCGGCTTCCGAGGACGGACCGTAGCACGCCGCTCCGAGCCTGAAGGAGAGGGGGAGCCCATGCTGAAACGAGGGGGTGCGTTGAGCGCCGCGACGCTGGCCGCCGTGCTGGTGGCCACCAGCGCGACCTGGGCGCAGGATGTCCAGACAATCCGGCCCGGTATGTCGTACGACGAGGTGATGGCCGTGTTCGGCGAGCCTCAGAGCATGCGCTCGTACGGGCACCACGATTTTTATTTCTACTCGAACGGATGCGAGAAAGAATGCGGATTCCCGGACACCGTGTTCTTCCGCGACGGCCAAGTGGTCGACGCCGTCCTGCGCGCACCCTGGCGTGACTACGCCGGCGAAAGCTCCTCTCCCAAGGGCGTGAAGCCACGACCCACGCCCGGCGGCGAGCAGCTTCAGATGCCCACCGCCGTCGAGCGCGTAGAGGTCAGACCCACGCCACCTCCGCCACCGCCGCAAAAGACGGATACGACCGCGGTCCGGAACTGACTCTAAAGTTTGGCGTCCATGGCTCCCCGTTCCCTCGACGCCAGTCGGTCACAAACCGACCGGCGTTGAGGGAACAGCCGTTGTCGGCGGGCTCACCTTTTCGGGGTGGAACCGCCAGGCCCCTCCTGTTATCATCTTTCTTTCGGACCTCACGCACCATGCTGTCGGTCATCCCCGGCTCGGTCGGGCGAGAAGGAGGGCACGGGCCTCGATGAATCAGCGTCTGCCCGTTGTGGGAAAGTCGCTTCGAGAGGAATGCGGGGTATTCGGCGCCTCGGGTCTGGACGCCGCCGCCGAGTTCACTTTTCTAGGACTGTACGCTCTCCAGCACCGCGGACAGGAATCCGCCGGGATCGTTTCGTTCGACGACGACGGTAATGCCCACATTCGCAAAGGGATGGGCCTGGTCGCGGAGGCGATCAAGGCGGAGGATATCGTCGGGTTGCCGGGTCGCGCCGCCATCGGCCACGCCCGTTACTCGACCGCCGGCGAGTCCGAGTTGCGCAACGCCCAGCCGGCGCTTGTCGATTATCGCGACGGCACGCTGGCCCTCGCCCACAACGGCAACCTGACCAACGCCGCGGTGCTGCGCGCCAAACTGGTCCAGGAGGGGGCGATATTCCAGTCGACGATGGACTCTGAGGTCATCGTCCACCTGATCGCACGTTCGCAGCAGCCCCACCCGGACCAGCAGGTGCTCGAAGCGCTCGCCCAGATCGAGGGGGCTTTCTCCCTCGCGATCCTGGTCAACGACACGATCTACGCCGCCCGCGATCCACGTGGCTTTCGCCCGCTCGTGCTCGGCCGTAAGGGAGCGGGGGTCGTCATCGCGTCGGAGACCTGTGCCTTCGACCTGATCGAAGCCGACTACCTCCGAGACATCGAGCCGGGCGAGGTGCTGAAGATTCGGGACGGCCAGATCGAGGAACTGCCGCGGCTGGTCCCCGAGGCTCCGTCGGCGTGCATATTCGAGCTTGTCTACTTCGCGCGGCCGGATTCCCGAATTTGGGGGTGCACCGTCGATGCGGCGCGCCGCGCGTTCGGGCGCCGATTGGCCTACGAGCACCCGGCCGATGGTGATGTGGTGTGCTCCGTGCCCGACTCGTCGAACTCGGCGGCCCTGGGTTACTCCGAGCACTCGGGCATTCCGTTCGAGCTGGCACTGATCCGTAACCACTACATCGGCCGCACCTTCATCCAGCCCGTGCAGGCCGACCGGGATTTCAAGGTGCGGGTCAAATACAACGTCGTGCGCGAAGTGATCGACGGAAAACGCGTCGTTGTCGTTGACGACTCACTCGTGCGCGGGACGACCAGCCGCGGTCTGGTCTCGATGATCCGTGATTCCGGCGCCAAAGAGATCCATTTTCGCATCTCGTCGCCTCCGATCCGGCACCCGTGCTTTTACGGCATCGACATGCCAACGAAGGAAGAGCTGTTGGCGTCGCGATTCAGCGTCGAAGACATACGCCAGCACCTGGGCGTCGACTCCGTCGGGTACCTCTCTTTGGAGGGTATGATCGGGGCCGTCGAGCAGTTTGGTCCCTTCTGCGACGCTTGCTTCACCGGGAACTACCCGGCACCGCTCACCGATCTCGATAAGGGGCTGCTCGCCGCCGCGACCTGCCGCTAGACGGCGCTAAGCGGCACCGCCTCCGACCCTCAGAGGCATCAGCTGTTCGACGAGGGCTCATCCCCAACACCCGCCGCCGGGCGGCCAGCACGCGGCGACCTCACCCAGCCACGGGAGTGGCGAAGGTGCTTCTCCGAGTCGAAGGCGCTGGCTTCCAGTACCGCGTCCAGATCCTCAACCTCGAGGAACGGACCGTACGACGGGTAGTCGCTTCCGCGGGGGATGACGAGGCTGCCGTCGGGGAAGATCATGACGTAGAGGCGATCCAGCGTCGCGTGATCCAGGAAGTTCACACGCACCGCCGAGCTTGCCTGCAAACGGCGTTGCAGGTCTTTGAATTCGCGATCGCTGACGACCAGCTCGTCCCAGTCCACCGCGCCCATCGCCCGCGGAAAGGCTTGGAAGATGTTGTAGAACACCCGGGCGTCCGTTGTGCGCGCGTAGTCCTCCACCAGGCCGAGAATCGCGCCGACATCCCTCAGGTTGTGCCGGGTCACGGGGGTGCAGACCTTGACGTCGATCTCGGGGTACCGCCGCAGCCACTCCAGGGCCCGCATGACGGCGTCGAAATGGCCGGCCTCTTTGGTTCGCGCATTCAGCGCCTCGCTCGATCCGTCGAGAGGTAGGGAGATCAGATCGAGCAACGGGGAGACCGCCCCGAGGAACTCCGGTGTCAGCTCGTCACCTGTGGTCGAGAGGGCGACTTCGAGCCCGATGGCATGGGCATGCCGTATGAGCTGAAGGATGTCCGCGCGCTTGAGCGGGTCGCCGCCGGTGAAGACGATGCGACGCGCGCCGACTTCCTTGACATGGGAGACGATGCGCACGGCTTCCGCCGTATCGACGGGCCGCTGGAAATCCTGCGGCCCCCAGCAGTAAGGACACTCCTGGTTGCACTCCGACGTGACGTGGAAGTCGATGGTCGCGATTCGGTCCGGCATCGTACTGGCGCTGGGCGAACGCCCCCTCGCTCATGCACCGCCGGCGGCGGCTTCAAGACGGTTGTGACCTCGACCTACGGCCGCTTCGAACCCTCGCCCGCCAGGGCCCTGTAGTACTCCTCGACCAACTCGCGGTAGCCCTCCGGAACCTCGTCCGAGCCCGTCAACAGTAGCTCGCGGGCGTCAGCCTCGCCGAGCTGCCGGCGAAGCAGATACTCGAACTCTTTCAGACCCTGGATGACTTGAGCCTGGAGGTCGGCGAGGCCGCGTGGGTCGCCGTACGGTCGGTCGCGCTCGAGCTGCCGGATCTTGTCGATGATCGCGTTCAGCTCGCTCGCATCAACGCCCTCGCGCCCCAACTGCCGGCGCAACTCTTCCGCCTCGGCACGACGCTCGCGGAATTCGCGTCGAAATTGGCGAACATCGCCCGCGTTGAAACCGGGAAAGCCGTCGCGTGTGTCGGTCTCGGCGCCGCGGGTCGGCGCACCCTCCTGGCTTCCCGGCTGCTGACCCGACTCGGCCGGCTGTTGTCCTCCCTGTTCTGACGGTTGACCGGGCTCGCCACTCGGCTCGGCGCGCTCGCCGGCTTCGGCTTGTGACTCGGCCGCGCGGTCGCGCTCGGACGTGTCGTCGGCCCGGCTCCGAATCCGCTCGTTGAGAGACTCGAGCGATCGGGTGAGATCGCGAGCTCGGTCGAGCGCCTGGCTCAGACGCTGGTCTCGGGTTTCGCCGATGGCGTCTCGCGCCGCTTCGATTTGCTCGCGCAGGCCCTCGAGGTCCTGAGCGATCTGTTCCTCGAAGTTGCGAGCGTATTCGGGGGATCGCTGTGCGATGACACCTCGGGAGTATCGGATCTTGTCCTCGAGCTTGCCGTCGCGGATCGTGTTTGCCGCCTCTTTGAGCCCACGAGACGCATCGCGCTGTTCGCGGCTCGACTCGCGCGACAGGCGGTGCAGCTGCGTCTCCAAATCGGCGACCTCGGCAGCCATTTCATCCTTGCGCTCGTTTAGCCGGCGCACCCGCTCGCGACGGTCGGTGTCCGTCTCTCCGCCCAGGCGCTCGACCTCGGGGACGATATCGCGTTGCGCCTCAGCCAGGCGCTCAGCACGCTGCAGGGCCTCATCGACGTCACGCTTGAGCCCGGCCGAGCGGTTTCGATCCAGCAAACGGCGCGCCTCTTTGATCCGCTCCAGGGCCGATAGCCCTTCCGACACGTCTCCCGTGCGGGCGTTCGCCGCCGCACGCCGCATCTCTTCGGCAGCCTCGCGCAGCTGGCGCGCCGTACGATTCAGATCCGGTAGCGACTCTTCGCGGGCCAAACGTTCCAGTCGGCGCGCCAGCTCCTCGGCTTGCTCGGCCAGCTGCCGCTGCGAGCCGCCGCCGCCTTGGCTCTGTCCTTCTCGTGCCCGCGCTCTCGCCCGCTCGTTCTCTTGCTGCTGTCGCCTTGCCAGCTCCTGGAGTTTCTGAAGCGTCTCATCGAGCTGTTCGTCGATCTGCTGCTGACGACTACGCTCGACGCGCTCGTACTGGTTCCTCTGCTTGTCCAGTTCCAGCTCGAACAGCTCGGCCAGCTCCTCGACGTTCGCCTGTCCACCCCCACCCCCGGATTCGGAACGACCGACCTGCACCTCGCGGAACGCCGCCTCGGCGCGCTGAAGCTGCTGCAGCGCACGCTGCTCGGGCGGCAGCGCTTCGGCCGCGTCCCGCTCGCCCAGACGCTCCTCCGCGGCGGCCATCTCCTCGGCTGCCTTGGGCAGCGCTTCCGCGACCGTCTGGAAGCTGGAGTCCATCTGCAGAATCCCGCGGGCCCGGATCCGCGAGACGAGACCCTCGACCTGTTCCCTCAATCTCCCTTGGGCCAGTGCGAGTGTCGCAAGGTTCTCGCGGTATTCCTTGTCCGAGTAACGCTGCCGGTCCCGGACCATTTTGAACGTGGCGGCGATGATGTCGCGCTGCCGCTGTGACAGCGAGCTGTCGAATCCGGCTCCGCCACCACCCCCACCCGATTGGTCCGCCTGACGGAATTCGCGATCGAACGGCCGGACTTCCATGAAGTAGATATCGGTGGTCGTCGCCTGGCGGCCGCTCACCCGGTTGTCGTCGCTGGCCCGCGCATAGTATGAAATGAAGTCACCCGGCTGCAGCTCGAGCTCTTCCAAGTAGAAGGTGTGTCCGGCCGAGATGTTCTTCTGGGGCGACCGGCTGGAGTACAGCTGGAGCCTGCTCTCCTCACCCCCGTTGACCGAGTACATGAGCTCGATACGCCGGACTCCGTAGTCGTCTTCCGCCTCGACCTCGACGAACACCTCTTCGATGTTCGTGACTTTGATGTCGCGACCGGGTTTCGAGAACGACACCACGGGCGGTTGATCGGTCAGCACATCGATCAGGTAGTCCGGGGATCCGACCACGAGATCGCCGGCCAGGCTCTCAAAGACGATCCGGTACTGTGCCTCCCGCTCCACCGTCAAATCCGCGGTCCACAGCCCGTCCTCGCCCTGCACCAACGGAATCGAGTCACGCTCGTCCAGCACGATTCCACCGCCGGCCACTCCAACGGTCGGTGTGATGAAGAACTTCACCTCAGTTCCCCACACCGCGACGATGTCGCCTCCGTCCTCCTGCCGCTGGGGGGTGAGACCGGTGTAGGCCGGGAAGTGGTACTCGAGGACCAGCTCGTCGACGTAAGGGAGCTCAGCGACCTCGACCCGGAACAGCGAGGAGCGGACCCCACTGGCCTCGACGAAGTACTCGGTCTCCTCGTCCAGGTCGAACAGGTAGAACAGATATCCGCCCGTGTCTTCGTCCTGCGTCATCGGCGTGCGCTCCCAGTCGTCCGCTCCGCCACGATTGACGGCGATCTCGACGCGCTCGGAGTCGAAGCCCGACAGACGAGCCTCGATTCCGAGTTCCGAGCCGCGCGCGACGAGCGCATTGCCCGGCTCGACCTCGATGCGGTAGGGGTTCTCGCCGCTCGCCCCGCCAAGCGGCAGCAAAAACGGCGTACTGTGCCGGACGAAAGACGGTGACAGCAGGAACATCGCCATGGCGGCCAACGTGGTCCCGGCGAGCCAACCGGACGAGCGGGCCAGCGGTTTGGCTTCCACACGCCGTCCGAATTGCACGGCAGCGCAGCTCTCGACTGCGCTCTCCACCAACCGGCGCACCAGGTCGGGCGAATAGCTCTCAGCTGCTCCGCCACCGGATCCGCTAAACTCGATCGCACTCAGCAGGCGCGCCTCGAGCGAAGGCTCGTGTTCCTCCAGATACAGGGCCACCCGCTCAGCCGAGAGGCGTCGCGTGAGTGGGATCACCAGGAAGCGGACCACCAGCGCCGCTAGCCCCGCGTACGCGGCGATCCGGAACACCAGCACGCTGGTCGGCGTGAAACGGAACCGGTCCATGCCGTAGGCGGATACGAGAAAGACCACGAGCCCGGCGCCCATCACGATCGCGGCGCCTCGGAGGAGAACCCGCAATCGCCAGCGACGTCGCACCGAGCGAATAACTCGCAACAGCGCTTCACGATCAGATCGAGTTCGCATCAGCCTACCCCTGTTGACGTGCAAGCTTGACTCGCGCCGAAATCCGATTCGAGACCAGCGTCTCGGCCAGCAGCAGCGCACCGCCCGCGATCAGAAGGTACCACCAGAGGCTCTGGCGCCGCTCCCGGTCCGCATCCGAAAGGGTAACCGCCTCCGCAGCGCCTTCGTCCCCCGCGGCCTGTGATCCCACCGCTCCCGCCAGCTCCGCCGGGTCGATCGGCCTGAGGTCCGACTCGGATGGATCGAGGTTCACCGCCACCATGTGCGGCGGTCGTTCAGCCGCCTCCATCGCCCGCAGCTGATAGAAGCCCGCCTCGTCTAGACGCAGATAGTTGGCCTCGGAACCCGGACGCCGGACGCTTCGCTGTCCGCTCGGGGTTTCGACCACGAATTCCGCATTTGCCTCGACGAGTGCAGCGAGCCGGGGATCGCGCGCGAGATCGACCACCTCTCCGACCCGGAACCAGGGCGTCGGCTCGCGATAGCCCGACAGGTATCTGATGAGCTGGTGTGCATACGGTAGAAAGACCGGCTGGACGGCCAGATCGTTCCAGAAGTTCTCCAGATCCGACCCCCACACCAGCACACGACCATCCCCCAACCGCCCTTCCCCCAGAGCGGCGGAACCGTCGTCGAAGCGCGCCACGGCCCGCGATCCCTCGGCCAACGCCAGCTGACGGAACCGATAGAAGCGGGCTGACGAAAAATCGCCGCTGCGCGGAGTTTGAAAGATTTCGAACAGCGGGTGGTCGTAATCGACCGACGCCAGCGTGCCACCGCCGTCGTTCGAACGGTCGACCGGCGCGCCCGGCGTCCCCGGCAGAAGCTCGAGCGCCTCTGACGCCCAAGCCGCCGGCGGGCTGCGCCGGCCCAAGGCGACCAGCAAACCGCCACCGCCACTGACGAAAGCGCGCAGTCGGCGTGCGACCGCGGCGGGCGGTGGCGCATCGTTCAGCACGACGACGTCGCGCCCCGTCAGGTCGGCCGGCTGAAACCGCGTCAAGCTCTTGACCGCAACGTCGAAGCCCGGATCGCTCCCGATTGCCAGCGCCCGGCCGAGATAGAGGCTCGCCTTCGATCCGGCGTCCCGCGCTTCCAGCACGAGCACCGACAGCGGATCAGACGGCGTCAGCACGAAGCGGTGCCGGTTGTCACCCGGCAGCGGATCGGCTCCGGCGCGGACGGTGCCAGCCACAGGACGCTGTGGGGCGACAACCGGCGCGAACCGCACCTGGGCGGACGAGTGCGACTCGAGCGTCACCGCCTGCGCCTGAACCGGCTCGCCATCCAGCTCCAGCGTCACCTCGACGTCCGCCTGTCGCTCGTCCCCCAGGTTCGCCACGCGGGCGGCGACGCTCACGCGCTCCCGATCACCCTCCCGCGATCGCGTCAGCGTCGCACCCGTCACCGCCAAGTTCGTGGCCGCGGGATCGGCGACGTTGATCGGCGTCAGCGTGACCCCGTCGGGAAGCCGGACCGCCTGGCGCGCGTCCCACCCCACTCTCTGGAAGTCGCTGATCAAGACCACCTCGGCTCGCGGCCGATCGGAACGCTCGACCAGCTCTCGCGCCAGCTGCAACGCCGGACCGTAGCGCGTCGCTGCCGCGCCCACCTCAGCGCTGGCGACCGCGGCCGCAAGGACGCTGCGCTCGGCGGTCCGCTGCGTGACGGCTTCGGCGCGCTCCGCGAACAGGACCAGCGTCGCCCGATCGTCGGGGCCAATCCCATCCAGCACCCGGCGTGCCGCATCGGCGGCCCGCGGCCAGCGCCCCTCATAGCCCATGCTGTGCGAGCGGTCGAGCAGAACGACCAGCTCCCGCGCCCCCCTGAAGGCCGCCGACGCCGGCGTGGCCCGGTCCAGCAACGGGCGGGCGAACGCTGCCACCATCAGAGCGATGGCCAGGCAGCGCATGACGAAGAGCAGCCAATGTCGGATCCGCTGGCGTCGCACCGTTCGATACGGAATCCGTCGCACGAACATCAGGGACGGAAACGGCACCGACTCCTTGCGCTCCCGGTGGGTCAGGTGGATCAGGATCGGAATCGCGATCGCGGCCAGGCCGGCCAGAAAGATCGGAGCGAGGAAGCTGATGCCCATCAGCGCACCCGGCTCAGCTTTTCGCGCAGCGTCAGATAGCTGAACAACGCATGATCCAGCGGCTGCGACGTGTTCAACAGGAAGTAGTCGATCCGGTTCTCGACGAGCAGACGCGCAAGCTCGGCGGTGTGTTGACCGATCAGTTCCAGATACGTCTCTCGTTGGCGCTCCGGAACGACGGGGATCCGCTCGCCCGACTCCAGTTCCTGGAAGTGCGCCGCAGCTTCGAAGGGGAACTCGAGCTCCGCCGGATCGAGCACGTGGAAGACGATGACGTCGTTCCCCTTGTTCTTCAGGAAGTTCAGCGAGCGCAAGACCTTCTCGGGCTCCTCGTAGAGATCGGAGACCAGGGCCACGATGCTGCGCCGGTGAATCGCCTCGGCGATCTTGAGCATCGGTGCCTCAAGCTCGCTGTGGCGGCCCGGTTCGATGCGCTCGATCGTGTGGAGGACCAGCTCGAGGTGCTTGGCCGACGCCGGGACGAGGTCGACGATGTCATGGTCGATCGTCACAATGCCGACGCGATCGCGCTGCTGGCGCGAGAAGTAGCTCAGGCACGCCGACAGGTAGCGCGCGTAGTCGAGCTTGCTGACCCCATCGCTGGTGTAGTCCATCGATCGCGAGACGTCGAGGATGACGATAAAGTTCGTGTTGGTGTCGGCCTCGAACTCCTTCACGTAGAAACGGTCGGTGCGGCCGAAGACTCGCCAGTCGATCCGCCGTATGTCGTCGCCGGGCATGTACGGTCGATGCTCCGCGAAGTCGATGGACAGACCCAGATACGGCGAACGGTGAAGACCGTTGATGAAGCCGTCCACCACGGTGCGGGCCAGCAACTCGAGGTTGTCGATCCGCGCCAGTACCTCTGGCTGCAGAAAGCTCGATCGTCTCACAAACCCGATTTCGGGACGGGGATCGTCTCGATCAGCTGTTTGATGAGCTGATCCGGACTCACCCGTTCCGATTCCGCATGGAAGTTGGTGAGGATGCGGTGACGCAGCACGGGCTGCGCCAACGCGCGGATGTCATCGAAGTTCACGTGGTACCGGCCGCGAATCAGCGCCCGCGCCTTCGAGCCGAGGATGAGATACTGTGCCGCCCGCACGCTCGCGCCGTACGAGACCCACTTGTTGATGAAGTCGGGCGACCCGTCACCGTTCGGCCGCGTCGTCCGCACGAGGTCAAGCGTGTAGCGAAGCACGGGGTCGGAGACCGGCACCTTCCTCACCAGCCGCTGGTAGGCGACGATGTCCTCCCCCGTCACCACGTTCTCGAACCGATAGTCCTGCACGGCCGTCGTATTTCGTACGACTTCCAGCTCCTCGTCGGCGGGCAGGTGGTCCATCGCGATCTTGAACATGAAGCGGTCGAGCTGTGCCTCCGGCAGCGGGTAGGTGCCCTCGAGCTCG
>CAYGAJ010000010.1:10521-26248 GCA_964347815.1 uncultured Gemmatimonadota bacterium | reverse complement strand
GCCGGTCGTTCTCGACCTGCGCGATCTCCGCGGCCCCGAACGCCCAGCGATAGTTCGGGTGATTGATGTGCGGCACCCCCTCCGCCTCACGCACCGCGTCCACGTTGGCCTGAATCGTCGCGACGAGAGTCGGCCCGCCCCGCGGGTCGACCCGCCGAGCGATGTTCAGCCCGTTCACGTGCACGGGCTTGCGCTCGAAGCTCGACGACACCTCTTCACCGGGAATCAAGATGAAGGTGGAGTCCACCAGGTGTGCCAACGCCCCCGGATCGGTCAGCACGTTGTGGTCGGACAGGACCAGAAAGTCGTAACCGTGGTCCTTGTACCAGCGCGCGACGTACTCGGGCGAGGAATCGCCGTCGCTCTCCACGGTGTGGGTATGCGTATTCCCCTTGTGCCAGCGCATTCCCTGAACATCCGGAACCTCGAACCGGGCCTCGCGCGGCTCGGTCCGGCGAGTATCCGCGGCCCTTGGCGCCACGCAGGCCGTGGTCTCCCCGATGATGAGCGCTACGGTGAGCAGAAGGGCAAAGCGCATCGAGACCCTCCCGAGGGTGCCGGCATGACGGGCGTGCCCGATCGGTTCCGGGGCGCTGACCTGGGGTTCACGCCGGTGTCCGGGTCGGCAGCCGATCAGACTCCGATGACCTGCGACGCCAGCTCCGTGCCTTCGACGCGGGCGCGTATCTTCTTGAAGACCGTCAAGCGGACCGGGCCTGATCCCGATCGCCGATCGCACGCGTCAGATGCCCAACGCCCGCGCGGCCTGATCGAACTCCTCCGGCCGGACGTACAGGATGTAGCCGTAGCTGCCCCGTCCGTCGGTGACGCCGCTCGAAGCGTAGACGTTGACCTTGGCCTTGTACAGCTTCACGTGGATGTCGGCGAACGCGCCGAGCCGGTCGTCGCCTTGCACCAGCAAAGCCGGATGTGGGCCATCCAGAGGGATGGCGGCCTTTTTGGCCTTGTCCGACATCTGCGCCGCGTCTTCCGGGAAGATGGTCAGCTGGGTTCGCATCGGACCGACCGGCACCGCCGTGAAGGCGAGGAGGTTGATCCCCAGCTCGGCGAGCATCGACAGCAACTTGTACCCTTCTCCCGGCTCATCCTTCACCGTCGAGTAGAAGTACTCCACCCTGCGTATGTTGAACCCCATGGTGTACCTCCGTTCGGCGCGAGGATTGCCAAAGATGGTTACGAGCAGGATAATGCGCGGGTGTCTACGTACCTAACCTGCATGCGCGGCGGCCCCGGCGCCAGATCCGTGATTGGATCCGCGGGGCGGTAGGATCCGTGCCGGGGGCTCATCCGTTTACTTGCCCCGGCGCCGTCGCGTGAAGAGCAGACCCGACCACGTCTCGTCGATGGCGCACACCTTGTAATCGACCAGCCCGGCCGCCAGACCGACCGAGCGCACGTCGTTCTCAGTCAGGTCGCCCGCCAGCTTCGACGTCTGCTTCGGCCAGGCGATCCAGATGCTTACCCCCTCGGCCAACGCCGCGCTCCGCTCGATCCCGGCATCGAGGTCGGCGCGCCGTTTGACGAACCAGATCACCAGATCGGCGCGCCCCCGCGCCTGACGTGTCAGCCGGGCACCGGCGGGAATCTCGCCCAGCGCTTGCTCGAAACCTCGCGGCGCGCCGACCAGCGCCACCCGCGAACCCGGTCTGATGCCGAGCTTCTTGGGCAGCGGCGTGCCGGAGTAACCGGCGAGGGCGTGGATGGGCACGACTGGGTCGGCCGGCGGCCGCGCGATCGCCGCCTTCAAGGCGCTGCGGATCTGGGGCCAGCTCGCGAACACCGCGTCAGGGAGCGACCCTTTGACCCGGTCTACTTTTTCCGCCTCGCCGCCCACGAAGACGATCGGTACGCGGCGCGTGTTCTTCGCTGTGCGCAGGGCGACGCCGACATCGCGTCCTCCCGACGGCATACGGCTCAGGTCGATGACGACGGCGTCGGGTGGATCGTCTCTGAGGCGCTTGAGCACGGCGGGTGTGATCGGCTCGAAGTCGACCCGGTAACCCGCCGACCGGAGCTGTTCCGCGCGCTCCGTCCCCACGCCGGCGTCCCAATGCACCAAACGCACTCTCTTCATCGGCGTTCCCCAGATTTTGCAGAATTGCTCGCGAAACTTAGGATTCAAGAACTGCTCCGACAAACACGGTGCTGGCCGCGTTTCCAGCCCAGACCTTATGTTCGGCGATCGACCGTCGCCGCCAAACGGCGGCTGAGGGGCGACCCGACCTGGACCCAGAATGACGTCGACCTCCGTCATAGAAGACTCGCGCATCCAGCGCCTCAACGACGCCCCGCCCCGAGAGGGCAGGTACGTACTCTACTGGATGCAACAGAGCCAGCGCGCCGAGTTCAACCACGCGCTCGAGTACGCGATCCAGCAGGCCAACCAGCACGGTCTGCGGCTGGCTGTGTGCTTCGGGCTAACCGATGACTATCCCGAAGCCAATGCGCGCCACTACCGCTTCATGCTGGAGGGGCTTCAGGACACCGCCACCGCCCTCCGCCGACGGAAGATCGCCCTCGTCGTTCGCAAGGGCGCACCGGACGCCGTCGCGCTGCAGCTTGCCCGTGACGCCGCCCTGGTCGTGTGCGACCGAGGTTACCTGCGCCATCAGCGCGACTGGCGGCGGCGCGTGGCCGAAGAAGCCGGCTGTCCGGTGGTTCAGGTGGAATCGGATGTCGTGGTTCCCGTCGAAGTCACCAGCCCGAAGGCGGAGTACGCGGCCCGCACCATCCGACCCAAGATCCATACGCACCTCGACGACTACCTGATCGAGCTCCGCACAACGGCATTGGATAAGGACTCGACCCGAATCGGTCTCGACGGTCTCGACCTGTTCGATCTCGACTCGCTTCTCGACAGGCTCGACATCGATCACTCCGTCCCGCCCGTCTCTCACCTGTTCACAGGCGGAACTGCCCAGGCACGCGCGCGACTCTCCCGCTTTCTGGACGAGCGGTTCAAGCGCTACGACGAGAACCGTAAGCGCCCGGAGACCGACGACGTGACCCACCTGGGCATGCACCTCCACTTCGGTCAGATCTCGCCCGTGTACGTGGCAATCCAGGTGCTCGAATCGGCCGCGTCGAAGAAGCTCAAGGACAGCTTCATCGAGGAGCTGGTGGTGCGGCGCGAGCTGGCGGTGAACTTCGTGCACTACACGCCGAAGTACGACAGTTACAGCTGTCTGCCGGATTGGGCGCGTAGGACACTCGCCGAACACAAAGACGACGAGCGCGAACACCGCTACACTCGGCGCGAGCTGGAGACCGCGCAGACCCACGATCGATACTGGAACGCGGCGATGCGCGAGCTTCGCTACACGGGCTACATGCACAACTACATGCGGATGTATTGGGGAAAGAAGATCTTGGAGTGGTCGGGCACGCCCTCGTATGCCTACAAGGTCGCACTGGAACTCAACAACAAGTACTTCCTCGACGGCCGCGACCCGAATTCCTTCGCCAATGTCGCCTGGATCTTCGGTCTGCACGACCGGCCCTGGGGGGAGCGCGACGTGTACGGAACGGTTCGTTACATGTCGGCGGCCGGCTTGGAACGCAAAGCCGATATCGAGCGGTATGTCGAGAAGATCGATGAGCGGGTCGAGGCGGCCCGGCGCGCCGGGGTCAAATTCGACGATGCCTAGAGAGCCGTTCGGGTCTCGCTCGACCCGCTAGTGTCCGCCGCCGGCGACTCCCAGCCAGTCTTTGGCCTCTTCCATATCGCGGAACACCCCGATGTTCTGTACGCTGGACTCGGTCAGTATCTGATACATGCGCGCCGTGCCGAAACTGGCATCCGCCGGGGCGACGATCGCCAGCCGGTAGTCTTCCCCGAGGCGATCGACGTGCTCCTCATCCAGCGCGGCCAACCTGCGCACGCCGGCGGGGCTGACATCCAGACGTTCGATCCTCCGAACATCGGACAGCTCCTTCATGCCGGGCTCGAACTCGGGGTCGGCGATCAGCTGCCGTTTGTGATCGAGAAGCTCTTCGTCGGTCAGCACCCCTGTGGCGGTGGTCAACACCAGATTACGCTGTCGGTCTATCGTGTAGCTGATCGGCATATCATTCCACTCTTCTAGTAGTCGATCGCGAGGTGCCAGCGGGCTCCGACACCCTGCGCCTTCCGCAGCACCTCGAGGTACTCTTCCAGATCCGCGATGACCCCGGCCGGGTCCTTAAGCGGCTTCGAGTCACGGCGCAGCCGATCCAGCAGTTCGCTCACCCAGGCGACACCCTCCGCGGCGGAAAACCAGCGGCCCTCCCCGCTCTCGGACCCGGACAGCTCGGCCGCCGGCTCCTCATCATCATACGAGACGAAGTCGTCGAGGCGTTTCAGGCCCAGCTTCTTCGCCACCTTGCTCACCCGGCGCGCCTCGGCCGCCACGAACTTGCCGTTTACGAACGGATCGAAGCCGGGGTCCGGTCGATCCAGCACGATGTAATAGGCCAGGCTCATCGCCTAAGGCACCGGCCGAACCAGGGAATACACCACGTGCTCGAAGCCGCCGTACGTCGTCCGTCCCTCCGGTCTCATCCCGATCTTCCGGGCGACGCCTTGCGACGGCAGGTTGTCGGGCCGGATGAGCGTGATCACACGCGGGCGGCCCAGCGTCTCGATGACGTAGTCGCGGCAGGCCGCCGCCGCTTCCGCAGCGAACCCGCGCCGCCAGTAGGGCCGGTGCATCATCTAGGCGAGCGCCGCTTCGTGCACGCCATCCACTTCGGTGCTCAGCACGCCAGCCTGGCCGACCGGAAGACCGACGGCGCGCTCGAGAGCCAGCCAGAAGCCGAAACCATCCCTCGCGTAACGCTCTCGCTGGTTCAGCACCCACGCCTCCGCCTCGTCCCTAGTGAGGACCTTCGGGTAGAAGCGCATCACGTCCGGGTCGGCGAGCATGGTGGCCACGAAGTCGAGATCGGACAGGTCCATCTCCCGAAGGGTCAGACGCTCGCTCTCGAGGGTCACGCTCAACTCGGGCGGCGCTGAGCTATCGCGCGGTAGCCGTCCGCGGCGTCAGCGCGCCATGGGCCAACGCGATCGTCAGGCCGACGAGTTGAAGGACCAGCGCCCAAAGCACCATCTCGAGCAGCACGAGCGCGAACGGTTCGTGCATCACGTTCCAGGGAAGATAGAAGTCGAACCACGGAACCATCAGCGCCCAGGCGACGAGCCCGAAGGCCATGCCCCTGCGCCAGCCACGTCCGGGGAGGCCCGGGCTCAGCCAGTCGAAGACGACCCCATACACCAACCCGATGACGAGGACGCCGGCGACCAGCACCCCGAGGCTGTCGGCGACCCGCGGCAGCGGCTCGATCTCCGCGAACACCGCCAGGAACTTGGCGCTCTGGTACTGCGGGTTGGCCAGAATTCGCTCGGCCGGACCGAAGAAGAGGAACAGACCCGCCAGCCATCCCACACCGCCGGCCAGACCGGCCAGCGGCCCCCGCAGCTATCGTGTCATCGCTCGTGGCCCGTCAGGTTAGTCGCCACGACGGCTCAGAAAGGCAGCGACAGTGCGCTCGATTCAGGCGCTCGCTAAGCGTCATCACCCCAAACCTCGCTTTCGAACGCGTAGAGCTCCACGTCGTCGGACTTCCAGGCGAGATCCGGAAGACCCGCCTTCCGGCAGAGGCCACGAAGAAACTCGTGGCGGTCCCAGCCGAACGTCTCCGCCACCTGGGGCAGCAGCAGCCCCGACTTCGGTCTGCTGACGATCATCAGCCCGTGCCGCCCGACCACAACCTCCTCAGGCTGGATCCGGCTCATCGCCGTCAGCGCGCTGATCTCGATCCGCAGCGCCGGCAACTCGTCCAGCGTGACGGGCGGAAAGCGCGGGTCGTCGTGGGCCGCGGCGACCGCGGCATAGGCCACCGATTCGATCAACGGCCGCTGAGCGACGCACTCACCCCGGCAGCCGCGCAGCTCGCCAGTATCGCGCCGACGGAGCGTGACGAAAGCGGGACGGTGTTCCCGCAGCGCCGGCGTGTCGGCTTCGTGAGGCCGCAGGTCGGACTCTGTCAACAGATCGACCAGCGTCTCTCGAGCCACGCGCAACAGCGTCCGCCTCTCCTCGGGGGAGAGTAAAGGCCGTCGTGACTTCGCTGTTGCTGCGCTGGGCACGAGATCCGTCCTCAGGATGGAGATTGGCTGGGCCGCTCTCGTTTTTACAAAAATGCACTATGGGAAACAAATGAACAAGCGCCAGGTCAGAGCCTGCGCAGAGTCCAGATCATGTAAGGGCTGTCCTCCGGCGCGAAGGGCGAGCCATCGTAGTCGCCCAGCAGCTCGACGATCTCGAAGCCGGTCGCCTCTGAGTGGCTCGTGAAAGCCTGGGGACCGATGAGCGCGAACCGAACTTCCCAGACTCTCTCCAGCTCGGTCCCGCCATCCACCCCCGAAACACGATAGGTCTGCCGCGAAACCGCGATGCCGGACGTGGCCTCCTCCCAGCCCCGGGCCCAGACCCGAAGGCGCCGACCCGGATCCAACTCATACTCACCCAGCAAGCGCTCCTCGTTGTCGAGCGAGCGCCGCCGAACGGTCGGGTTGTGCAGGGTCACGATCAGCTCTCCTCTCGGTGCCAACACCCTGTGAATCTCGACCAGAGTGCGAGCCTGATCCTCGCCCCTCGTCAGCTCCGAAAACGCGTTGAACGGGATGATGGCCAGACTGAAGCAGTCGCGCGCGAAGGGCAGCGACCGGACATCCGCACACACCACGCCGAGCCCCGATTGGGTGCCCAGGTTACCGAAAAGGACCCGCAGCATCTTCAGCGACAGGTCGGCGCAGATGATCCGGGCGTGCGCTGGGAGGATCGCTCGCGTGACACGCCCCGTCCCCGCCATCAGCTCCAGCACCGGACCCGGGCTGGCGGCGACGCGCCCGCGGAAGAACTCGAGATCGAAATCGACACGAACGTAGGCGTCGTAAAGATCCGCGACGGGGTCGTAGTCGTTCACACGGCCCGCCTGCGGCTCGGTCACCGCGCCCTTTCGACCGTCACATCCAGATCGCGAAGCAGACCATCGCGCAAGTCGTAGATCCAGCCGTGAACCGCCAGCATCTGCCCACGAGCCCAGGCGCCTTGCACGATCCCGGTCCGGCTCACGTTTTCGACCTGCGCGATGACGTTCAGCTCGCACAGCCGCCGCCAGCGCGTGGAATCGTCCTCCAACGCGTCCAACTCGGCCGCGTGCGCGCGTCGCACCTGCCGCACGTGCGTCAGCCAGCTCTCCAGCGGCATCGCCTGCGGGCCGCCGAACGCCGCCTGCACGCCGCCGCAGCCGTAATGCCCGCATACGATGACATGCTCGACCTGCAAGACCTCGACGGCGTACTGGAGCACCGCGTGACAGTTCGGATCGTCCGCGGCCACGACGTTCGCCACGTTCCGGTGCACGAAAAGCTCACCCGGATCCAGTCCGACGATCTCGTTGGCCGGCACACGGCTGTCGGCACACCCGATCCAGAGGTAGTCCGGGGCTTGTTGCGCGCTGAGTCGCGTGAAGAACTCCGGGTCTCGTTCGGTGCGCTCGCGTGCCCAGGCACGATTGTTGGCGAACAGCTGAGGTAGAATACGCATCGTTTGTCGCTTCTGGTAACGCAGCCGACGCTAAGGTCGTCCACTCGAGCGGCGCTTTGGCACGGGCACGGATCTCGGCCTCGCACTCATCGATGCGCCGATCGTACTCGGCGCGGGCGCCGCGACGCACCAGCTAATAGTCCTCGATTTCGCTGGCCGCGCTCACAAAGGTGTGCCGGCGCTCACTTCGCCGGCAGCGTCTCAACGAATTCCAGAGCCAGACCGATCCAGCTCTCGAGAGCGTCCGGGGCGGCGGACCCCTCGGGCGCGACGTAGACAAACCCTTTCAACGGCTTTCCGGTGAAGTCCATCGGTCGGGCGTGCGGCCGCTTCAGCGCGGCCTGGTAGCCATCCGGTCCGACCCGTGCCATCAACTCGTCCCCCACGACGCCGCAGCACATGTTCCCCTTCACCATGAACGCGAGGTTCCCGAACATCTTCTTCTCCACGACATCGCCGCGATTCGCGAGCACGTCGCGAATCCGTCCGGCCAACCGCTCATCGTAAGCCACCGGCACACCCTCCGATCCGGTGAACGGTAGACCGTGGACGGTAGGCCGTCGAATGACACCGTCTACCGCCCACCGTCTACCGTCTACCGAGCTCGATCTCCGACTTGTATGCGACAACCGCCCGACCCCCCACCCGCACGACCACCGGCTTCGACCCCTCCGTCTCCACCTCGACCTCCACGGTCCCCGGCCGGCCCAGCGCCACGCCCTGTCGGGCGCGGAAGGACAAGCGTCCCCGGCCCCGTTCCCCAACCTCCTCCGGCACGGCCAGGCCGTGCTTCACCAGGTAGGCGCCGAGCGGGCCGTTGGCGTTGCCGGTCACCGGGTCTTCGGCGATGCCGATCGCCGGCGCGAACATCCGGCCGTGGGCGAGCACGTCGGCCGAGTCGGAATCGAGCGTGAACACGAAGTAGCCGTTGCAGCCGATGCGGCCGCTGATCTCGGCCAGTCGCGCCAGGTCGGGACGCAGCCCGTCCAGCACCTCACGCGACCGAACCCCGATCAAGACTTTGGAGTGACCGGTGGAGACGATCTGGATCGGGCAGCGCGCGACCAACCCACCCGCCGCCAAACCGAGCGCCGCGACAATCTCCTCGGCACCGGCGCGGCCGAACGGCTCCGAGAACTCCGGCGTCCCCTGGGTCATCACGATCCGATAATCGGGGCCGTCGCGCACCACGTCCACGGGTAGGATGCCGGCGCCTATCTTTTGCACGACCCGGCAGGTAGCCAGCTTCTTTTCTAGCGCCCGGACGTAGTGGGCGGCGATGGTCGCGTGACCGCAGGACGGTACCTCGACGGTCGGCGTGAAGAACCGGACCCTGACGTCGTGGTCATCGCTTTCTGGAGACAGCACGAACGCCGTCTCGGAGTTGTTGAGCTCTCGAGCGATCAGTTGCATCTGGTCCGCGCTCAGACCGTCGGCCTCCGGAACGACGCCGGCCGGGTTGCCCCGGAACTTCTCGGTCGTGAAGGCATCGACCTGATAGATGCGGTATCGGCTCATCGATGTCCCCCGGAGCTGTCTCGGCTCAGGCGCGGACCGCGGCGGCGAGCGCCCCGGCGAAACCGCCCCGGCGCCCGACCACAACCGTGTCGAGCCCCAACCAGCCCGCCATCGCTCCCAGCTCGCCGGCAAGCGCCTCGGCGACGGCGCCCGCGGGAGCGCCCGGCTCGAGGTGCGCCGCCGGAACGAGCAGGCGGCGAGCGGTACGATCGGCCTTCAGGTCGACCCGCGCCACCAGACGCTCACCCAGCAGAAACGGTAGTACGTAGTAGCCCCACTTCCGCTTCTTCTTCGGCACGAAGATCTCGAGGCGGTACTCGAAGTCGAACAGCCGGGCCGTGCGCGGCCGGAACCAGACCACCGGGTCGAACGGCGACAGCAGCGCGGCGGCGTCGATGCGGCGTGCCGTCCGCGCCTCACGGTGACGATACGCGGGCTCGCGCCAGCCCTCGACCTCGACCTCGCGAACCACACCCGCCTCTGCCAGCTCCGCGATCCGCGTGCGCGACTCGCGCACCGGCAGGCGGTAGTAGTCCGCCAGGTCGGTCGCCGTGCCGACGCCGTGGGCGCGGGCCGCCTGTGCCAGCAGCTCGCGCTGCGCCTCAGCGCGGCCCAGCTGGCGCCGGAAGTGCTCCCTCGGGATCACCCGCTCGGCCAGGTCGTAGGTCCGCGCAAAGTTCGGTCGCCGTCCTGCCACCGCCGCCGTCCCCCGGACCAAGTGTCCCTCCAGCGCCGCCTTGCGCGCCGTCCACCCCCACGAGTCCCGGTGACGCCCGCCCTTTGGCTCGGGAAGCTCGTCGGCGCCGAGCGGACCGCGCGCCCGCAACTCGTCCAGCACGCGTCGAGCATACGCCCTATGCTGCTTCATGAGGCGGTCGAGCGCGCGTACGCGCCGATCGTCCAGCCCCAGGCAAGCGCGCAGCAGCGGCCAAGTCGCCGCCGGCACGATCGACGCTTCATGCGCCCACGCCTCCGTGAACTCGCGCCGTTGGTACACCAGGTCATCGAGCCGCGACGGCTCGTAGGGGCCGAGTCGCGAATACAACACCAGGTAATGCGAGGGGCTGAGAACGTTGACGTAGTCGAGCTGCAGCAGACCCAGCCGCTCGATCGTTCGCCGGATGTGGCGCACATCGATCCGACCGCTCGGGCGCGGCCGATCGAAACCTTGCGCGGCCAGCGCGATCTGACGCACCTCCCCCAGCGTGAGCGGGTCTCGGGCCACACGAACCGTTGCCAGACCCTATGCCGGTTCGGCCAGCGCGCCGATCGACTGCATGCCCGGCAGGCTGGATCCGGAGGTCAACAGCCGGCGGTGGTAGTCGACCTGCCCGAGATGGTAGCCCAGGTGAACGGCCAGGTGAACGAGAAACTGGCCGGTGGAGATGCGAACACCGCCGACCTCGATCGGATACTCGGCCTCGAGCGCGCGGCCGTCCAGACCTTGCAAAACCTTTTCCATGACGGCTCGCGTCTCTTCGATCCGGCGGACGACCTCCGCCCGCGGCAGACCGGCCGTGCCGAACTCGGCTGGCCGGTCGCGCACGTAGCCGGTTTGACCCAGCTGCGTGCCGACGTAGAACTGCAGGTTTCCGGCCAGGTGGAGCGCCAGATTGCCCGGGGTATTACTCACCCCCGGCAGGCGCTTCCACAGGTCGGCCTCATTTTCGTAGCCATTGATCTGATCGCGCAGCGAGTCCAGGTCGCGCAGGTACACTCGGCTCAGCCACTCGTTCAACATCTGATGTCTCGATCTCTTTGAACGGTTCCGTCCCGACGGTCCTTAGACGCTCAACTCTCGGCCTCGCCTTCGCCGGGCTTGAGCGCCGTACCACACTTGCGGCACGATTCGGGCACCAGCACGCCGGACTGCAGGCCCATCCGCACTCCGCAGCCCGGACACCGCTGAGAGAACTGAACGACGACCCCGAGCGCCACCAGTATCGCCATCACGAAGAAGCCCGCGATCTCCAGCGGCTGCGACAAATCGAAGATGACCTCGCCCGCGATGAACAGCAGGACGAACGACCAGGTGCCGACCATGGCGGTGATCATCCGACGCTGCCATCGCGCCAGCTCCTTCAGGTCGGCGCGGCGTATCCGGGTTCCCGTCGACTCTTCCGAGTCCACCGGCGGTCCTCGCATTCGTCAACTCGATACGTAAACCGTTCTCGCGGTCAAGCCGGCGCTGACATCGATCGAGGCGTGCAACGCGATTGGAAGCCAAAGCGACCCCGAGAACAAGAACAAGACCGCGAAAAGAACGCCGAGCGCTCCGGCCCGAAGCGCCGCCGACACGCCATGGCACAGATGAGCAAACCCGAACACGATCGAAGAGGCGACGACCGCGACGGCGATCCCAGACATGGAGTCGAGGTAGCGTATGAGGTACCCGCGATACAGCAGCTCTTCCCAAAGTCCGGCGCTGAGTGAAAGCGCAACGAAGTGCTTGAAGTCCGCCGACGTTCGTGGTAGGTACTCCTCCACCCTCGACAGCTGGCGAACGACCTCTTCCCGAGCCCGCTCGTCACGCCGCACCCAGCGATACTGGTTCATCAGAAACCCGACGAAGCCAAGAACCACCGCCAGGCTCAGCCAGAAACGCCACCCGCCGGGTCCGCCAAACCCCAGGTCTCGTACGGATCGACCCAGGGTGATCCAGACCAGCAGACCGGTTACCCCCAGACCCCACAACCACAAGAGCGTCTCGCGATACTCGCGAACATGCGCGCCCCGCACGTTGGCCTCCAAGGCCCTTTTGATTCGCGGATACGTGAGCAGGGAGTAGATCGGAAAGACCAAGCCGAATGCTGCCACAACCAGGTGATCAGCAACACGCAAGTCCATTTACTCTATCGCTCGATGGCGTTTCGAGTGTCCGCCCATCCGGTCGACGTCCAGGTCCGTGGTGAACGCCCTCAGTCGCCGATCACATGATCCGCTTCGGCGGGTCCGACCGACCGGCGAGCCCGGGGCTCTCCAGCGCCACGTCGACGATATCGCCAAGCCGGAACGGCACCCTCTCGTTGCCAAACTGAAAGTCGGGCGTGATGCTCACGTTCGAGTATCGCCGCCCGTTCGCCAGCGTCACCGTCAAGAGCCAGCCGCCGCTGTCGTTGCGTTCGAGGGAGGCGATCTTCTTCCGCACCCCCAGCCGCAGCGCGACCCTGCGCGGCAAGCGCTCATAGCCCAGCTTGATGGCAATGGCCAGCGCGGTCACAGAAAAGATGAGCACCCACCAGTGCTCCGACACCAGCTCGAACATCGTCATCGCTCGAAGGCAATCGACACCACGCCGTCGCCAGCCTGCGTCCAGCCGCCGGCGCCCGACCTACTTCGCCGTCAAGTCAGGCGGGCCACAGCCACCCGAAGGTTCCCGCGGTCAGGAGCCCGTAGATCAGCCCGTCGAAGGTCGACTTCAGCGTCGTGCTCCAGGCGCGCCGGTACCAGATCGAGTTCTGCCAGAGCGCCAGGGCGTAGCCGACGAAGGCGGTGCAGCCGGTGAAACGGAACACCTGCAGATAGTCGCCGCCCGGCCCCACGGCGCGGCCACCGATGTACGCCGCGAAGATCCCCACGACAACGCAGTACAGGAACCACTGCACGAGGCTCTTGCCCATCGCCGGCGGACCGCTCGGTATCACCGTCATGAAGGCGACGGGGCCCTTCGTCGCTTTCTCGATGAACTCGGGCGAACCCATCTCCTTCGAGCTGCCGGCACACGGGATCACGTAATCACCGGGCGGGATCCCGAATTCGCGCAGCGAGTTCATCACGTCGTCCTCGGCCGGCACCTTGCGAAAATCGGTGCGGTGATAACCGAGCACCATGTGAATGAGAGAGCTGACCAGGAAGACGATCACCGCCGAGAGCAGGATCGGGAGCCACAGCGAGAGCACAGAGACCATCCTCGACCTCCTCGCGTTGCTGCGGGCAAGCCCGCATCACCACAGCGTACGGCGCAGCGGCCGTGCGCGGTTCAGACTTCGTGAAGGTTGCGCGTCAGTTATAACAATGGCGAACGCCGCGCAAACGCGCACCGCCGCTCTCAGCTGAGAAAGTAGATGTCCGGGTCGTCGACGACACCCGACGCACCTTCGCCTCCGGTATGGCGCGGCGGCTAGCCGCCGCGCTGCTTCTTCAAGAACACCTCGAACCGGCGCTGCATATCCTCCGGATCCATGTCCTCGATCCGCGTCCCCACGACCCAGAGGTGCCCGAAGGGATCGCGAAAGCGGCCCGACCGGTCGCCATAGAACTGGTCGTCCACCGGGATCTCAACCTTGGCACCCGCGGCCACGGCGCGGGCGGCCACGGCGTCTACGTCCTCGACGTACAGGTGGATGCGCGCCGGCGTGCCACCCAGCGACTCGGGACTCAGGTTGCCCCATTCCGGAAACTCGTCGGCCAGCATCACGGTCGAATCGCCGATCTTGATCTCGGCGTGCGCGATCATCCCGTCCGGCGTCGTCAGACGCATCAGCTCCCGGGCACCGAACGCCTGCTTGTAGAACTCGATGGCCGCGCCGGTGTCCTTGACGATCAGGTGCGGAGTCGCCGTGTAATATCCCTCAGGTACGCCCTTCCCGGCCATAGGCGACACTCCTCTGGTTGGGGCAACTCAGCGCCGAACGGTCCAAGCCTCACGACCCGTTCCCACCCGAGCGAGTCAAGACTCCCTGACTGGCCCCGGACCGTCATTCCACGTCGTAGTCGAGCCTCATGGAGTAGCGCTCCGCGTGCGCGAAGGCGAAGCCCCCATCCCCTCGCAGCCCGCGAAGATCGCCGGTGCCCGAGCCCGGCACGACCACCCACGTCGCCCTAGCGGCGCCGCCCTCGAAGGTGCCGGTGTGCTGGAGGACGAAGCTGCCCGACCGGCCTCCGAGGCGGCCGACCAAACGCTCCAGGCCGACGAAGCTGGCCGAACCATCCGCCCGGTACATCATCAGATACTCCAGGCGTCCCTCTCCTTCGATGTCGCCCGAGAACGATTTGGTCACCGTGGCGCGGGTGAGCTTCGGCATCCCCTCAGACTCGTCGATCGGCTTCTCGTCCCACGACGTGATCTGGAATGTCGCCTGCGCGCGTCGGCTCATCTCGTCATCTCCATTCGGATCGCAGGGAGCGGACAGCTTGACTCTATGTCAGCGCGCCGACGGAGGTGACGCGCCCGCGTCGACGCCCCTGCCCGGATCGCGGTGCCAGCACTCGAACGTCTGCACGTCCGTCGACGCGGCCGCCGCGATCACCGCCTCGTTGTCGAACCCGGGCAGCTGCTGGAGACGCCGCAAAAGCTCCTGGGCCCCGGTGGCACCACCCGGAAGCACGAGGGTCCGGCCCGCGCCAGCCTCGAGCACCCAGAAGAAATCGGCGGCGAAGGGGCCGGCGTCGGTGGTCCGAATGACCACGCGCTCCAGCTCGGACCAGGCGATCGACACCTCGGGTGAATCGGGCGATCGGCACCAGACCCGCTCCTCGTCGAACGCCACCACGACCTTCGATTCTTCCAGACGCGAGCGGCGCAGCGCGCGGCGCACCAGCCAGTCGAGCAGGCCCATTCTCTTCGCAGAGCGCGCGCGTGTATCGTGCCCGGTTCTGGCGATACCCGCGACGGCCTTAGCCTTCGCCCGGCTTCGACGCCGTCATCATGACCGCCTTCACGCCGTACGCTTCCGCCGAATTCTGAGTCGATGCGCTGCGGAACCGGAACCTCGGCACCACGGCCGACCGGACCCGCGTGAAGCCTGCTTCTTCGAGCAGCCGGAACATCTCTCCTTCCAGGAGAGCGCCACCGATTCAACTGGCCCACAGCTTGGGGTCGTTGACGATCGACTGCGATAGCTGTTTCGCGCTCACGATGTCCGTGATCGAGATGCGACCGCCCGGCTTCAGCACCCGATGCACCTCCTCCACCACTCGGCGCTTGCGGAACGAGAGGTTGATCACGCCGTTGGAGATTACCACATCCACCGACGCATCCGGAAGCGGGATGTCTTCCATGCGTCCTTCGTGGCACTCCATCGCCGAGCCGGTCGCCGCCGCGTGGGCTTGCGCCTTCAGGCACATGGCGGGATTCAGATCGACACCGATCACTCGTCCCGTCGGGCCGACGCGCCAAGAAGCGATGATCGCGTCGAGACCGGCCCCGCTGCCCAGGTCGAGCACCGTTTCACCCACCCGCAGGTCCGCACGCTCGTGCGGGTTTCCGACCCCTGCGAACGACTCGACGGCCCCCGCAGGCGCGCGATCGAGCCACTCGGCCGCGTACCCGAACATCTCCGCCGCCTCGCGGCCGTGGAAAAAGTGGAACTCACCGTCGGGCTGATCGGCGACTTCCTGGTACATGCGGATGATCTCGTCTTTGAGGACGGCCTCCAATGAAGCCTGGGCGTCGACGGCATCGGTCATGACCTGACTCCTCTCTCACCGTGTCCCACGTCTAGGAAACGGGCGCTCTGTCGTCCCACAGCAGCTGGCGCGCCAGCAACAGCGCCAGCGGCAACAAGATAAGCGCCGTGAGAACGCCAGGCGCATAGCCCCCGCGAAACAGTGACCCGGCCGGGTGCCCGACGCCGTTGATAACCTCGATGCCGACCCAG
>CAYGAJ010000010.1:0-10421 GCA_964347815.1 uncultured Gemmatimonadota bacterium | reverse complement strand
CCGTACACGGCCGGATCCTCGAACGCGCAGTCGAACACGAACACGATCTCGTGGCCGGGCGCTCCGCCGTACTCGAAGCGGTTCTCCAGGACACCCAGAAGCTCGAGGTCACCGATCCGCTCTCCCAGCTCTTCGGCCACCTCGCGTGACAGCGCGGCCGCCGCCGTCTCCCCAAACTCGATCTCACCACCCACCGGCCGGCAGAACCGCGCGCCGCTGACCGGATCTCGCGCGTCGACGCCCAGAAGCGCGCCGTCGTGGCGGAAGAGGCCGATGGCAAGAGGGCGGATCGCGCTCATGGTTCTTACGATCTAGACACAACCCTGTTTCAGAAAGGATCGCCTGTCAGACCGAGTCCGCATACCCGGGCCGTAACAGGCGATCGACCACGAACGCCGCGAGCGGGCAGTAGACCGTCTCCGAAAAGATGCCGGCCACTGCCTCGGTCCACGAGTATTCTGGGCCGATGGCCTGTCCGACTTCTGAGACAACGAAGAACAGCCACCAGGCGAACCCGTAGATCAGCCAGCGGCCGGTCAGCGCGTCGCGGGCGAAATGGAAGATGAGCACGAAGGCGGCCGCGACGCCGATCTTGATGACGAGCACGCTGAGTAGAAACACACCGGGCGCGGCGCCCTCGGGCGGCTGCAGACCGGTCAGCGCCGCAGCCGCTGCGTAAAAGGGAAACGGCACCACGTACATGATGACCAGCGTAGAGAGAAAGCTCAACGATAGACGCTTCATGGCACGGCCTCACCTGTCCAACCGCTCCGCCCGCCGGCGTAGACGTCCATCCCGCCGAAGCAGAATCGGCAGCTGACGCGCGATCACCCGGCACCCGTCGGCGTGGGCGGCGGGTACAATCCCAACTGGGCGAGCATGGCCAGATTATCCCACTCCACCCACAGCTCGGCAATCTTTCCCGCCTCGATCCGAAAAATGCTGAGAAACTTCACGGACACCGGCTTACCGGTGACCGGGAAGTCGCCCATGGGGCCCGTCTGCGTGCCGGCGTACGTCGCGTAACCGGCGACCTTGTCGCCTTCCGCGATGAGCATCTCGATCGTCACACGCTGATCGGGCATGCTCATCAGGAACGAGCGCTGAAGCTCTTTGAACTCCTCGCGCGATCTCACCGCCATGCCGGGTGTGGCCTGGCTGTGCCGGCGGAAGTCTTCCGTCAGCAGCGGATCCAAGGCGTCCCAGTCCGCTTCGTTCAGAGCAGCGGTGAACTTTCTGACCAGCTCCTTGTTCGCCTCGAGGTCGTGCTCAGTGGGATAACAGCTCGCCACCAGGACGGCCAGAAGGACGGCCGGAGCGAGTGTGCGCTTTCGCATGGTCACCTCCCCGACAGGGTGGCTTGGCATCGCAGCGGCTGGCGCCAACCGCACGGCCAGGGACTGAGAAGCGATCGGGCCGCTCGATGGGGTTAATTGCCGTTGTTCATCAGCCTCGCGATTCTCCATGCACCGCTCGGCTGGCGGTGATAGATCGCGAGTTGCTTCACATTCACGGGAATCGGCTCGCCGCCCGTCCGCGGAGTCACCGTGCCGGTGACCTGGCTGCGGGCAAAGGCCCAATCCCCGGAGATCGCGATCTCGGCCGGTGTGATCCTGATGGCCGCGGCATAGCCGCCAAACCCGGTTGCCGCTGCCTCCAGCAACCCTTCCCTCGTCGTGACCTCCGGCGTGCCGGGTGGCATGTAGACGGCGCCCTCTTCGAAAAGGGCAACCCAGCCGAGCATGTCGGCGGTGTTGTTGGCTGCGGCGGTCTGACGAATGAGCTCGCGGATCGCCGCCTCATCCGTCGCCGGGTCCGACTCGACTCGCCCCTGGGCACAGGCGGCGAGACCCGCAAGCAGCAACACCGCAAGACCTGAATTTCTCATCGGAAAGGCTCTCGTCTGTCTGTGGACCACTCCAAATCAGCGACAAATAATCACGTAGAGGCAAGCCCCTTTTGCATGCGGACGCAGGACAACTCGCTTCCGCTCGGCAGCCCGTACGTGGTGGCGCCGAGCGATGAGTAGCCGCGCCGTTCGTAAAACGCCGTCGAGTTGAGAGTCGCGTTCAACGTGATCGCCGACAGGCCTCGGCTGCGCGCCTGCGATTCAACAGCCGCCAGAAGTAGTGTGCCGACCCCACGACTCACGCAGTCCGGGTGGACGTAGAGCGCATCCAGCTCAGCGATGTCCGGCTTAAAGACCGCGAACCCGACCACACCCTCCGCACCTTCCGCGACCGTAACCCACCCGTCGCGGATAGACTCCTCGTAGTCTCGAGGCGTACGCAGCTCGCTCCACTCGCTGATCTGTCGCGGTGAATACGTGCCGCTGCACAATCTCGAGATCGACTGCTTGTGAATGAGATAGACCCGATCCGCATCTCGCGACGCTGCCGCACGCACCCGAAACTCGGTCATTCCGCTGGCACCCTCGATCAGTGCTCTGCCCTGTCAGCCTCGCGTGGAGAGCCCTTCACTCTTGGCAGCAACCGTCCCGTGCCTCGCATGTAAATCCGGTACTCGTCGCCAAACCTCGTCATCAACTCCCGCTCCTCGAGCGGTATCACTACAAGACGTATCAGCACGAGCGCCAAGATCGCAAACGCCAGAATGAACCCGCTGTCGCTCATCAAACCTACACCGATAAACAGAGCTATCCCCACCGCATAGAGCGGATGGCGAACCCATCGATAAGGTCCGCTCTTGACCAGTTTCTGCGTCGACTTGGTGAGCACCGTCTCGCTGACGTTGGTACCGAGCGCGCGCAACGTCCAGAACACGCCGGGTAGCGCCAGGGTGGCCACCGCCGCACCCATCCAGCGAAGACTGGAGGGCAAAGAAAGCGCCGACCATCCCAGCCAGCCGGGGTTCACGACGTAGGCGACGACGCCCAGCCACAACGGTAGCCCGACAGCCGCTCGGCCGGCCAACACAACGCCGCCCTCCCGCCGCCGCTCGATCACATCCCCCGCGAGTCGCGCCCGCCGCCGGAAGTAGGTCGTGATACCGAGCGCGGTCGCGGTCACCACCAACGTGAGCCAACGGTACACGTTCGGATCCACTATCCGGCCGCGGCCTCTCTCAGCACCTCACTAAGGCGAAGCCCGATGATCCGATCCTCACCCGGAGACAGGTTGATCGAGACGATCTCTAAGCCTCCCGGACCCGCGACGACCGCTATCCTTGGCGTGCCGTTCAGCAGCCTCTCGCGGCAGGCCTCGTAGCTCAAGCCCAGCGCTCGCACGTCCCAACTCACCCGCAGGTACGGGTACCCCCGCTCGGGAGGAACGAAAAGCTCGCCGCGAACCGTCGGGACACCTTCGAGTTCGCCAGCGAGTCGTGTCAGAGACCGCCGCCAGCGCCGCTGGTCTGCCTCGTGGTCCCGCCGCAGGTAAGCCTCCAGCGCCGCCAGCAGTGCCATGATCTGCTCCTTCCCGACCTTGGCGGCACGCCCGAGCGTGTCGCCGTGGGGGTTGTTGTTCAGGTGTGCCGCTTCGATCAGATCCCGTCGGCCCATGAGGATTCCGGATGCGGCCGGCCCCCGCAACGCTTTACCGCCACTGAAGCACACCAGGTCGAACCCCTCCTTGATGAACCGGGTGAAGTTCTCGGCCGGCGGCAGCTCGGCAGCAGCGTCGTTGAACACGGGCACCCCTGCCCGCTTCCCGACCTCGATGAACTCTCCTCGGGTTATCGCCCCGCGGAACTCTGCGATGTTGACGAAGAACAGCATCGCGGTCTTCGGCCCTATGGCCGCTTCGAGATCCGCGACGGTATCGACCTCCACCAGCTTCACACCGACGGCTCGCGCCGCCCGATCGAACGGGATCCGGTGCGCACTCGGGATGATGACCTCGTTCTTCATCCCTCGGGTATCCGGAAGCCGCCGGATCTTCTCCTCGTCGCCACGCGTCACGCACGCCGCGGTAGCTAGCAAAATCGCGCCGGCCGCGCCCGACGTGACCATAGCCGCCTCGGCGCCCGACAGCTCGGCGATCCGCGCGCCGACGGCCCGCTGCAGATCGACCAACGGAACGAAGTACCGCGACGACTCGGCCATGGCTTCGCGCGCCTCCGGGGCGAGAACCGAGTTGGTGAGCGTCGTCAGCGTCCCCGCGGCGTTGATCAACGGCTCCACACCGAGCCGCCGGTAGATCTCACCGTGCTGTGACGCCAGATACGAGGCGTAGAGGCGTGACGGCCAAAGGGCGCCAAGGCCGCCTGCGGCGAGAACGCCTTTCAAGAAGCGGCGTCGGCTCGTTCGGATACGGTCGAGCATCAGCATCTCAGCCCCCTTCGACGCGATTACGTCTCGAGATCAGAAACTGGAAGCTGCGACTTCAGTTCCCGCAGCCGCCCGCGAGCGAGTTCCGTGTATTGCGAATCAGGAAACAGCTCGATCAACCGTCTAAGTTCGACTGACGCGCGCCCGGGATCTCCGACGGCCTCGTAGATCTCGGCCAGTCGAAGACACACGTACGCGCTCGTCTCGGCGGTGATCCGCTCCGCAACCCGTGCGCGGCGAAACCAATCCGCGGCCAGGTGAGGGTCGCCGATTTCGTCCAGGGCGATCGCGGCCGCCGCCAGGTACGGCCCGGGGTTCCCCGGATCCTCGACAACCTCGGCTTCCAGCACAGCCAGCGCGTCAACACGCGAACCCTTCTTGGCCAGGGCCTGCGCCCGGGAGTAAGCGGGGGCTCGGTGCGCGGGCGTTCTGCTGCCTCCGTAGATGTTGCCCAGGAACGAGGCGGTCCCGCCGATCAGACCTTTGTACACGACGACGTAGAACAACGCCGACCCGCCGACCATCACCGCGAGCCCCGCGAGCAAACTCTGAAAGGGGCCGAGCCCGAGTACGAAGCGACTGGCGCCGGCGGTGGCGATGCCGATGACGATCAGCGCCGGCAGGAGCCACGTGGAAGCGAAGAACAGCTGTGCGCGCGTCGCCGAGTCCACATCCTTGGGGGCGCGTGGACGTTTGCGCTGGGTCGAGTCGTTGGCTTGCATCAGCGGGGCTAGGCTCCCGACAGCAGAGAGATCGGGTCCAGGTGAGTCCGGGACCCGCGCAGTGAGCGGACCCCTGCCAGCCGAATCGGCGTCAACCGGCCCCGCCGGAGCCGCTCGTATGTGATGTAACCTCCAGGCAAGCGTCGGCGATGGCGTCGACGAGCGCGTCGCTGACTTCGTTTCGATTCGAAAGGAATACGATCGTCAGATCTTCCTCTGGAAACCGCTGAACGGCGTTGCGGAACCCCCGGGTCGAGCCGCTGTGCCTGTACCGTGCCCTTCCGTCGTACTCATCGACGTACCAACCGATTCCGTACTCCACGGTCTCGCCCGAGGTCAGCTTGGCCGGCACGAAGGTCTGCCTCAACGACTCCGGATCGACCAGCCGCGTACGTCCTTCCACAACCTTCAACCAGCGTTCGACGTCTTCGAGCGAGGAGTAGACCCCACCGTCACCGAGCACCGCGCTGGTCAGGCTCTGATCGCTGAACTCCCACCCACCCTCTCCCCTCGTGTATCCGAACGCACGCCTGTACAACGTCGACACGCCTTCTTCGTGAGCCACCGTGTGCCTCATCCCCAGAGGCTCGAAGATCCGGTCGGCGAGGACGGCCGCGAACCGCTCTCCGGTCACCTTTTCGATGACCATCGCCAGAACCGCGTAGCCCGAGTTGCTGTATCTGAATTGCGAGCCCGACTCGAAGTAGGTCGAATCCTGCTCCATCATCATGCGCAGAACATCGACGTCCTTCACCTGCTGCGTCTGATCTTCCGGCAACAGATCTTCGTAGGCGATCAGCCCCGATGTGTGAGTCAGCAGATGGCGAACGGTGATCCGTTCACCGTAGGCTGGAAAGTCTTGAAAGATCTCGGCCAGGGTGGTCTCGTAGCCGAGGCGGCCCGCCTCGACCAGCTGGATGATCGCCATGGCGGTCATCTGCTTCGTCAACGAGGCCAGCCGGAAGTTGGTCCGGGTATCGGCCGGTTCCCCTCGCTCCAGGTCCGCCATGCCGTAACAACCCCGGTAGAGCCGCGTCCCGCGATGACGAACGAGGACACACGCGCCGGGCTGGTCCACACCCGCGTACTCGCGGAGCAGGCTCTCGACTCGCGACGCCATCGACTCGATCGCTTCCCGGCTCGGCGCCGGCCTCGAGTACTCTTCGGGCACTCTCCCCGCGCACGCCAGGAAGGAGACGGCCAAGGCGCCGCACCCGGCAATCGCCAACCGTCGCCAACGGGATCTCCGTTTCAGTTGCCTGGCCCTCCGCTCGGAACGAAGCCATGCCGCACGGTTCGCCATTTGCCGCGGACCCAACCTCGCCGACAAAAGCCTATTGCTCCCCCGGCAAATCGGAGTTGTAGCTCGCCGCTACCACCTCCCAGCCCGCTCCCGCCGACCGACGAAACGCCCAGAGCTGCTTTCCGGTATCGGGAGGAGACCCCTCCACCGTGAACGTGTAGCCGCTGGTTCCGTAAGCGTAATCGCCCTGACCCCACACCTGCACGTCGAAGAAGGTAAGGTCCTCGATCGGGGGGAAGGCTTCGCCCCAACGTTGAATGACGGCGCGCCCTTTGACCGCTGGGGCGTTCGGTGGGTAGATCACCGCGTCTGCCGAGAAATGCCCGGCCCACATCGCATGGTCGCCGGCCCGCAGCGTCATCGCGACCCCATCGATGATCTGCTCGATCCTCGCTCTGTCCTGCTCGGTGAGGTCGGCTTGCTGCGATTGACAGCCGACCACCAGCAGGAAGCCCGCGACCCCACCAACGAACATCCTGGTTGGTCTCATGGTCACCCCCCGTTGCCTTCACGCTTTAGAGCAGCTCCGGCCTGGAACGACGCACCCGCCGCTTGCAGGTTCTCCTTACAGACGCCCGCATGCCCCCTGGCACCGGCCAGTGGTGGAGTCTCGCCATGCAACTCCGCCACCGGCTCGGTCGAGCGCTTGGTCACGAGCGCACCCGCTCCGATGGTTAGAAACTGCGCCGAAGCTGCTGCGGCAGAAACCAGAGCCAATAAACCGCACAGAAGTACTGCGCGTGTCAACGTCAATTCCCCCTCCCGGGAAGGAGTGGCGTGCGTTTGAGTCCTCGAAGCATCCAGTGTCGGGTCGGCAAGCCAAAACTCATGAACAGGCCAGGCAGCTCAAAATCCGCCGCGGGTTCGGTCACCTCAACACCCGTAACACTCGGCCGAGTGTGAGTAGGGCCGAGACCTGAAACAGCACGATAACCAGGAACGCCGCCCGTAAGACACCCCACTCGAGTGATAGATCGCTCTCTCCATGCCCGATGTCCGTTAGGGCAAGAATGCTCAGCACCACGGCGAACATGGAAAAGCCACCGAGGAATAGAGAAAGTTGTACGGCGCGTCGCAGTGGTGTCATCTCGATACCTCACTCACCTGAGCCACAGGCAGACTTCACGGCCGAGAAGTCGTGTACGCCCGAAAGGAAAGATTGCTGAGGTACTTGAGCCCGGTGTCGCACATCACCGTGACGATGACCGCATCGGGCCCCAGACGCTCGGCAAGCCTCAGGGCGGCGACGACGTTGGCTCCCGTCGATGTGCCGGCGAACAGACCCTCCTCGCGAGCGAGCCGTATCGCCATCTCCGAGGATGGCCGCGGCCTCGATCATGTCGCGAGTCAGCTTCTCGGTCATCCGTCCGGCGTCGCTCTTCACGATCTCGAGTCGCGCACCGAGGATCTCCATATGATCCAGCTTCTCCCGAGTAAAGGCATCCGACGTCACGATGCGCAGCGGATAGCCCTTCAGGGAGCAGATGAATGACAACGACACACCGGTGCTGCCGCCGGTGTACTCGACGACCGATCCACCAGGCTTCAGACGGCCGTCGCTCTCCGCCGCCTCGATCATCGCCAGCGCCATCCGGTCCTTCATGCTGCCGGTCGGGTTCTCGTTCTCGAGCTTGAGCAAGATCCGCGTACCGAGCTCCGCGCCGATCTTTCGCAAGGCCACCAGTGACGTATTGCCGATCCCCTGAAGAGCGTCCTGACGAATGTGGTCCACTGTCGTCGTTCCTGTTCCGTGGGTCTTGCTCACGCGATCGACCGCGCTCCTCCGGGCTGCAGCCCACTGCTCCAGCGGCAGGTTAGGCGACAGGACCTGGCTCTAGGGCGGTCGGGCACGACCGCAAGAATAGCACAAGCCGCTCGTTGCGCCGTGGATACGGCTTCCCCACTCGCGCAAAGCCGAGGGCGTTTAGGATCTTGATCATAGAGCTGTTCTTCGGGCGGGTCGTCGCAAAAACACAGGATGTGGGCACGCGCGCCAATAGCTGCTGGCAAAGACTCTCGGCAATCCGGTTCCCTCGGTGGGCGGGATCGACGAACACCCAGCCGAGTTCGAGCTTGTAATCGTAATGGCTGACGGGCGCGTCCGCCTGCTTGAAGACGTCCTCCCGATAGCGTGCGCTGGGCGCCTTCAAGGCGGCGATCGCCCCGAGCCGGTCGCCGGCCGCATAATAGAACGCGAGCCATTTCGCAGCACGAATGCGAGCATCCAGGCCCTCAGCCCCGGGAAAGCCCTGGCGAACAAGACGGGCGAACGCCCGGCGCTCCCACTCAGTGCAGGCGATCGGCTCCTTGATGTATGCGGTACCGTTCAAGTCACCCCCGCCGCCTACGTGAAGATCAGCTGCCCAATAGATGCCAGAACCCAGGAATGAGGACAAATCACATCGCCATTCCGACACCAAACCACACGACAGCCTCGCGGGCCGCGCGCTTGCGACCCCCGTGTTCCATGATGGCGTAGCGCGCTGGAAGCAGCGCCGGCAGTAGGCGCACACCGAAACAGTCTTGCACCGGAACCCGTAGGAGGGACATGTATCTTACTGGCGCTCTGCACGTCGCCCTCGCCCTCGTGGCGCTGGTGTCTGGCCTCGTCATGCTGTTGATGAGGAAGGGAACACCACGCCACCGCAAGATTGGGTGGGTCTACGCCGTCAGCATGCTCGGTCTCAATGCCACAGCTCTTCTGATCTACCGCTTATTCGGTCGTTTCGGCCCCTTCCACGTCGCGGCGCTGATTAGTCTCCTGACGATCATCGCCGGACTCATCCCACCTATGCTGCGCCGTCCACGCCGAAAATGGCCCGAGCACCACGCCTACTGGATGAACTGGTCGTACGTAGGTCTGTGCGCTGCCGCGGCATCAGAGGTCACCACACGACTGCCGGCTTCTCCATTCTGGTGGACGGTGATCGGTTCGACATTGGTCGTGATCGCAGTGGGGGGACACATGATCAACTCGAGAGTACCGATCGCCTTGCAAAGATTCCGCGGTCGACCCCCATTCCGCACCGGACGCCAGCACCCGCCGCGCCGTCTAGCGGCGGTATTCCGCTCCGTGACTACGATGCCGACCTGTTTCAGCAGCGCACACCGGAGCGCCGGCGCGAAGCCGCATCAGGCTCGAGACCGGCTGATGGAAACTCCCACTACCGTGCGTACGTCAGCCTGACTACCGCGCGCGCTGCGCACCTATCTGCGAAGCCACGTCAGCAGCAGGCGCTTGCTAGACAGCAGCGGCCGGAGTGAGGATGACCTTCCCTTTGGTCTCGTCCTCTATCATGTGCCGGAAGGCCTCGCGGACCTGACTGAGAGGGTACGTACTGTCGATGACAGGGGTGATCTTTCCAGTTTCGAGGAGTTCCCTTAGTACGGTCATCGCCTCTTTCTTGGTGGGCATCGAGATTCCCGGACCACGAAGTTGTGTCACGAAGCGCGAGAGGAATATCAGCTTCAGAAAGTGCGGAATGAGGCCGAATACAGGCTTTCGGGATGCCCCATAATACTCGTGCCCGATGGGCACGTATCTCCCGTCAGGTTTGAGCGCGCCCCTGAAAGCGGAAAAGGGGCGATGTCCCGGGACATCGAAGATGAGGTCGTAGCGAACGCCACGTCGAGTGAAGTCTTCTTGGGTGAAATCGATGACCTCATCAGCGCCGAGTGAACGGAGCATACCCAGTTTGCCCGTGCTGTCCACCGCGGTCACGTGTGCGCCGTGGGCCTTCGCGATTTGTAAGGCGAGGGTGCCCACGCCACCCCCGGCGCCGTTGATCAACACGGTCCGACCAGGTCCGAGCCGGCTCCGATCACGAAGGTTCTGCAGAGCGATGTACCCGGAAGAGGGAACCGAGGCCGCCTGTTCAAACGTGATGTTGTCAGGCTTCAGCGCCAACAAGTCCTGACGAACGGACACGTATTCGGCGTAAGCACCGCCGTTGATCCATTGCTGGGTGGCGATGGTTTCGCCGAATACCGGGTCGCCCGGCCGAAACTGCGTCACGCCATTCCCGACGGACTCGACGACCCCCGCCATGTCCGTACCGGGGATCGGGTTCTTGGGTTTGGAAAACCCGGCGCCCATCAGGCGAAGGAC
>CAYGAJ010000009.1:0-26534 GCA_964347815.1 uncultured Gemmatimonadota bacterium | reverse complement strand
GAGGCCTCGGTCTTCGCCGCCGGCTTCCCGACCGATGTGGCGGCGTCGCTGATCGTCGAGCTGGACGGCCCGCGCGCCGGGCTGGCCGAGCAGGCGGCGGAGGTCGAGGGGCTGCTGAAGTCGAACGGAGCCCGCGCCGTGGCCCGCGCGGCCAGCGAGGCCGACCGGGTGAAGTTCTGGAAAGCGCGGAAGTCGGCGTTCGGGGCGATGGGGCGGCTGGGCTCGGACCTGCTCGTGCAAGACGCCACGGTGCCGAGGAGCCGGTTGCCCGAGATGCTGGCACGCGTCGCCGAGGCGGCGCGGAGGCACGATCTGGTGATCACCAACGTCTTCCACGCCGGCGATGGCAACCTGCACCCGAACATCCCGTTCGACCGCCGGGACGAGGAGATGACGGAACGGGTGCACGCGGCCAGCCGCGAGATCATGGAGGCGTGCGTGGCGGTGGGGGGGACGATCACCGGCGAGCACGGTGTGGGAATCGACAAGCGGCGATACATGCCGCTCATCTATTCGCCCGATGACCTGGAAGCGATGCGCTGGGTGAAAGAGGTGTTCGACCCGGCGGGACTCTGCAACCCGGGCAAGGTTTTGCCGGACGGGCCGGGTGCGGAGGACGGCGAGCCGTCGCCGGCCCCCCGACGCCAGCTTTCGAAAGACCGCCGCGATATCGCCGAGGTCATCGAGTCCGAGTTCGGGTCCGACTGCCTGGTCGATGATCCGGAGGCGTTCGTGATCGATGATCAGCCGGCGCGCGTCGCGGCGGCGCCGTCGTCTCTGCAGCAACTGACCGAGCTGATGAAGTGGGCGACCGGATCGGGCTGGGCGGTGGTGCCGGTAGGCCAGGGCAGCTGGCTCACCGCCGGCCGGCCGCTCCGACGGTTCGACCTGGTGGTCACCACCCGGCGGCTCAGCCACAGCGTCGATCACCAGCCCGACGATCTGCTCGCCACGGTCGAGGCCGGCACGGATTTGGCCGATCTCAACGCGCGATTGGCCGAGTCGGGGCAGTGGTGGCCGCTCGATCCGCTCGGCTCGGGCAGCGTCGGCGCCGCCATCGCCAGCGCCGCGTGCGGACCCCTGGCGGCGGCCTACGGTTCACCCCGCGACCTGGTCCTGGGGCTGTCCGTCGTCGGCGCCGACGGGCGCATCGTCAAAGCCGGTGGCCGCGTGGTGAAAAACGTGGCCGGTTACGACCTCGTCAAGCTGTTTACGGGAAGCTGGGGCACGCTGGGGATCGTGGCCGAGGCGCACCTGCGGCTGCACGCGCTGCCCCGGGCCGACACGACACGGCTGCTGCTGGCCGAACGGGTGAACGATCTCACGGCGGCGGCGGCGCGCTTGAGCGGCGGCGACCGGCTGGCTCCGGCGGCGCTCGAGATCCTGTCGCCCGAGGCGGCCGGGGCGCTCGGGTTGGGCGACGAGCGTTGGGTGATGGGTATGCGTTGGCTCGGGCACGAGAAATCGGTCGAGGACGCCGTACGCTCGGCCGAGGCGGGGTCCCTGGAAGCGCGGCCGGCGACGGCTAAGCTATGGGAAGACGTGCGGGCTTTCGAAACGCTGGTCGAGCCGGCCCTGGTCCTGAGGGCGGATTTTCCGAGACGCGCGACCACCGAGGCCACGCGCCTGGCCGTTTCCCTCGGTGGCGGCGCGACCCCGATGCTGATCGCCGCCCCGACGTTGGGCCGAATGTGGGTATTCGTGCGGGAGAGGTACGAGGCGGCGTCGGATGAACGGCGCTGGGCGCTCCGCGTGGAGGAGCTGCGCCGCGCGTTGTCGAAGGTCGGCGGAGGCGTCCGTGTCGAACGGGCGCCTCCGGCGCTGCGACGGGCCGTGGACCCCGTGGGGCTCTCTGGGCCGACGCTGCGAATCCAGAGAGGTCTGAAAGCGAAGTTCGATCCGTCCGGCCTCCTGAAGCCGGGTTTTCTGATCCCAGATATGTGAGCGGCGGTCCTCCATGTTAGGCGGGGTGGTGAGGTGTGTTCTGGCGGGGTCGGCGGCGGCGGTTCTCATCACGGGCTGCGTCTTCTATCAACCGATCGATCCTTCTCTGGTCTGGCACCCCTTCAGGGCGACGGCGTACTGCGACCACGGTTTCACGGCCTCGGGCATCTGGGTGCGTGAAGGGATCGTGGCAGGCGATCCGCGGGTTCTGCCGCTGGGCAGCGTGATCGACATCAAGGTCGATGGCGAAGTCTTCGAGCGTTACGAGGTCATGGACACGGGCAGCAAGATCAAGGGTTATATTGTCGACATCTGGATGCCCACCTGCGAGGAGGCGACCCGCTTCGGTCACCGCGAGGTGCAGGTGCGCGTGCGAAAGACCGGCACGTTGCGGAGCTGAGCGTGAGTGATAGAGGAGAGAGCGTGAAGATCTACACGCGACAGGGGGACGGCGGCGACACCTCGCTCTTCGGCGGGCAACGCGTGCCCAAGGACGACGTGCGTGTCGCGGCCTACGGCAGCGTCGACGAGCTGAACAGCCTGCTCGGATTCGTCGTGGCCCGACTGCCTGCGGAGCTGGAGGATTGGCGCGAGCCCTTCCAGAGGATCCAGTCGGACTGCTTCACGATCGGGGCCATGCTCGCCACACCCAAGAGCGGTGCGGCGAAGCCCGCTCATATCCCCGAGCTGGCGGAGAGCCGTGTCGGAGAGATCGAGGCGTGGATCGACCGGCTGGACGAGGAGCTGGAGCCGCTGCGCGCCTTCGTGCTTCCGGGCGGCGCCGAGCCCGCGGCCGCCCTTCACCTGGCACGTAGCGTCTGCCGCCGCGCCGAGCGCAAGGTCGTGACGCTCAGCCATCACGCCGAGGTCGATCCCGTCGTTCTCAAGTACCTCAACCGCATCTCCGATCTGCTGTTCACCCTGGCCCGCGCCGCAAACGCTCGGCTGGGCGTGGCCGACATCGAGTGGCATCCCAATCTGGAGGGCTGATGGTCTCGCGGGGGGCGTTCGAGATTGCAAACCGTAACGGGGACCCGATCCGCGGCGACGTGTGGAGCATGGAGGCCGCCGCAGACAACGCGGCGATCGTGGTCTGCCACGGCTTCAAGGGCTTCAAGGACTGGGGCTTCTTCCCGTTCCTTTCCCAGCAGCTTTGCGAACGGACCGGCTTGCCCGTCATCTCGTTCAACTTTTCGGGCAGCGGCATCGGGCCCGACCTCGAACACTTCACCGAGCTGGACCGTTTCGAGGCGAACACGTTCAGTAAGGAGTTGGACGATCTGGGCCGGGTGCTCGAGGCGGCCCTAGCAGGCAGCCTGCCGAACCTGGGCTCGATCGGCCGCTTCGGACTGCTAGGACACAGCCGAGGTGGCGCCAGCGCGATCATTCACGCGGCCGAAGACCCACGCGTGGCCTGCCTGGTGACCTGGGCCGCGGTCGCCAGCCTCGATCGCTGGACCGAAGAGCAGAAGCGGGAGTGGCGGCAGACGGGGCGTATCGAGGTCTTGAACGCCCGGACGGGCCAGATGATGCCGTTGGGTGTGGGACTGCTGGAGGATGTAGAAGCCAACCATGAACGGCTCGACCCGCTCAAGGCCGCGTCGAGTCTTCGGGTGCCTTATCTGATCGTGCACGGGACCGCGGACGAATCGGTAAGCGTGGCGGACGGCGAAGAGCTGTCGGCGGTGGCGCCGCTGGCGACCAGCCGCTTCGCGGCCATCGAGGACGCCGGCCACACGTTCGGCGCGGTCCACCCGTTTCAGGATCCCAGCCCGCACCTGCTTCGGGTGCTGGAACTGACGGTCGAATGGTTCCAGCAGCACATGAGCCTCTGATGGGAGGTTGGGAATGCCCGCACGAGTGAGCGGCCGGGCGTCGAGCGGCGGCCGACGGCGGCGATTCATCCTGGTGGTGCTGGGCCTGATGATCGGCAGCGCCTGCTCGGGGTCCGACGACGTGGCGGTGGATCCCGCCGAGCTGCAAGCGGCGGTGGACAGCCTGCTGCGAACGTCGGCGGCCGCCTGGAACGGCGGTGATCTCGACGGCTTTCTTCTCTGGTATCAGCGGGGTGCCGAAACCACCTTCATCGGATCCGCCGGCCTGCTCCACGGCTGGGAAGCGATCCGGCAACGCTACGCGCCGACCTTCGAGCCCGGTGCGGTGCGCGACTCGTTACGCTTCGAGGGGCTGGAGACCCGTGTTCTGGGAGGCGCGTATGGCCTCGCCACGGCGCGTTACGTGCTGTTTCGCGGGGATTCCACGACTTCGACCGGCGCCTTCACGCTGGTGCTGGAAGAGACGCCGCAGGGCTGGCGGATCATCCACGATCACAGCAGCGCCCTGTCTAATTGAGACCTTGTTGCAGGGCTTTCTTCCCGAGTCGGGCGACCCTCAGCCATTCGCGTAGCGCGGGCTGCGGCTCGTCTTCGAACCGGACCAGGATCTCGTTGTAGGTGTCGATGGCCGCCGCCGCCTCGCCGAGCGTGATCAACGCCGCCGCGCGGTTGACGAGGGCGCGGGCCGCTCGTTCTTGCAGGATGGGATCGCGGGAATTGTCCCAGCGGGCGACGACCTCGTCGAGCACGGAGAGGGCCTCGACCGGGCGGTCGAGCTCGGCGAGGGCGATCCCCTTGTTGATGAGGGCTTTGGCGACCGCCTCGCGCAGGCTGGATTCGGTCGCGTCGGAATAGCTGCTCACCAGCTCATCGTACACGGCGATCGCCTCCTCGAAGCGCTGGTGCTCGGCCAGGCTCGCGCCTTTGTTGAAGAGGGCGCGGACCGCGTTCTCGCGCAGCCCGAGGACCGACGAGCCGCCGGTGCGTCGGACCAGCTCGTCGTAGGCGGCGATCGCCTCCTCCCACCGCCCGAGCTGCGCCAGCACGACCCCTTTGTTGAAGAGCGCGCTGTTGATCCGCAGTTCGGCGGCGGTCCCGTAGGTCGGGTTGTCGGTGAGTCGGGCACCGGCTCGGAGGATCAGGTCGTACGCCCCGAGCTCGGTGTCGGGGCTGTCGGTGAGTCCGACCGAGGCGGCCAGCAAAGCGTCCATGAGCTGGCTGAGCTGCTGGGCGTCGAGGTCTTCGATCGAGACTCTCGAGGCGGCGGCGACGGCCTGACGATACCGCGACTCCCGCAAGGCGGTAAGCACTCGCTCCATCGACACACCGCTCTCCATCATGCCGCCCCGCTCCGGTCGCCGCCATCGTGCATCGCAGCCCTGATCCGCGTCAAAATGCTGGGTGGTTCTCTCGCTCTGAGTGTTTCTTTAATACACGCCTGGTTCGGTTTTACTGACGCCAAGTCGGGCGACGTCTTCGAACAAACATAATTATACATAATATAATGGCAGCTTTTTCTGCGCGCTCCCTTGCCCGACCGCCGTCGCCGGCGAATTTTTCGCCCGAACCGGACGGGCCAACGATTCAGCCGTTGCACGTCCGGCCGAGCCTTTCCCTGGGAGGTGCCGATGAACGCAGTGCTGACGATGGTCGTTGCCGCCGCCGTGCAGGCCGGCGGCCCCGAGACCTTGCCCGACACAGTTTACTTCACGCCGCAGGTCGCTCAGCCGACGTTCGCGGTCCGCGAGCCGGTGCTCCGCATCAATCCCGGCACGGTTCTCGTCTCGCGAACGAACTTCGGCGCTTACTACACGGAGGAGGGCGGCGCGTTTCCCGGTGAGGTGGGCCCGATCTACATCGAGGGGGCGACGACACGTGACATGCTGGTGGTCAAGATCCACCGAGTCCGGCCCAATCACGACTTGGCCGCCGCCCGCGTGTATTCGACCTTCGGGGGCCTGGCCACGGACGCGCGGGTCCGGCTGCTCAACGACCCGATACCCGAGCGCCGCTACCTCTGGCGTCTGGACCGCGATAACATGACGGCCACGACCGAGCTTCCGGACAGCCGCATGCGGCAGGTGACCATCGACCTGAGGCCGATGCTGGGTCGCGTCGCCGTCGCCCCGCGGGGCGCCGAGGCTTTTGGCGGGCTGTGGCCGGGCGATTTCGGTGGTAACATGGACGCGCCGGAGGTTCGCGAGGGTGCCACCGTGTATCTGCCGGTCTTCCACGACGGCGCCTACTTCTACTTCGGTGACGGGCACGCCCGCCAGGGGCACGGCGAGGTGGCGGGGACCGGCCTCGAGACCTCGATGGATGTCATCCTCGAGATCGACCTGATCAAGGACCGGACCATCGACTGGCCCCGCATCGAGAATGACGAGTATATCATGGTGGCCGGAAGCGCGCGTCCGCTCATCGACGCCTTTCGCTTGGCTCACGTCGAACTGATCGAATGGCTCGAGGAGGAGTACGGCTTCGGCCGCTGGGACGCCTACGAGCTGGTGGGCCAGGTAGGCGAGAGCACGGTGGCGAACATCGTGGACCCGGCCTATACGGTGGTGGCCAAGTTCCCCAAGCGGTTCCTGCCCGAATGACCCGCCGAGCCGGCGGGAAACGCGCGGCCGCGTCTTAGCGTAGGGCAAAGGAACCGAGGCCGCCGTCGGGGCTGTTTCATGTGCCACTGGCGCCAAGGCCTTGCGATCGGCGGCTTATCAAGAAGCCTTATGTACGGGAAGGCGTACAAGGATACAGGTACAAGATGAGCATCAATGAGCGGTTCTAAGCGGAGCTTGTGGAAGGCAGCCGGGCGGGCCCAGCTGACCCGGGTGCTCGTCGTCTATCTCGGCGGTTCCTACGCCGTGCTCGAAATCGTCGACATCTTCACCGACCAGTTCGGCTTGCCCGACTGGTTCTTCCCCGGTGTCGTGGTCTTGCTGCTGGTTGGGCTCCCCATCGTGGTAGCCACGGCTCTTCTTCAGAGCCGGAGGGCCCAACAGCGCGAGGCCGGCGTCGAGAAGGCGGTGTCGGTGGACGAGCCAGCGCCCGTCGGCGCAGGCGAGCCGGCGCGTTGGCAGCCTGGCGAGCCGCGGACCCACCCGGTCTCTGTGACGCCGGGACCTTGGCTCACATGGCGGAAGGCGATCATGGGGCTCGTAGCGGCCTTCGCCCTCTGGGGGATCGTCGTCGCCGCGTATATGGGCATGCGCATGCTCGGCATTGGCCCGATCGGGTCGCTTGTGGCCGCGGGCGTTCTGGACGAGCGGGAGCGGATCATCCTCGCCGATTTCGAGAACAAGACGGGCGACCCTCTGCTGGCCCAGGCGGCGACCGAGGCCTTCCGAATCGATTTCAGCCAATCCCCGATCGTGACGGTCGTGCAGACGGCGACGATCCGCCAGGTGCTGGCGCGGATGCAGCGCTCGCCCGAGCAGCCGCTCGATCTGGACCTTGCGCGCGAGGTCGCGATCCGGGAGGGAATCAAAGTGGTCGTCTCGGGTGACATCACGCCGGTGGGGAGCGGCTTCGTGCTGGCGGCCCAGCTGATCGCGCCCCAGGACGGCAAGGTGCTGGCCGCGTACCGGGAGACGGCCGGCGACTCGACGGCGATTATCGGGGCCATCGACGAGTTGTCGAAGAAACTGCGGGAACGGATCGGCGAATCGCTGAAGACGATCCGCGGTAACGAGCCGCTGGACCGCGTCACGACCGCCTCACTGGAAGCGCTCCGCAAGTATTCCCAAGCCGTGCGGGCTACCGAGCTGGGCGACCCCGAGAGAGGTATCGCGTTGCTTGAGGAAGCCATCGCGCTCGACACGGCGTTTGCCATGGCGCACCGGAAGCTCGGCGTGACCTTGGGGAACATCGGACGAGACCCGGCGCGGCGAATCGAGGCGCTGACGGCCGCGTTCGCGCACAGCGATCGGCTGACCGACCGGGAGCGGTACCTGACGCTCGGCAGCTACCACAGCTTTGTCACGGGGGAGGACGAGAAAGCGATCGCCGCGTACCAGTCGTTGCTGGATGTCTACCCCGATGATGTCTGGGCGCTCAATAACCTGGCGGTTCTCTACGTAAACGTCCGCGACTACGAGCGCGCCGAGCAGCTTCTCGACCGTGCTGTCGCGCTCGACTCTGCGGGCGCCCTTTACTATGGGAACTTGATCACGGCGCAGGTCGGACAGGGTGAGTTTGACGTCGCGCAGGCGACGCTCGAGCGTTTTCTCGAGCAAGCACCCGAGCATCCGAACGCCGCGCTGGTGGCGTTGTCCCTGGCAAGCGCTCGCTTCGACTACACCTCCGCCGAGCGACTCACGCAGGCATTCAGGGAAGCGCAGCGTGCCAGCGAGTTCTGGCAGCTCGCCACGGCCCTCGGGCTGGCGCAGATCGATGAGGTTCAGGGTCGGTTGGCCGCGGCGGAGGGACACGTCGAGACGGCGATGGCGTTGGCAGAGGCCCAGGGTCAGCCGGGACTCTACCTGGGCAGTGCGGTGAGAATCGCCATCTACGATGGCGTGTTGCGGGGCGAGCCAGCGGCCGCTGTACGTCGGGTGGAAGCCGCGCTGGCGAGGCATCCGTTGCCGTCGATCGAACCCCTCGAGCGCCCCTACGTACCGCTGGCGCTCTTCTACGCCCTCACCGAGATGCCGGACCGCGCGCGGGCCATGCTGGCGCAGTACGACGAGATCGTCGCCCCGCACATCAAGACATCGAATGACGTCGAACCGGGAATCGCGCTGGCGGCGGTCGCGCTGGCCGAAGGTCGGGCGGAGGACGCGATCGCCGACCTACGGCGAGCCGATCGGGGTAATTGCTCGATCTGTATACTCCCGCTCCTCGGTCAGGCCTATGATGCGGCCGGCCAGCCCGACTCGGTCATCGCCGTCTACGAGCGTTACGTCAATACACCGTGGCTGCCGCGGCTGGCTGTGTCGGATTGGTACGCGCTGGCGGGCATCTACGAGCGGTTGGGCGGCCTCTATGACCTTCGCGGCGATAAAGAGCGGGCGATCAGCTATTATCAGCGCTTCGTGAAGCTGTGGGAGGACGCCGATCCCGAGCTGCAACCGCGGGTGTTAGCGGCGCGCCGGGCGATCGAACGGTTGTCGGCGGAATCCTAGGGCGCGGTCCTTCAACCGCCGCGGGTATGCATCTCCCGGTGCGGGTCACGACGCAGATCTTCGATCTGATAGAGCGGGCCGCGCAGCGAGTTCAAGCGCTTGCGCTCTTCGGCGCCGCGGTCGCTTCGACCCATCCAGGTCTCGACGATCAGATCTCTGATCGACTCATCGGACGCCCCGGTCCTCACGGGTGTCCGCAGATCGGTGCCCGCGGCCGCGTACAGACAGAGGAACCAGAGGCCGTCGGCCGTGATGCGGCTCCGATCGCAGGTTTGGCAAAACGGCGCAGTGGTCGATGCGATGATGCCGAAGACGCTGCCGTCAGGCAGAACGTAGCTGTTGGCGGGCGCCGACCCGTTGTGGCCGAGGCGCTCGATCGGGCCGTAGTGCCGTTCGAGGGCCGCCAGCATCTCGTCGCGGGACACGACCAGATCCAGCGACCAGCGAGTCGCGCCACCCACGTCCATGTACTCGATAAAGCGGACCTCGGCACGGCTGCGCTTTCCAAACTCGATCAGATCGACCAGCTCGTCCTCGTTGTAGCCCCGCATCACCACCGTGTTGATCTTCGTACCCTCGAAGCCGGCCTCGTGCACCGCGTCGATCCCCTCGAGCACGGCGGCCAGCTGGTCGCGGCGCGTCAGCTGTCGGAATCGTTCCGGTCGTAGCGTATCGAGGCTGATCGTGATTCGGCTCAGCCCCGCTCGGCGCAACGCCTCGGCACGCCGGGCCAGCAGCACGGCGTTGGTCGTCAGGCTCAGGTCGCGTATTCCGCCGATACCCGCCAGGCGCTCGACCGCCTGCACGACCTCCCGGCGCATCAGCGGCTCGCCACCGGTTAGGCGCACCTTGTCGACGCCGAGTCCCGCGAACTGGCCAACCAGCCGGCCGATCTCATCGACCGAGAGGATGTCGGTCCGGGGCAGCCAGACGTACTCCTCCTCGGGCATGCAGTAGTTGCACCGTAGGTTGCACATGTCGATCAGCGACACACGCAGGCTCCTCAGCGGTCGGCACAGCGCATCCAGAGGCTGGGGGCCGGCCAGGGGCGCCGCGGCGGCGCTGGCGGTGTCGGACTTATGACTCAAGGCTTCGGTTCCTCTGGTCATCCGAGTTGAGAGCGGATCTCGACGAGTCTTCCAGTGTGGCCAGACGCCCACGTAAATGCAAGCCGGGGGCTTGGAAACCCAGCGTGGCCGCCCGCTGTTCTGATGGCGGATGGCGGCCCCAGCGACGCCCGGCCGCCGTGGTCTCGGAACGATAACGCACACCTCCGGTTGGGAGAGCGCAATGAGGTCGACCGGCCCGATACCTAGCGTGCTGTCGATGACACTTCTGACCTTGTTGGCCTGTGGCGAAGCCGCGCCTCAGCAGAGGGAGGACTCGGATCAGGCGAGCCGTGTTCCGTTCAGCACGCGAGGCTGGCGGACCGATTTCAGCAAGCATGCGGTGCCGCTCGGCGAGATTCTGTCGGGCGGGCCTCCGAAGGACGGCATCCCTTCCATCGATCAGCCGAGTTTTGTGTCGGTAGATGAGGCTGACGGCTGGATCGGCGACCGAGAGCCGATTGTCGTATTCGAAGACGACGGCGTGGTGCGCGGCTATCCATGGCAAATTCTCATCTGGCACGAGATCGTCAACGATGAGGTCGGGGGCCAACCCGTGTCGATCACTTACTGTCCGCTCTGCAACACCGCGATCGCCTTCGACCGGCGCGTGAAAGGCCGCCTGCTCGACTTCGGGACGACGGGCAAGCTTCGCCACAGCGATCTTGTCATGTACGATCGGCAGACGGAAACGTGGTGGCAGCAGGCCACGGGCGAAGCCATCGTCGGTGAGCTCACGGGCACCACGTTGCGCTTTCTCTCCGCTCCCACCGTGAGCTGGTCCGATTTCAAGCGGACGCACCCGGCGGCGCAGGTGCTGAGCCGCGACACGGGCCACAACCGTCCCTACGGCAAGAACCCCTACGATGGATACGATACCGGCCGCCCCTTCCTGTTCCGCGGCCGAACCGACAACCGTCTGCCGGTGATGGCACGAGTGGTGGTCGTGAGAAATGGCGATGGCAGCGTCGTCTATCCGATGAGCGTGCTGGGACGTGAGAAGGCCATCAATCATGAGGTCGGCGGCTCGCCGGTGGTCCTGTTCTTTCGCAAGGGAACGGCGTCCGCGGTGGATGCTCCGTCGATCGATCGGGGGCGCGACGTCGGTGCGGCGAACGTGTTCGAGCGCACCGTTGACGGACGCACGCTGAACTTCCGGCCCGACGGCGACGGGTTTCGAGACGAGGAGACCGGCTCGCGCTGGAATTTCTTCGGCGTGGCGGTCGATGGCCCGCTGGCCGGCGTGCGCCTGACGCCGGTCGTGCACTACATCCCCTTCTGGTTCGCCTGGGCCGCGTTCGCGCCCGATACACCGATCTACGGCTCCTGAGCCTCCGCTGAGGCTGGCGGCCGACTGGGAGGCCGGCTCCCCAGGGGCGGTCTCGCGGCCTTTTGGGCCGGGCCCGAGGCGGCCGGCGGACAGGGTCGGTCGGCCGGTCGACTTTGCGACTCGACCGGATCGGGCCCTACTTTGCCGGTCGCTGTGACTCGAGCTTCGGGAGAACGCATGTCCATCCGCAAGGTTTGCGTCTACTGCGCATCCAGTACCCAGGCCGACGCCGAGTATCTCGAGGCGGCGGAACGTCTGGGCGCCATCCTCGCCCGCAACGCCATCACGATCGTGTACGGCGGCGGCGGTGTCGGCTCGATGGGCCGGCTGGCCGACGGCGCCCTGGCCGAGGGCGGCACCGTGATCGGGGTCATCCCGCGCTTCATGAAGGAGCTGGAGTGGTATCATCCAGGGATCAGCGAGCTGCGGCTGGTCAATGACCTGCACGATCGCAAGCGCCGGCTGATCGAGGGGGCTCAGGCGGTCGTGGCGTTACCGGGTGGCTCGGGCACTCTGGATGAGCTGTTGGAGGCGATCTCTCTGAAGCGGCTCGGCACTTTCCTGGGCCCGATCGTTGTGGTCAACACGCGCGGTTTCTTCGACCCCTGTATCGAGTTGCTGGAGCGCTGCATCGCGGAGCGCTTCATGGACATGCGTCACCGAGCGATGTGGCAGGTGGTGAGCGAGCCCGAGGACGTGATGGGCGCCTTCGGGACGGCACCGGATTGGTCGCCGGCGGCGATCGATTTCGCGGCGATCTAGGGCGGCGCGGAACCATCGCTCTTTTATGGCTGCCTGAGGGCACCTAAGTTTCCCACGCCAGTGGTCATTTAGAGCAGGTCGGTCTTTGCACCGCGTTGGAGCCGCGGTCACATTCGGCTGGCTTCGTGGCTCGGACTGCTCCGGAGGTTGGCATGAATCGAACCTCGCTGACGATGGCTGCCCTGCTGCTGCCACTCTTGGCACTGCCGATCGGCGGCGTGAACGAGAGGGACGGCGGTGTGCTGCTGGTCACGAACAAGAGCGAAAACACCCTCTCATTCATTGACACCAACAGCGGTGAGGAGCTGAAGCGGATCGCCACCGGCCCCAACCCCCATGAGGTCGCGGTCACGCCCGATGGCCGCCTGGCCTTCGTAGCGAACTACGGCTCGAACAGCCTGACCGTCGTCGATGTGTCGGAGCGCGCGTCGCTGGGACTCGTCGACTTGGGCGAGCACAGTCGGCCGCACGGGATCGCGGTGTCGAAAGACGGCCGGTCGGTGTGGGTGACGACCGAAGGCTCGCGGCACCTGGTCGAGGTCGATGTGGAGTCGCGGAGCGTTAAGCGCGCCATCGAGACCGGTCAGCGCGTGACGCACATGGTGGCGCTGGCCGAGACGCACCAGAAGGCGTACACGGCGAACATCGGATCGGGCAACGTGACGGCCATCGATCTCGCCGGCGGTACGGTCATCAAACAGATCGCCACGGGCGCAGGCGCGGAAGGGATCGCGGTGACGCCTGACGAAATCTACGTGCTCGTCACTAATCGCGAGGCGGGAACCTTCTCGGTGATCGAGGCGAGCACGGACGAAGTCGTCCACACCGTCCAGGTGGGTGGCTTTCCCATTCGGGTCGAAGTGACGCCGGACGGAAAGCGAGCGCTCGTGAGCCAGGCGCAGGCCGGCACCGTGCTGGAGATCTCCGTCGGCAGCTGGGCCGTGGGGCGAAAGCTGAGCGTGGGCCGCGTTCCCGTGGGGATCGAGATCCGGCCCGACGGCCGGGTCGCCTACGTGGCGAATACACAGGATGACGTTCTGACTGCCGTGGATCTCGACAGCTTCGCTGAGGTGATGACGATCAGGGCGGGCGACGAGCCGGATGGCATGGCCTGGGTCGGGGGTGACAGCGATTCCTAATTGCTTCGATCGACGCACCCTAAGTCGAAACCGCCTGCGGCCACGGGTCTTCGCGCCTGGCCTCGCCGCGGCGGTCCTCGTCGCGGCGGCATGCACGATCGAGCGAGCGGATGTGCGCACGCCGAGCGGTCAACCGCCGGAGGCGGACACGGCTCAGGTACGCAGGGTGGTCGAAGAAATCGCTCGAGCCTTCGAGCGCGGCGACCTCGCCTCGCTCGACACGCTGTACCATGACAGCGTGACCGTGTTCGAGGGCGCGAACATCGACAGAGGCTGGCTTCGCTACCGGGATGGCCACCTTGCGCCGGAGCTGGAAGCGCTGGCCGAGAGGCAGATGCGCGTCAGCGACCTCCGTGTTCGTCTGGCCGGTGGCAGCGCCTGGGTGACCTTCAGCTACAGGCTCGCCGGCGTCGTCGACGGTGGGCCGGTCGCCGCGCGTGGTGTGGGCACGATGGTCTTGCAAAAGCTCGGCGGTCGCTGGCTGGTGGTGCACTCGCACACGTCTTCGGTTCGAGGAGGATGAGCCGGGGCTTCGTTCTAGCGCGACGAGAGGAGCATGGCGGTGGAATCGCAGGTTGAGCGTCGGCGCGACCGTTTGGTGTGCCGCAATCCGCTTACCGGCGCTGAGCTTGCCGATGTCCCGATCATGGGCCGGGACGAGGTTCGGGCGCTGGTCGCCGCCGCGCGAGGGGCGCAAGCGGCGTGGGTCGGGCGTTCGTTGCCGAAGCGGGCCCGCGTGCTCGACCGCCTCAGGCGCTCGCTGGCCCGCCGCGCCGAAGAGATAGCCGAGGTCATCCGCAGCGAGACGGGCAAGGTACACGGCGAGGCGCTGTCCGAGGTCGCCGTGGCCTGCGACAATCTCGCCTATCTGAAACGGGCGGCACCGAGCTTCCTCCTGGGGCGGCGGGCATCCACGGCCTGGCTGCTCCACCGACGGGCCAGGGTGACCTACGAGCCCTACGGCGTCATCGCTGTGATCACCCCCTGGAACTACCCCTTCGCGATCAGCATGTCGGCCGTTGGGACGGCGCTCGCTGCCGGCAACGCGGTGGTGTTGAAGCCGTCGGAGTACACGCACCTCACCGGCGAGCTGGTGGCTTCGCTCATCGAAGAGGTGATCGGTATCGACGGTCTGGTCGGCGTGGCGAGCGGCGATGGCAGGACGGGTGCGGCGTTGATCGAGGCGGGCGTCGACAAGATCGCCTTCACCGGCTCGACGGCGACCGGCCGGAAGATCATGGCGGCGGCGGCCGAGAGCCTGACGCCTGTGGTGCTGGAGCTGGGCGGGAAGGATGCGATGATCGTCTGCGCCGATGCGGATGTCGAGCGGGCGGCACGCGGGGCGGTGTGGGGCGCGTTCTACGGCTGTGGACAGGTGTGCATGTCGGTCGAACGTGCGTACGTGGTCGAACCGGTCTACGACGAGTTCGTGGCTGCGGTCGTCGCCGAGGCGCGACGGGTCCGCACCAGCGACGAACCCGAGGCGATGGTCGGATCGCTAGTTGCGGCGTTTCAGCTCGACAAAGTGAAGGCCCATCTGCAAGACGCGCAGTCCAAGGGAGCGCGGGTGTTGTTGGGTGGGCGAGCGATAGCCGGGCCGGGCCACTTCTTCGAGCCCACCGTGATCGTGGATGTCGATCACAGCATGGACCTGCTGCGCGAGGAGACATTCGGTCCGGTTCTCCCGATCATGCGTGTGGCGGACGAAGAGGAGGCGGTCCGGCTCGCCAACGATAGCGCCTACGGACTCGACGCCAGCGTGTGGAGTCGTGACCGTGGTAAAGCGCGGCGCATCGCCGACCGGCTGGTTGTGGGCACGGCGCTCATCAACGACCACCTGATCAACTATGCGATACCCGACCTTCCATTCGGGGGGGCGCGTTGCAGCGGCTTCGGCCGGGTGCACGGTCTAGAAGGACTCCGCGAGTTTGCGCGCCCGAAATCCTGGGTCGAGGATCGTCTGGCCCCGCGTCGCGAGATGCACTGGTTCGAGGAGGGCGGTAGCGGCGAGGAGAATGTGCGGGCGCTGCTGAGCCTGCGGCACGGGGGCGGTTTGTCCGAGCGTATACGCGCGGCTTGGCGCTTGCTACGAAACCTGCGGCGATGAAGCCCGACCGCACGGGGACGTCACCGCTGGCCGAGCGGATGGACGATCTCCTCGCCTGTGTGCACTGCGGGTTCTGTCTTCCGGCCTGTCCGACCTACGAACTACTGGGTGATGAGAACGACTCGCCCCGGGGGCGGCTTTACCTGATGCGCGCCGTGGCCGAGGATCGGCTCGATGCCAGCGACTCATCCTTCGCTCTCCACATCGATCAGTGTCTTGGTTGCCGCGCCTGCGAGCCCGTCTGTCCTTCCGGCGTTCGCTACGGCGCGCTGTTGGAGCACGCACGCGAGGCGCGACGCGCGGCCGGAGGTGTGGCCGATCGGCTGGCCAGACTGGGCCTGCGCCTGATGTTCGCCGATCGTTGGTTGCAGAACTTGAGCTGGACGCTGTTGCGTCTGCTGAGGGCAACTCGGCTGCCGTGGCTCGTGGCCCGGGCGGGGCGCAGGGGCGTGACCGCCGGTCGTCTTCGCTTCGCCATGGCTATGCTGGCGGCGACGTCGCCGACCCGCGGCGCAGGTCGCAGAAGCTGGCGGGTGCAAGGACGCGCCCGGCCCGGGCGCGCACCGGGCGGCGAGGCGAAAGCTGGGACCGTCGCACTGCTGGAGGGCTGCGTGATGGCAGGGCTTTTTGGCCACGTGAACCGGGCGACGGAGCAGGTGGTCGCCGGTCACGGCGCCCGCGTTGTGCGTCTGCCGGCCGGCTTTTGTTGCGGTGCGCTCCACGCGCACGCCGGCGAGCTGGGGCGTGCGGGAATGCTGGCGCGCCAGCTCATTCAGGTCTTCGAGCGGAGCGGGGCGGAGGTTCTGATCACGAACTCTGCCGGGTGCGGGGCGGCGCTGAAGGAGTACGGCGAGTGGCTGCAGGACGACGCGGCTTTCCGCCCGCGGGCCGAACGCTTGGCCGGCGCGACGCGCGATGTCTTCGAGTGGCTGGCCGAACGGGAGGGGCCGGCGTACCGCCGGTTGGAGGGACGTGTGGGCTACGATGCGCCGTGCCACCACATCCACGCGCAGGCAATACGCGAGGAACCGTGTGACCTGCTCCGTCGCGTGCCCGGTCTGAACGTGGTGGCGCTGGGGCGTGCGGACCGCTGTTGTGGGGCGGCCGGCATCTATGGGCTGACCCGGCGCGAACTGGCCGAGGAGCTGCTTCGGGCGAAGCTGGGGGAGGTGGAGGACGCCGGTGTCGCTCTTCTGGCCACCGGCAATCCCGGGTGCCTGATGCAGATCGGAGCCGGTTCCCTGATCCACCGCCGAGGTTTTCGAGCGGTACACCCGATCGAGCTGCTGGCTGATCAGCTCATCGTGGCAGGGACGGCCAGAACGACAATGTGAACGGGAGTGGCGTGAAAGTGGTTGGAGACTCTATGAAGCTTAAGCCAGGCGCGACGGTAGCTTCGTGGCGGGCCCGACTGCACGAGATCATCTTCGAGGCCGGCACGCCGGCGGGCAAGGCCTTCGATGTCGCCCTGTTGATCGCCATCGTGCTGAGCGTGGTAGCGGTGCTCATCGAAAGCGTCGCCGGCCTCCGCGCCCGCTGGGGGCTAGAGCTGCGGATTGCCGAGTGGTGTTTCACGGTGATCTTCACGATCGAGTACGTGTTGCGCCTGGCTACGGTCGGACGCCCGCTGCGCTACGCGCGCAGCTTTTTCGGGCTCGTGGATCTGCTGGCCGTCGTGCCGACCTATGTGAGCGTCATCCTGCCGGGTGCGCAGTCGCTGATCGTGATTCGCGCCTTGCGGCTGCTGCGTGTGTTCCGCGTTCTCAAGCTGGTCCACTTCGTCGGCGAAGCGCGCATGCTGCGGGCCGCTATGCGAGCGAGCATGCGGAAGATCGTTGTCTTTCTGGGTACTGTCTTGACGCTGGTGCTCATCGTCGGATCCATGATGTATCTGATCGAAGGCGAAGAGCACGGGTTCACCAACATACCGGAGAGCATCTACTGGACGATCGTGACCATGACCACGGTAGGGTACGGTGACATCGCCCCGGTCACCGTTGTGGGACGCTTTCTCGCATCAATCGTGATGATCACCGGCTACGCGATTATCGCGGTTCCGACCGGCATCGTCACCGTCGAGATGGCCGGCGCCCGCAGAAGGCAAATCTCGACCCAGGTGTGCCTGCAATGCGCGGCCGAGGGCCACGACACCGACGCCGTGTTCTGCAAGTACTGCGCGGCCAGGCTCTAGCGGACATCCGCCCGAAGCGAATCACGAGGCTCCGATGACGCTCTACCCCACCGTTCCGCTCAGCGGCTATCTCGAGTACCCCGAGGACGAGATGAGGAGGCGGGCTGCCGCGTTTCGCGCGGACATGCAGCGCCGGCGCTCGGTTCGCCATTTCTCGAGCCGCCCCGTGCCTAGGGAGATCATCGAAGACTGCGTCCGCGCGGCCGGTTCCGCTCCCAGCGGTGCGAACATGCAGCCGTGGTTTTTCGCGGTTGTCTCGGATCCCGATGTGAAGCGGCGGATCCGCGAGGCCGCGGAGGAGGAAGAGCGCGAGTTCTACGGTGGCCGGGCACCAGAGGAATGGCTGGAGGCATTGGCGCCGCTCGGCACCGACGAGCATAAGCCGTTCCTCGAGGATGCGCCCTACCTCATCGTCATCTTCGTGCAGCGGTTCGGCCTGACACCGGATGGCGAGAAGTTCAAACATTACTACGCGCTCGAGTCGGTGGGTATCGCCACCGGGCTGCTGATCGCCGCCGTGCACAACGCCGGACTGGTCTCGCTGACCCACACGCCCAGCCCGATGGGCTTTCTGAACGAAATCCTCGGGCGCCCACACAACGAGAAGCCGTTCCTGACGCTGGTGGTCGGGTATCCCGCCGAGGACGCCCGCGTTCCAGACATCCGGCGTAAACCGCTCGACGAGATCTGCGCGTTTGTCTAGCTTTTCCGGCGGCCGGCTGCGACCGCGTTCGGACCGACCGACCCCGGTCGCCGACGCGACCCTGTAAAGGCCTCGACGATGCACGACGCACTCCAAGCGCTGAACGAGCAGTTCACCCTCAACACCCGCCTCTTCCTCAACTGTCTGGACGGCGTCGACGATGAGGCAGCGGCGAGCCGGCCGGGCCCGGAGAGCAATTCCATCGCCTTTGTCGCCTGTCACCTGCTGGATGCTCGATGCTACCTGGCGCGGTTCGTGGGGGCCGAGTACGAAAATCCGTACCAGGAGTTGTTCGATCGGGTGCAACGCATCGAGGAGATGGAAGAGATCCCGCCAATCGAGGGGCTACGCTCGGCCTGGCAGGACGTCTCAACGGTTTTGAGCGGACGCTTCCCAGAGCTCACAGCCGCCGAGCTGGGACGCGAATCGCCGCAGAAGTTCCCGGTAAACGACGGAAGCGTGCGGGCTGGCATCGCCTTCTTGTTGACCCATGAGGCCTTTCACATCGGCCAGCTCGCCTACTTACGCAAGTACCTCGGCCTGGGCCCCATGAGCTACTAGCGCCCGTTTCGAGAGCTGTTCCAACCGGCGTTCGCTGACTTGCCCATATCGGTTCGCTCTTCTACACTCGATGCAGATAAAGGCTCGCGCGCTTTGCGGTGGCCGTGTCGGTCGCGCTCAAAACGGCCTCGAAGCGACGGCTCAATCGAGAAGACGGCAAGACTCTGTGAGAGGAGATCGTGGTGAGCGGTAAGGTTCGGGAGTACGAGGGCAAGAACATAAGAGTCAAGTACGACTTTGGACGCTGCATCCACGAGCGGGAGTGCGTCGATGGCTTGCCGGAGGTCTTCGATCCCAATCGGAAGCCCTGGGTCAACGCGGACAACGCGTCCGCGGACCGCGTGGCTGAAGTCGTGCTGCGTTGCCCGACGGGCGCGCTCAAGTACGAGCGCACGGACGGAGGGGCGGGTGAGCCGGTGCCGGTCGAGAACGTGGTGGATGTGGCGGTCGACGGGCCTCTGTATGCACGCGGCAACCTCCAGATTGTGGATAGCGGCGGCACTCTGAAGATGGAGGACACGCGCGTAGCCTTTTGCCGGTGCGGGGCCTCGGAGAACAAGCCGTTCTGTGACGGTCGACACGAGGAGGCCGGATTCGTCGACCCGGCGGCGCTGCGTGAGCCGAAGCCCGCTCCCGACGGCTTCTCCCCCGGCGGCGCGCTCGCCGTGACGCTGCGCCCCAACGGACCGCTGTTCTTCCAGGGCTCGGTCGTGATCCGCAGCGCCGACGGAAGACAGAGCAGCTTCCACGCCGAGAAGGTCTCGCTTTGCCGCTGCGGCGCGTCCAGTAGGAAACCGTTCTGCGACGGCAGCCACAAACAGATCGGCTTCGTCGCCGAGTCATGACCGGCACACTGAGCATCGCCCTGACCGCTCTGGCAGCCGTCGTCGGACTGATGACGGTTGTTTGGGTCGCCAGCGTGATCGAGCGCGACGCCAGCATCATCGATGTCTTCTGGGGTCTCGGCTTCGTGATGGCGGCGTGCATCTACTTCTATCTGACCGAGCCGACCACCTTGAGGAGATACTTCGTGGTCGGTCTCGTCACGATCTGGGGCCTCCGGCTCTCCCTTTACATCCTCTGGCGCAATTGGGGGAAGGGCGAGGATTACCGTTACCGCGCGATGCGGGCGAAGAACCCCCGACTTTTTCCGTGGCTGAGTTTGGTGACCGTATTCTGGCTCCAGGCCGTGCTGCTCTGGGTCATCTCGATCCCGCTCTTGCAGGCGCAGCGTGCCGCCCGGCCGGCCGGGCTGACCTGGCTCGACTTCCTCGGACTTGCCTTCTTCGTCGTGGGCTTTGTCTTCGAGGCGGGTGGCGACTGGCAGCTTGCCCGGTTCAAGAGCGATCCGGCGAACAAGGGCCGGGTGCTGGATCGAGGATTCTGGCGCTACACCCGCCACCCGAACTACTTCGGCGACGCCATGGTCTGGTGGGGCTTCTTCCTCTTCGCCGCGGCGACGCCCGGCTCACTCTGGACCATCTACAGCCCGATGGTCATGACCTTGTTGTTGATGCGGGTGTCGGGTGTGACCCTGTTGGAGAAGAGCCTGAAGGATACCAAGCCGGGCTACCGCGACTACATTCGGCGCACCAGCGCGTTCTTCCCCTGGTTCCCGAAAGAGACGGCTGACTGACCGGTGGCCCGGGGATCGCTGATCAGCCGGGCTCGATGACCACCTCGAGCTTGCGGCGACGCGCGCCCTCTAGCCCTTCGCGCAGCGCTTCCTGGTCGGCGAAGCTCTTGGCGCCGATCTCGGCGACTGCGACCGACAGCTCCAGCGGTTCGCGAAACGGGAACGGGTTCAATTGCCACCGTTCGCCTCCTCCCCCGACCGTCACCTCGACCCGGTTTCCTTCGTAATCCGTCGGGCAGACGACGGTGCTTTGCCAGGCCGCGCCGTGGCTGATGAGCAGGGAAAGCACATCCCACCCGAACAGCAGATCGCGATTCACCTCCAGCACATCCGGGCGGGTGTAGGGTTCCAGACCGGGATCGCTGGCCAGCCCTTGGATAAGGCGGTCTCTCAGGCTCTCCTGCTGGCTGAGGAACTCTGTCGCCCCCGGTTGGCCGGCCCGGAAGCGCGCATAGAGCCGTGAGCCGTGAAGGCTCACGATCAGACCGACGTACGGGTCGCGACTCACCGCCCGTGCGATGCCCCGCCGGTAGATCTCGAGGTGCTGGTCGACGGGAATGTCGAGATAGCTGTAGGGCTGCCGGCTCTCGGGGTTGAGCCGTGGCGCATCCTCCCATTCTTGCCACCCGTTGTCGTGTTCCGCGGCGGCCTCGATCACGGGGATACGCGGCTCGGGCGGTTGGAAGCGGTCGTTGCCCCAGGCGTGGGCCATGACGCCGCACAGCCGCGCGTGTTCGGTTTGGCGGATGAGTGTGAGCCCGCGCTCGCTGTCGCGGATGATCATCGGGTTAGACAGGAAGCGTTTAGCGGGGCAGCCGCTCGGGAAGATCCGCCGCGACGTAGGCCAGCACCGCCATCGCCGCGACGCACTCCGCCATCTCGCGCGGGTCCAGCTTGTCCACGGTGTCCGCTTCGGTGTGGTGGTACCAGAAGTATTTTTGCCCCTGAACACGAAGGCCCATGCCCGGCACGCCCAGCTCCATCAGCGGGCCGATGTCGGCACCGCCGCCGCCCCGGGTGATCGTGCCGGCTCCGATGCGGTCGAGAAGAGCACCGATCTCGCTCACCGTGCGAAAGGCGCGCTCCGAGCCGCTGAAGCCGAACCCCAGCGGCTTGAACACACCGCCGTCCGACTCGATGGCGAGCACGTGGTTGCCGATCTCGTGACGATGCTCGTCGCGATAAGACCGAGCGCCGCGTAAGCCGTTCTCCTCGTTCGTCCACAGGACGACCCGCACGGTGCGTCGTGGCTTGAGGCCCAGGTGGCGCATCAGGCGCACGGCCTCCCAGGCGGCGACACTGCCGCCGCCGTCATCCATCGCCCCTTGCCCCACATCCCAGGAGTCGATGTGGCCACCCATGACCACAATCTCATCGGGATACTGCCAGCCGACGATTTCACCGATCACGTTGTGGGAGTAGACGTCGGGAAACTGCTGCGCCTCCATCTTCAGCAGCACCTCGATCCGCTCGCCGCGCGCCTGCATGCGCTGCATCATGTCGGCGTCTTCGACGGTGATCGCGGCATGGGGGATCTGCGGCGTCTCGGGGTCGTAGCGCATCTGGCCGGTGTGCGGTGTACGCATCGAGAACGGTGTGACCGATCGGATCAGGCTCGCCACCGCTCCGGCGCGTGCGGCCGCCACGGCGCCCACTACCCGATAGGTGACGGTCTGGCCGTAGCTGGTGAACGGCGCGTTCAGAAGGACGATGCGGCCTCGAGCCTCGTTTTTTCGGGCCTCAAGCTCCTCAAAGCTGCCGACCACCAGGACCTCGGCCCGGATCCCCTCGGGCGGTGTTCCCACGCTGCCACCGAGCCCCAGCATCGGCAGCTTGGCGCGGCGCGGCGACACCAGCTCCAGCGACTCGTTTCCACGCACCCATTTCGGAACCAGCACCGGCTCGCCCCGAACATATTCCAGCCCATCCTCCCGCATCCGCTCCAGGATCCAGTCGATGGCGCGTTCCAGGTTCTCCGAGCCGCTGAAGCGGTGGCCGAAGCGGTCTGTCAACTCGGTCAGGCGCTCGTAGGCGAAGCTGTCGGCCAGCGCGGCGTCGATGAGGCGATCGGCGACCTCCCGGTAGCTCTCTTGAATCGAGGGCGTCTTCGCCGTCAGTTGCGCCAGGGCGCCGCTCGGCAGCCCCAGCGCGATGCCGCCGAGGAAAACTACCCGGGCGATGATGCGGGTGGTGCGTATCGACATCGGCTCCTAATGGTTGAAGAGTGACGTGCGGGGAACGGCGGAGTATGACACCCCGGTAGCGTGGACGCAAGCAGAAGGAGACCGCGTGACGTCGGCCCGCCGCCCCATCCGATCGCCGCTAATCGAACCGCTGCCCTGCGGTCGTGAAGACCGGCGAACCGCTCGCTGCCGGCGCCCCGGCGACGGGCAGCACCAGCGACGTGTCGGCGAGAACGTGGCCGCCGACCATCAACGTGTAGTCGAGGCGGTACTCGACAGGGTCGGTCAGCCTGAAGATTAGCCGCTGTACACCGTGCTCGAAGGGGAAGGTGCCCCAAACGCCGAAAACGACACACCGCCCCTCCGAGTTTATGTCGTCGCACCTGGTCGTTTGTGTCAGCGGCCAGCTCAGTACGCCAAAGAGGTATTCCGAGTTGATGAAGTGATGTTCCTGAACATAGATGCCGCCGGCGGCCAGCTTCTCGCCCGGGGCGACGGGGATCGTGCAGTCCTCATCGGTCTGCGCGTCGGTGGGACACGCGAAGGTGCTGATTTTGACCCACTCGCCGCGTGGCAAAACCGGGCCCGTGAACACCTCCTCGTCGCCGCACGACACTACCAGCAGGATTCCCAGAGCGGCCAGCAAGATCGATCGTGTCTTCATTCTCACCTCGACGCAGGGCGGTGGGGGGTCTTCACGCGGCAGAGCCGGTTTGGCGGTGAGCCCCGTCGTCCAGCCGGGACCTCTGTGACGCCGGGCGAAGCCGGCCCACCGTACTTTAGAATAGTAATGCGATTGGAACCGGGCGGCGAACCTCGGTGCCACCTAGGTCGGAGCCTGCAGCTCCGGCTCGCCGACGCCCGGGCCCAGCGACTGACGCAGGGAAATCGGCAGGGCATCGCCGTCGTAGTCGCAGATCCCGAGGCGCCGCGACCAGTCTAGGATCCGTCGCTGCTCGTTCGCCGGCAGCTCTTTCTGCCAAAGCCCAAGTCGTTCGGTGGTCGTCAGGCGCGCGTACTTCTTGCGAGTCACCCGGCTGATACGCCCCGTGACGGCGTCGAGGTTGCGCGGCAGCTCGAGATCCAGCCACTCGGCCAGACGCCGCGCCGTCTCGGTGGGCCGGAGCGCCACTTCCTCGTAGAGCAGCCGAAAGTGCGGCCGTCCCTCCAGCTGGCGACCTGCCACCAGGTTCTCGACCGCCCACCAGACGGCGTGTGCACCCAGCTGATCGTGTTCGCGCGAGATGGTGTCGGCGAAAGGTGCCAGATGGTCCTCGACCAGCTCCGATTGGGCGAGCAGGTCGGCGACCTCGGCGTGCCAACGTAGCCCCAGCCGCGACCGCACGACGGCGCAGGGGTGGCGAATCGTGTAAACGATCGCCGGTTGAAAGGTCCGGGCGATGTATCCCACCATGAGGTTGGCGCGGATGAGCTTGATCAGGAAGCGGTCCGGGAAGAGGCTCGTGCGCTCGAAGTCGGTCCAGTAGTTTCGTTCTTGACCGGTCAGGACTCGGCCCAGCAGCGCCGCCCAATCGGGATACTCACCGTCCGGTCTCAGATATCGACCGCGGATGTAGGGATCACGGGCGTCCCAGCCGGCGAGCTTGCGGACCGCTGCCGAGTACGGAGGGTAGAGCGGCTCGAAGATGGGCTGTATCCCACGCGCGGAGGACAGCACGTTCATCAACCAGGTCGTGCCGCTGCGAGCCGAGCCGACAATGAGGATCGCGGCCGAGGCGTCCGGGCGCCCCCATAGCCCGAACTTGAGTCGCTCCCCTGCGAGGGCAAGCTCGACCAGGATACGCTTGCCGGCTCGTTTGAGAGGCGGCTGCCTCTTGATTCGCGTTAGCGATGTGTAGTCCATCGACGATTTATCCGGTCCGCTTCGCGCGCCGAGCTATACAACCGCGGATCCCATACTGCCCCGGTGTTTCCGCCGTCGCAAGCTGGACACGTCGACCAGGGAACGACCGACAATCGACCGGAAGGAACACCTAACCTCGCGAGGCTCGAATGCGAATCATGACCGTGGCATTGGCGCTGGCGATCTTTGGAGCCGGCGGCGTGCACGCCCAGCACTCCCGCCATCTCAACGATCTCAACTGGATCGAGGTGCAGGAGCTGGTGCCGATGCAAGTCCAGACTGTCCTGCTCCCGGTGGGCACGCTCGAAGCCCACGGCGTCGGCCCCAACGGCGCCGACAACCTGGTGCCCGAAGCCCTCGCCGCCTATCTCGCGGAAGAGCTGAATGCGCTCATCGCACCGACGATCCCTTACGGCGTCAATACGTCGCTCGATGAGTATGCCGGCACGTTCGGGATCAGCGCCGAGGTCTTGAAAGAGCTTGCGCAGCAGGTCCTGAGCGGGCTGGCGGCGACCGGCTTCGCCAACATCATCGTGCTCAACGGGCACGGCCCGAATTTCACGCCGCTTAACGACGCGGCGATCGAGGTCTTTCGCACAACCGACGCACGAATACTCGTGATCAACTGGTGGAGCGCCACGGCACACGTCACCGAGGAAATCTTCGGCGAGCAGGGTGGCCACGCCGGCCTCAACGAGAACGCAGCGATGATGGTCGTCGCGCCGGACGCCGTTCATCCAGAGCTTTACCGGCCCGAACAGGCGACGCCGTTCAACGACGCTTGGCGCGCCTATCCGTTCCCAACGGCGATCGGCTTATACAGGCCGGGCGAGGGTCTGCTCGACTTCGATCGTGGAAAGGCGGAACGGTATTTCGCGCGGGTGCGCCTGGAGCTGCTGGCGATCGTCCGTGACGTGCTCGCTAAGTGGGAAGCAGGCGGTCGCTGACCGGCGCTGCTCCGCCAACTAGAACTTGCGCTTCTTCGTCGCCAGGTTCACGAGCACGACCAGGACCAGCGCCCCAGCAGCGGAGGTGACGAGCGGATACTCCACCGGGCCCACCGGAAGGATGAACGGCTCCTGCCAGTCCAGGCGCGCCGCCGCCCACGGGCCGGCGAACGCCCCCGCGAAACCGGCGAGCAAAGCCATGGGGCAGCCGCCGCGGGAGTACCCGGTGATGAACTGGCCTGCCAGGCCGCAGACAGCCGCGACTATGACCGTCAGCCCGAACTCGATCAAGCTCATACCACTGCAAACTGAGGCGCTGCGGGCGCCGGGACAATCCTGGCCGCGTTCGGGGCACCGGCGCTCGGGCCTTCCGTCTGGTTCGAGCGGTGGGATGCGAACTACAGCGGGTCAAAAAAGACGCCGCGCGACCTCCGGTCTCAGCAACCGGACACCGCTCGGCCAAGGGGAGTGGAGGCCCGTCTGGCCAATGCTGCCACAGCTTCCACAGCGGGCAGGTGGGACAGCTGAGGTAGTCTTCTGTTCAAGACTTATGAAAGCAGCAGCCTTGTCGACGGGCCTCCTGAAGATTCAGAGCCTGTCCCACCGCAAGCTAGACGTACCGGATCAGGTGACGATCATGCACCGGTCAGGTTGGGGGGGCTGGCGATCAGGTAACAGTCATGCTGTACGCCAGACATCAGGTGGGGCGGTGGTTTGTCTGTTGTAAGTGGGCTATCTTACCGGCGCGTTGCTCCCTGCCTTGTCGACAGGGGGCGAGCCGCGCAGTTTGAAGCTACACATCAACGCACGAAACAGTCGCACCCGGTCGGACGTAACCGGACCGGCGCGGCAAGCCTGTCATGATCGAGATACGGACACTGGGACGGACTTCGGTTGCGATCAACGGTGAGCTTCTCACCGGCGAAGCGGCCTGGCCGAAGTCGTTGGCGCTGATAGTCTACATGGCGCGGGAGCCCGGCCCGGATCGTCGGGAAGAGATCTTGGGCGTGCTGTGGCCGGACCTGGAGGAGAAGCGGGCCCGCCGGGCGCTCAACCAGCTGCTGTATACCCTTCGCAAGGCCAGCCCCGAGCTGGATCTGGAG